>ONBD01000014.1 GCA_900315985.1 uncultured Eubacteriales bacterium | reverse complement strand
TAGTAGCAATCAATAAGATGGATAAGCCGGGCGCTTCACCCGACAGAATTATGCAGCAGCTCACAGAGTATGAACTTGTTCCCGAGGAATGGGGCGGCGATGTTATCTGCATACCCGTTTCGGCTAAACAGCATCAGGGTATTGACAAGGTACTGGAGTCCATCAACCTTGTTGCAGAAATGCTTGAATTAAAGGCTAACCCGAACAGAGCCGCTAAGGGTATTGTTATTGAAGCAAAGCTTGACAAGGGCAGAGGTCCTGTTGCAACAGTACTTGTTCAGAACGGTACTCTTAAGACAGGCGACATAGTTGTTGCAGGTACTGCAGTCGGCAGAGTAAGGGTTATGACAAATGAAAACGGTAAAGCCCTCCAAGAAGCAGGCCCGTCAGTTCCCGTTGAGATTATGGGTCTTGCCGAGGTTCCGCAGGCAGGCGATGTTTTCAACGCAGTTACCGACGAAAAGCTTGCCCGTGAGCTTGTTGAGCAGAGAAAACAGGAGGCTAAGGAAGAAGAATTCAGGCAGTATCAGAAGGTTACTCTTGACAACCTCTTCTCCTCTATTTCACAGGGCGATATGAAAGAGCTTAACATCATTGTTAAGGCTGATGTTCAAGGCTCTGTCGAAGCTCTTAAGCAGAATATTGAAAAGCTTTCAAACGAAGAGGTACAGGTTAAGGTTATTCACGGCGGCGTAGGCGCTGTAAATGAATCGGATGTTATGCTTGCAAATGCGTCAAATGCAATTATTGTAGGCTTTAATGTAAGACCCGACCCCGTTGCAGCCGAAATCGCAGAGCGTGACGGCATTGATATGAGAATGTACAGAGTTATTTATGACTGTATTGAAGAGCTTGAAGCAGCTATCAAGGGTATGCTTGCTCCGAAATTCAAGGAGGTTATACTCGGCAGGGCTGAAGTCCGTAATGTTTTCAAACTTTCCTCTGCAGGTATGATAGCAGGCAGCTATGTGCTTGACGGCAGAATTACAAGAAATTCTCAGATTCGTGTTGTCCGTGACGGCATAGTAATATTTGAGGACGCTATTTCCTCACTCAAGAGATTCAAGGACGATGTCAAAGAGGTTGCCTCAGGCTATGAATGCGGCGTAGGACTTGAAAAGTTCAACGACATCAAGGAAGGCGACATTCTCGAAGCATTTATTATGGAAGAGGTTAAGGACTGATATTATGGCAGGTTATAAGGCTGACAGAGTGTCTGAGGACATTAAAAGAGAAATCATTGCTGTTATGCGTGAATTAAAGGACCCGAGAGTTAAGGACAAAATTCTTACCGTAGTCCGTGTTGAGGTAAGCCATGACCTGTCCTATGCAAAGGTCTATGTCAGTGCGCTTGAGGGCATTGAAACAGCTAAAGAGGCTGTTAAAGGTCTTGTAAGCGCAACAGGCAAAATTCGCCATGAGGTCGGCTCACGCCTAAGACTGCGCAAAGCTCCCGAATTAAAATTCATTGCCGACGACTCGGTTGAGCACGGTATGGAGCTTTTCAAAAAAATAGAAAGCATTTCGAGGAACTCCGATGACACAGATTGATTTAAAAACTGCTGTCGGTATATTAAAGGATAATGACAATTATCTGATTCTCACGCACAAAAATCCCGACGGAGACACGCTCGGCAGCGCATTTGCGCTTATGTATGCTTTGCGTTCTTTAGGCAAGAGCGCAAAGGTACAGTGCTGTGACAAAATACCGAAAAAATATTCATATATGTACAGTCCCGACGATATTGGCGAGACTGATAGCCCTTATGTCATTGCGGTTGATGTGGCAGACGAAAAGCTGTTGGGCAACGGTGTTTATGACAGGTATCAGGGCAAGGTAAAGCTTTGCATTGACCACCATATTTCAAATAAAGGTTATGCAGAATATCTTTTGCTCAGGGATTGCGCCGCCGCCTGCGAGGTTATTTATGACCTTATAGGCATTTTAGGCGTAAAAATTGATAAAAAAATTGCAGACTGCATCTATACGGGTATTTCAACGGACACAGGCTGTTTCAAATTTGCAAATGTTACCGACTATACTCATATAATTGCCGCAGGGCTTATATCGGCAGGCGCAGACTTTGTTGAAATCAACAAGGCTATGTTTGAAACCAAATCAAGAGGATATTTTCTGCTCGAAGCGGCGGCGGTCAACACTATTGAAATGTATAACGGCGGTAAATGTGCAGTTATGACCATTACTCAAAAGATGCTTCATGCTTCGGGCACTGACGAAAGCGACTGCGACGGTATTGCTTCAATTCCGAGAAAAATTGAGGGCGTGCTTGTAGGTGTTACCCTGAGAGAACGCACAGACGGTACATATAAGGTATCGCTTCGCTCACATGCCCCCGTTGACTGCACCAAAATATGCGGTGAAATGGGCGGCGGCGGCCATGCAAGAGCCGCAGGCTGTGAATTCAGCCGTGAGAATTTAGAAAAGGAAAAAGCACAGCTTTTAGCCATTATTACAAGAGAACTGGACAGTATATGACAGGTATTATTTTACTTGACAAACAAAAGGATATTACCTCCTTTTCCGCCTGTAACCGTGTAAAGCACATATTAGGCGTAAAAAAGGCAGGTCATACAGGAACGCTCGACCCTATGGCTACGGGCGTTCTTACTGTTGCGCTCGGCGGCGCTACCCGTTTTATTGAGCTTCTGCCCGTGCATGACAAGGCTTACACAGCAAGAGTTCAGCTCGGCATTACCACAGACACGCTTGATATTACGGGTAATGTTTTAAGTGAAAATGAGGTGTCTGTTACAAATGAAGCTTTATTGTCTGCCGCTTTGCAATTCCGTGGCGAAATCATGCAGAAGCCGCCTATGTACTCGGCAGTATTCAAAGACGGCAAAAGGCTGTACGAGCTTGCAAGACAGGGAATTGAGGTCGAAAGAGACGCACGCCCTGTTACAATTCACAGGCTCGAAGTATCGGACTTTGACGGCAAACTCTTCACTATGAAGGTTGCCTGCTCGTCGGGCACTTACATAAGAACGCTTTGCGACGATATAGGCAAGGCTCTCGGCTGCGGTGCTGTGCTGACAGAGCTTCACAGGACCTCGGCAAACGGATTTTCGATTGAGAATTGCCACACAATCGACGAAATAAAAGAAGCTTGTGAAAACGGCAGTATAAACAATTACATTATTCCCGTTGAAAAATGCTTTGAAGCTTACGGGCAAATCACAGTAAGTCCTGCACAGGCTAAAAGATTTTCAAACGGCGGTGAGCTGAGCCTTGACAGGCTTAAGGGCGAATTTGAAAGCACGCTTTACAGGGTGTACTCCCCCGAAAACAAATTTTTAGGTTTGGGTCAGGCAGAAAAAGAAAAAGGGATTTTAAGCGTCAGGAGGCTGTTGGTCAATGTCTGATAAGAAAAACTCAATATCATTGGCTCTCGGCACCTTTGACGGTCTGCACCTCGGGCATATGGCGGTTATAAACACTGCTAAAAAGAGTGAATACCCAATGTATGCCCTGATTTTTGACGAGCATCCGCTGAAGGCTCTGACGGGCAATGCTCCTCCCGAAATAATGCACAAAAAAGTATTTGAAAAGCTTTGCGCTGAATACGGCATTAACAAGGTGAATATGAATTTTGAAAAAATAATGCACCTTACTGCAGAGGAGTTTTTCTATGATATTCTTTTAAAACAGCTTAATGTAAAAGAGCTGTCCTGCGGTGAGAATTACACCTTCGGCAAGGGCGGAACAGGTAATTCCGAAGTGTTAAAGGAGCTTTGCGACAAAAATAGCATAAAGCTTAACATTGTGCCTACTGTTATGTATAAGGGTAAAGCCGTAAGCTCCACAAGAATAAGAAAATGTCTTGAAAACGGCGAAATAACAGAAGCAAACGCTATGCTCGGCAGAGCGTTTTCATATATTGAAACCGTAACCGACGGCGAAAAACGAGGCAGAAAATTAGGCTTTCCCACAGCAAATCAGATTTTGCCAGAGGGCTTTGTTAATTTAAGGCACGGGGTCTATGCCACAGCCTGCTTTATTGACGGCAAGTTCTGCCCTGCAGTTACCAATTACGGAGTAAAGCCGACATTTAACGGCAAAACCGCTGTCAGCGAAACATATATTATAGATTATAAAGATAATCTGTATAACGAGCTTATTGAAATTCATGTGCTTGATTTTATAAGGGACGAAAAGAAATTTCCCGACGCTGATGCCCTTATAAAAGAGATTTCCGTGGATTGCGAAAAGGCTATGAAAATATTTCATAAATATCTTGTATAAACATCTTGAAAATTGCATTTAAAAATTGTACAATGATTATGTAATAAAAATTTGAAAGGTGATGTTACCAATGTGGGCATTAAAAACAGCTTATTACAGAGCATACCAGAAAATTATGAAGGTGTTTATGTTCTTCCTTGACTGGTCTGAGCCCGAGCTTCTGACCGGACCCGGAGCTATCAAAAAGCTTCCTGCGGTTATTAAAGAGAGAGGCATAAACAAGGTTATGGTAGTTACCGATAAGGGACTTATGAGCCTTAACCTTCTTGACGGACTTTTTGAAAAGCTTAAGGAGCAGGGCATTTCATATGTTGTTTATGACGGTGTTCAGCCCAACCCCTCAATCGAGAATATTGAAGAAGCAAGAGAGATGTTCGTTGCAAACGGTTGCGAGGCTATGATTGCTTTCGGCGGCGGCTCACCTATGGACTGCGCCAAGGCTGCATGCGCAAGAGTTGTAAGACCTAACAAGACAATTCCGCAGATGAGAGGCGTTATGAAGGTTATGAAAAAGCTTCCGCCCTTCTTTGCAGTTCCCACCACGGCAGGTACAGGCTCAGAAACCACTCTTGCGGCTGTTGTTTCAAACACACAGACTCACGAAAAGTATGCTATTAACGACCCTGTATTAAGACCCAAGTTTGCAGTTCTTGACCCCGAGCTTACAACAGGACTTCCCAAGAAGATTACATCAACAACAGGTCTTGACGCTTTGACCCACGCTGTTGAAGCTTATATAGGCAAGTCAAATGTTCCCTCAACAAGAGATTATGCAGAAAAGGCAACAGCCCTTATCTTCAAGTATCTTGAGGTTGCATACAATGACGGTCAGAATATTGAAGCCAGAGGTCAGATGCTTCTTGCATCTTACTATGCAGGTATGGCATTCACAAGAGCTTATGTAGGCTATGTTCATGCAATAGCTCATAACCTCGGCGGTATGTACGGTATAGCACACGGTCTTGCAAACGCTGTAATTCTTCCCGTAATGCTTGAAGAGTACGGTCCTGCAATTTACCCGTCGCTTGCAAAGCTTGCTGATTTTGCTGAAATTCAGGGTCAGACAATAGAGGAAAAGGCAAAGAATTTCATTGCCGAAATTTACGCTATGAACGAGAGAATGGAAATCCCGACAGGATTTACTCAGATTAAAGATGAGGACATTCCTACAATCGTTGAAAGAGCAATGAAGGAAGCACATCCCCTCTACCCCGTTCCCGTAATCTTCGACAGAGAAAGACTTACGGCTATTGTTAAAAAGCTTCAGATAGCTGAATAATTCAAAACCAAATATTTAAGAGCAGGAGAAAGTCTCCTGCTCTTTTTTATGTAAATTTGAGGTTGTATGGGTAATTAATTTTGCAAATATACGCCGTAAATTATTATAATATTCGGAGGCGAAGCTTCCCCTCGGTTTTTCACTGTACAATTACTTATTACCTAAAAAATAAAGGACACAGGCTGTGTCCTTTATTTTTTAATCTTCTGTCATTTTCTTTATATAGCGTTTAAAGAATTTCAATGCGCCCTCAACTGAGGAAAGCGGCAATCTTTCATTGGTGCCGTGAGTGCAAAGAAGAAGGCTTGTGCTTGCAAGGAAAGGTGAAAATCGGTAAATGTTTTCACATATCGGCTCATAGTTATAAGCATCTGTACCGCCCATTACAAGATAAGGCGCAACAAGCGTTTTCTCGTCTGCGCTCTCGCACAATTCCTTTATGGCATTGAATGCCTTTGAGTCAGTCGGCGAAACAAAGGAAGCCTCTTTGCCGACAAGGAATTTTGTTTCTATTTCCTTGTTTTTAACGACCTTTTTAATATGCTTTTCGACATCTTCAATGGTAACACCGGGCATTGTACGGAAATTAACCGTAATTGTCGCCTTCTGCGGAAGCACATTGAACTGCGGACTGCCCTGCGCCATGGTAACTGCCGTGCAGGTGCGTATAAGCGAAGCTGCAGGCGGAATAAATGTCATTATTTTAAGTATAAGAGGCTTCAAAAGCCATAAATTACAGGTAACAAGTCTTGCGGGGTATGAACAGCGTCTGCCGATTTTATCAAAAAGCTCATACACAAAGGCAGGCATTTTAGCCTTGAACTGATGATTTTCCAAATCCTTTATAACATCTGCAAGATGGCCTAAAGCTGTGTGCTTGGGCGGCTGTGAGGAATGTCCGCCCTTTGCATTTACGCTGATTTCATAATTTACACTGCCCTTTTCGGCAACGCCCACGCCTGCAAGGTTACATTCAAGAACACCTTTTACATTTACGGGCAATATTGCGCCGCCCTCGTCAAGTACAGCTTCAAGATGCACACCCTGATTTTTAAGGTACTCAACTATCTGCCTTGCGCCGTTGTCGGGAGCCGCTACGACCTCTTCGTTATGACCTAAACAGATATATACCGTTCTTTTCGGCACATAGCCGTCTTTTATAAGCTGCTCAACGCTTTCCATAACGGCAATGAGGTGGTTTTTCATATCCATAGCTCCCCTGCCCCATATGAATTCGCCGTCGTTATAGCCTTCAAAAGCATCATGCTCCCAGTCTTTTTCGGTGCCTGCATTTACGGGCACAACATCCTGATGCGACAAAAGAGCAATGGCATCAAGCGAGGGGTCTGTGCCCTCCCACTTAAAAATCAAGCTTGCCTGAGCAATTTTTGTCTTTGTGAGGGTTTTGTGTATAAGCGGAAAACGCTCCTCAAGAAAGGCGTGGAATTTTTCAAACTCATTCCAGTCAACCTTTTCAGCATCATAATTTGATATTGTCTTGATTTTTATAGCGTCCGAAAGCGCATTTGTATAATGCTCAACATCAACCGCTTCGTCAGGCAGTTCAGCCTTTGTCTTTTCACTCTTTTTGGGAACAAAAAAGATTGCTCTGATTGCAGTTATAAGTATTAACGCAAGAATTACTCCGAGTATGATTTTTAATACCATTTTTACCCCTCCGTTATAGTTTTTAAAACAGCGAAAGCTGTGAGGATTCGGGTAAGTCGCCGAAAGCGCCGCACTGAGTAAGCAATTCAATAACGGATTTGCCTGCATGCGCTCTGTCTGCAAAGTCCTCTATTGAAACGAACTCACCGTTGCCGTCATCCCTCGCCTTTTCCATAGGAATAGCAGCGGACTCGCCTACGCCAGAAAGCGCAGCAAACGGAATTCTTATTTTGCCGTCCTCAACGAAATAGTCGGTAGCCTTTGACTTATAAATATCAATAGGCAAAAGCTCAATTCCCCTTGCGAACATCTCATTTGCAACCTGAAGGGCGGTAAACTGGTCCTTGTCCTTTGCAGTTGCGGTTTTATTGTTTACCTTCTCTGTAATTTCCTTCATCTTTTCAAGAACAGCAGGTCTGCCGTTCATAACTATAGATGCGTCAAGGTCGCCGCCACGGACTGTCAGGAATGCCGTGTAGTATTCAAGCGGTCTGTAAATCTTGTACCAGCCAAGTCGCAGAGCCGCTATAACATAAGCTGCGGCATGAGCCTTGGGGAACATATATTTGATTTTACGGCAGGAGTCCATATACCACTCGGGGACATTACAGGCTCTCATAGCCTCTTCTGCGCCCTCGGGGAAGCCCTGCTTTGCTACCTTGCCCTTACGGGTAAGCTCCATTATCTTGAATGCAAGACTCGGCTCAAGACCTGCGTGCATAAGGTAGGTCATAATGCCGTCACGGCAGCCGATAACCGACGAAATTGTGCACACGCCGTCTTTGATAAGGTCCTGCGCATTGCCGTTCCAGACATCGGTACCGTGTGAAAGTCCCGAAATCTGAAGCAAGTCGGAGAAGGTCTTAGGCTGTGCTTCCAAAAGCATCTGTCTTACAAACGGAGTACCCATTTCGGGAATTGACAGCGTACCCGTTTCACAGCTTATATCCTCTGCCGTTACGCCCAACGGCTCGGGACTTGTGCAAAGCTTTATTATCTGCGGGTCGCATACATCCACATCCATTACGGGTATGCCTGTCATATCTTCAAGATGCTTGTAAAGTGTAGGCACATCGTGACCGAGTATGTCAAGCTTTAAAATTGTATCGTGCAACGAATTAAAGTCAAAGTGCGTGGTTTCCATATCGGAGTCCGTGTCGTCTGCAGGGTACTGAACGGGTGTGAAATCATATACATCATATGAATTTGGCACAACAACCATTCCGCCGGGGTGCTGACCCGTTGTACGCTTAACACCCGTACAGCCTCTTGTGAGTCTGTCCTCCTCGGCTCTTGATGCAACTCTGCCCTTTTCCTCAAGATATTTCTTGACATAGCCGTATGCAGTTTTGTCTGCGACAGATGCGGTTGTGCCTGCCTTGAAAACATGGGTAGAGCCGAAAAGCTCTTCGGTATAACGGTGCGCTTTGCCCTGATATTCGCCCGAGAAGTTAAGGTCAATATCGGGCGCCTTGTCGCCGTGGAAGCCAAGAAAGGTTTCAAACGGAATTTCGTGGCCGTCACGGATCAGCGGAGTGCCGCATTCGGGACAGTTCTTCGGCGGCATATCAAAGCCCGAGCCGTACTCGCCGTGCTCATAAAACTCGGTGTATTTACACTTCGGGCAACGGTAGTGGGGTACAAGCGGGTTAACCTCTGAAATGCCTGCCATTGTGGCAACGAATGACGAGCCGACAGAGCCTCTTGAACCTACATGATAGCCGTGTGCCTCGGAGTCCCATACAAGTCTTTGCGCAATTATGTAAAGCACGGCGTAACCGTTTGCAATAATTGAGTCAAGCTCACGGTTAAGTCGCTTCTCTACGATTTCGGGGATTTTGCCGTCCTTTTCATACCATTCCTTCGCCTTTTTCCAGCAGATTTCACGAAGCTGTTCTTCACTGCCCTCGATTGACGGCTGATATGTTCCGTCGGGGAACGGCTTTAAGATTTCAACCTTGTCCGCAATTTTGTTAGGATTGGTAATGACAATCTCTCTTGCAGTTTCCTCGCCGAGATATGAAAACTCGTCAAGCATTTCCCTTGTGGTCTTGAAGTAAAGCGGAGCCTGATTGTCAGCGTCGGGGTAGCCCTGCTGATGCATAATGATTGCTCTGTACTGTGCGTCCTTGGGGTCAAGAAAATGCACATCGCCCGTCGCAACAACGGGTTTGCCCAACTTGTCGGCAATGGCTACAACCTTGCGGTTTATATTCTGTATATCTTCAATTGTATGAATTTTATCGTAGCGTTTATTTCTCTCGGGGTGCTTTGAATTCGGGTCAGAATGAGCGTCAAGCATAAACTTGTTGTTGCCCACAGGCTGAATTTCAAGGTAATCGTAGAACGAGGCGATTTTCATTATCTCCTCCTCGCTCTTTTCGTCAAGAATTGCCCTGTATAACTCGCCTGCTTCACATGCAGAGCCGATAATAAGACCCTCCCGGTGCTTTATAACCTCCGACTTGGGCATTCTCGGCTTCTTGTAAAAATAGTTGACATTGGACATTGAAACGAGCTTGTAAAGATTTTTAAGACCCGTTGAATTCTTGACAAGTATAATCTGGTGGTATGTTGGCTTGCTGTTAAGCGGAACATCGGGCTCTGTTAAATCGTCAACAAAATAACCCTCAACGCCGTAGATAATTTTTATCTTATCCCCTGCGGCAAGTCTTGCTTCGGGGAAGCCCTGAACACAGCCGTGGTCGGTAATTGCAACAGCCTTATGCCCCCACTTGATGGCTCTTTTTACAAGCTCGGCAGGCGGAGTCATGGCGTCAAGCTGCGACATATTTGTATGCAGGTGCAATTCAACTCTCTTTTCAGGCTCGTTGTCCTCTTTTTCAACGGGCGTAACAAGACAGATACTTCTCGGGTTTATAACAACCTCGCCCTTATATTTGTCAAAGCCTCTTGAGCCTGCGACTGTGGCAAAGCACTTGTCCTCAAGCTTGTCAAGAAGCGACTCACAGTATTCCGAGCGTTCAAAAATAGTGCAGGAATATGAGTTTGTGTAGTCCGTTATATTGAAATTGATTATGTATTTGTCGCCGTTTTTGGTAAGCCTTGATTCAACTGCAAAAATCTCGCCCCAGACCACAACCCTGTCGTCGTCAGGCTCAATCTGCGACATAGGTGTCGGCTTAGATTTAATTTTGTTGCCGTAAATAACCCTCAGGCTGTCGGTATAGTAAGGGTAGCCCTCTTCAAATACGCTTGCGCTGACGGGCTTCTCTTTTTTATTTTCCTCTTGGCTTGCCTTGATTTCACGGTCAATTTCAGCCTGCATTTCTTCAAGCGAATGAGTCTGTACCTGCTGCTTCTGCGAAATGGTAACTGTAAGAGCTATATTAAATCTGGATTTTATAATCTCTTCAAGCGCCTTTTCACAGCCGTTGGCTGAAAGAATTTCCTTACCTGCGCCTGCAAGCAGAATATTAAGCGACTGCATATCCTCCGAATACTGATATTCACAGCCGTCAAGAAAGCCGTTGGCAACAACGACCTTTCTTCTGATAAGCTCTGACAGCTCTGAATCGTACTTATTGCTCAGCAGAACAGACGGAAATTCAGGCTCAACGCTGACGCTCTCAATGTTTAAAAGCTTAGCCAACAGCCTGTCCAGCTTATCTATTGTATCCTCTTTTAACAAAATGGGAAAGTGAACTACAACAGCAAGCGTGTTTTCGTTCTGGTCAACCGCTACGCTCTTGACCTCAGCCTTTTGTAAAGCCCTGTCAAACGGCGCAAGCTTTGCCTTGTATTCACCGAAAAGCTCATAAAACAAACTCATTTTCTAACAAAAACTCCTACTTATAATGACTCGATTTCTTTTAACAATTCATCTACTATTTCGTCTTCTTTTACTTTTCTTAAAATTTCACCGTGCTTGAACAGCATACCGCAGCCGTCGCCGCCTGCAACGCCTATGTCGGCTTCCTTGGCTTCGCCCGGTCCGTTTACCACACAGCCCATAACCGCTACCTTTATAGGCTTATGGCAATTCTGCAATCTCTGCTCTACCTGCTCGGCAAGTGAAATCAAATCAATCTTTGTTCTGCCGCAGGTCGGGCACGATACTATCTGCGGACAGTCGGTTTTAATGCCTACCGCCTTTAAAATATCAAATCCTGCCGCAATTTCCGAAACGGGGTCAGCCGTCAGCGAAACTCTTATAGTGTCGCCTATGCCGTCTAAAAGCAAAGCGCCTATGCCTGCGGCTGATTTAATCATACCCATACGGTGCGTACCTGCCTCTGTAACGCCCAAATGCAAGGGATAATCGCATTTTTCGGCTATAAGACGGTAAGCGGCGGTCATAATCTGAACATTTGAAGATTTGATTGAAATTACTATATCGTTAAAGTCAAATTTCTCTAAAAGCGAGGCGTGGCGCAAGGCGCTTTCGCACAGAGCCTCGGGTGTAACATGACCGTATTTCTCAAGCAAATCCTTTTCAAGCGAACCTGAGTTTACGCCTATTCTTATAGGAATATTATGTAACCTGCAGGCGTCTGCGACAGCTTTAATTCTGTCATCAGAGCCTATGTTGCCGGGATTTATACGGATTTTGTCAACCCCTGCCTCAACACTTTCAAGTGCACATTTATAATCAAAATGAATATCAGCTACAACGGGGATTGAAACTGCATTCTTAACCGCATAAAGCGTTTTTACCGCTTCCTTGTTTGGAACGGTAAGGCGTACTATTTCGCAGCCTGCCTTCTGAAGCTCCAACGCCTGCTTTACATTGCCCTCAACATCCTCTGCAGGAACATTGAGCATTGACTGTACGGTGATTTTGCTGTCGCCGCCGATTTCAACATTGCCTGCCTTAACTTTTCGTGAAATTCTTCTGTTTATCATAGCTTTTACCTCAATCAATGAGTGTGAATTATTCTTACTATATCGTTATAGGTTACAAACACCATCAGAAGCAGCAGAAGCGCAAGTCCCGCTGCGTGAATGTAGCCCTCATACTTGCGGTTTACAGGCTTGCGTCTTATGCCCTCAATAATTAAAAACATAAGTCTGCCGCCGTCAAGAGCGGGCAAAGGCAAAAGATTTGCAACGCCTATATTTATGGTGATAAGAGCCATAATGAACAGTAGCTGTTCAAAGTTGTGCTCTTCGGCTGCTGACTGTGCGACATCTGCAATTATATCTACCGTACCGACAGGACCAGCAAGCTCGGACATACCGTACCTGCCCGTTACAACATCAAAAAGGCTTAACCACACAGTTCTTACTATTGAAGCTGACTGTGTAAAGGAATTGACAAAAACATTTTTAAAGGTCGGCTTCTCGCCTACAATTACAAAATCATAGGTTATCATGGTAACGGTTTTGCCGTTATATTCGACATCCTCTGTTTTGAAGGCGACATTGTTAAGCTCAACCTTTTCGCCGTCTCTTTCGACTGTAAAATTGAAAACTCCGTTGTCGCTTCTGCTCATAAGAAAGCTTAAATCCCTCTCTGACCAGACAGCGTGGCCGTCAATTTTAAGGAATTTGTCGCCCTCTTTAAGTCCGCCCTGCTGATTGCTTACAGCGGTAGGGTAAAATTCCTTGATTGTATTTGTGCCGATTAAATCAGTCGATGCGGACAGAGTAATTGCCATTATAACAAGACCGAGAATTAAATTCATTGTTGCGCCTGCAACGACTATAATAATTCTCTGCCAGACCTTCTTTTTGTTGAAGGCTCTTTCGTCCTCGGACTCCTCGTCCTCGCCCTCCATGCTGACATAACCGCCTATGGGCAATGCTCTTAAAGAATACTGAGTTTCGCCCTTCTGCTTTTTGAATATGGCAGGACCCATACCTATTGAAAATTCATTAACTTTAACATCAAAGAGCTTGGCGCATATAAAATGACCGAACTCGTGAATAATTATAATAACCCCAAAGAACAGTATAGCCAAAGCTATAGTCCATACCTTACTCAAAACAGCCGATGCAGTAATCTCTAAAAGTATTTTAATCACCTCTGACAATTTCTCTTGAGAGCTTATCAATTTCCATAACATCATCTAATGTGTATGAGTCAAATTCGGGTACGCTCTCAAACACCCTCTCAACACGCTTTGCAATATCAAGAAAACCTATTTTGCCCTGACGGAACATTAAATTCGCCTGCTCGTTTGCGGAATTCACCGCCGCAGGATAAAGACGGCCCATACTGATTGCCCTCTTACATAAGTTTATGCAGCCGAAGGTGTTATAATCAGGCTCAAAGAAGGTTAATTTGCCTATCTGTGCAAGATTTAATTCCTCAACGGGCGACTCATACCTTTCGGGATAGGTCAGTGCGTACTGAATGGGAATTCGCATATCGGGCACGCCTAACTGAGCTATAACGGAATTGTCGGTATACTCAACCGCAGAGTGAACTATGCTCTCACGGTGAACTACTATGTCGATGTCCTCTGGCTTTACAGAGAAAAGCCAAACCGCTTCGATAAGCTCCAACCCCTTATTCATCATTGTAGCAGAGTCAATGGTTATTTTTGCACCCATTGCCCAGTTTGGATGCTTGAGTGCATTTTCCACGGTAACAGATTTTAACTCATCCCTCGTTTTGCCGAAAAACGGACCGCCCGAAGCTGTGAGTATTATCTTTTTAAGCGCCTTGTTTGCAGGTTTACCCTGAAGGCACTGAAAAATCGCAGAGTGCTCGGAGTCAACGGGTAAAATATCAACGCCGTATTTTTCGGCTTCACTGAATACAAGCTGACCTCCTGCCACAAGCGTTTCCTTATTGGCAAGGGCAATTTTCTTTTTCGCCTGTATTGCCGTTAAGGTGGGCTTAAGTCCTGCCATACCGACAACGGAATTAAGCACTGTGTCTGCGCTCTCAAGGGAGGCACATTCGCACACGCCCTCAACGCCTGAAAGCACCTTAATGTCTGTGTCAGCAAGCTTTATTTTTAAATCAGCCGCCGCCTTTTCATCAACAAGCGCAACGACCTCGGGTCTGAATTCCCTCGCCTGCGCCTCTATTGTATCTGTACTCGAAAAAGCAGTTAAAGCCTTGACGCTGTAACCGCACTTGCGACAAACATCAAGACTTTGAACGCCTATAGAGCCTGTTGAGCCTAAAATTGCTAAGCTTTTAGTCATTATAAAACATTCCCTGTAATAGTTATGATTGCATACAGCATTGAAAGAACAAACAGACCTGAATCAAAGCGGTCCATAACGCCGCCGTGACCCGGCAGTATGTTGCCGAAATCCTTTACGCCGAAATTACGCTTTACAACGGATGCGGTAAGGTCGCCGCACATACCGACAAGCGACAGAATTACCGAAACGGCAATTACCCACCAGATTGAAAGCGAATGAATTTCAAATACCTTGTTTTCAAAGATTACATAAAGTATTACACAGCTTAAAATACAGCCTAAAACGCCGCCTATTGCACCCTCAACGGTTTTCTTGGGGCTTATGTTGGGGCACATTTTGTGCTTGCCTAAAAATCTGCCTGTAAAATAAGCGAAGGTGTCTGTAAGCCATGCGGCAAAAAGACCGAACAGTATAAAGAACAAATCGTATGACCTGTCAAATTTTTCGGGGTAGGTTTCGCTCATATCGTTTAAGAAAATAAGCGTTGAAAATGCCCACGGAACAAGAGCGCTTGCTACTATTACGGAAGCTACCTGCTCGAATTTTGTGTGTTCAAAATCTGTGAGCATAAGCATAAATACAAGCACACAGTAAACTGCAAAGGCTATTGTTGTGGGAATTACAATGCCCATGTCGGCAAGCTCGGGTCTGAATTCATAGTACACAACCACAAGGCCCGAAAAGACAAGGCTTATGTAATAAATTGCCTTATTTGTAATTCCTATAACCTTTTCAATCTCTCTTGTCGCAAGCACGCTGAGTGCGGCGACAACTATGACAAGCGCAGGCGTGTCACGGAAAATAATAATTGCAATGCCGAAAAGTGCAGCCAAAATGCCTGCAACTGTTCTTTTAAGCATGAAAAATCAAGTACCTTTCTTACACACCGCCGAAACGGCGATTTCTTTTTTCAAAATTGCGGAGAGCCTCAATAAGATTTTCCTCTGAAAAATCGGGCCAGAGCACATCACTTGACCAGAATTCAGCATAAGCTGCCTGCCAGAGCAAAAAGTTTGACAGCCTTTTTTCACCGCTCGGGCGGATTATCAGGTCAGGGTCGGGCATACCTGCGGTATAAAGGTGCTCGCCTATCATATCCTCGGTGATGTCATCGGGCTTCAGCTTACCCTTTTTGACCTGCTTTGCAAGCTCTCTTACGGAATGGACAATTTCCTCCCTGCCGCCGTAATTCACGGCAATATTAAGATATACCTTTGTCTTGTCTTTGGTAATGCGCTCGCTGTATTTCATAGCGGCAAGTATATCCTTGGGAAGTCCCTTTTTGTTGCCTATGAAATTGACCTGAATGCCCTTTTCCTCATTTTCGAGTTTTCTGTCATCAAGCTCTTTAAGGTATTCACGGAACAAATCCATAATTGCCGAAACCTCTTCGGGCGGGCGTTTCCAATTCTCAGTAGAAAAAGCATAAAAGGTCAGGTATTTAATACCCAAATCACCTGCAAGCTCACCTATTTTACGGAAGGTTCTTGCGCCCTCAATATGCCCTTTGTAACGGGGAAGCCCTCTCTGCTGCGCCCACCTGCCGTTGCCGTCCATAATAAAGCCTATATGCTTTGGCAGCACCTCAAAGGTCGGTAAATTGTTTTTATCCATAATTTAACTCCAAAAAGGCAGAGTAAAACTCCGCCTTTTAAACATAAACAATCAGATTTCCATTATATCCTTTTCTTTGTTGGCGGCAAGCTCGTCTGCCTTCTTAACAAAGTCGTCGGTGATTTTCTGAATTTCCTCCTCACCGTCTTTGAGATCATCCTCTGTAATCTCGGAAGCCTTCTGCATCTTCTTGAGCTTGTCAATGCAATCTCTTCTTGTGGAACGGATTGAAACCTTAGCCTCCTCGGCAAATTTGCTGACATCCTTGGCAAGCATCTTTCTTCTCTCCTCTGTAAGAGGCGGGAAGGTCAGTCTTATTACCTTGCCGTCATTCATCGGGTTGATGCCTAAATCAGATGCCTGAATTGCCTTTTCAATAGGCTGAATTGTACTTGTGTCCCAGGGCTGAATAACTAAAATTCTGCCCTCCTGAACGGATATAGCCGCCATCTGCTGAATGGGTGTCGGAACGCCGTAATAGTCAACCATTATTTTGTCAAGCACAGCAGCAGACGCTCTGCCCGAACGCATTGAGGCAAACTCGTTGTGGAGCGCCTTTAAGGTTTTTTCCATTTTTTCCTTTGCCAATGCAAATACTTCATCCATAAAAATTACCTCCGTGTCTGATATAAAAAGATTTATTTAACTATTGTTCCAATGCTTTCGCCCCTGACAGCCTTAATGATGTTTTCCGGCTGTGAAAGGTTGAAAACAAGAATTGCAATTTTATTGTCCCTGCAAAGAGAAGCGGCTGTTGCATCCATTACCGCAAGTCCCTTTGAAAGCACATCTGTGTGCGAAAGGGTGTCAAACTTAACTGCGTCTGCGAATTTGTTGGGGTCCTTGTCGTAAACGCCGTCAACATTTGTAGCCTTGAATATGATGTCGGCTCCGATTTCAGCGGCTCTCAATGCCGCAGTTGTGTCGGTTGAGAAAAACGGACTGCCTGTGCCGCAGCCGAAGATTACAACCCTGCCCTTTTCAAGATGTCTTACTGCATTATCTCTTACAAAAGGCTCTGCAATTTTATTCATTTCAATAGCTGTCATAACTCTTGCGTCAACACCCTGACTTATAAGCGTGTCAGCAAGCGCAAGCGAGTTCATGGTAGTTGCGAGCATACCTATGTTGTCAGCTCTTGTGCGGTCCATGCTGCCGCTTGAACGGCCACGCCAGAAATTTCCGCCGCCTACAACAACGCCGACCTGCACGCCCTCGTCAACGCACATTTTGATGTATGAGCAAACCTCATTGATAACATCAAAATCAAAGCCGTGCCCCTTTTCGCCGGCGAGCACCTCGCCGCTTAATTTAAGTAATATTCTTTTATAAACTGCCGCCATCTCAAACTTCCTCCAAGCAGGTTATTTTTACATAAATTTACAAATATATTTTATCTTAAAACGGCATTTATGTAAAGAGATATTTTATAAATATTGTATGAACAACTGTATAAATAATGCCCCGATTTTTTATAGAAAATATATAAAATTCTTTATTTTGTTTAATTACTGAAAAAAGTAAAAGAAGTGTTGCCGTTTTTATTGCCTGCGGCTCTGATTTGTGATAGTATAATTACAAATGAAGGGGGCGGAATTATGAAACAGTTGTATGTAGGCGGCAAAATAAACTGCTCTGCGGTTGCTATGGGCTGTATGAGAATTAAAGATGCCAAAGAAAGTGTTGACAGAATTGTCGGCACTGCGCTCGAATGCGGAATAAACTATTTTGACCATGCCGACATTTACGGCGGCGGCGAATGTGAGGAAATTTTCGGCGAATACCTTTCTCATAACAAGGCTTTGAGAGATAAAATCACAGTACAGTCAAAGTGTGCAATCCGTAAAGGCTGTTACGATTTTTCAAAGGAGCATATCATATCTTCGGTTGAAGGCTCGCTTAAAAGGCTTCAGACAGATTACCTTGATGTGCTTTTACTGCACCGCCCCGACACTCTTATGGAACCTGACGAGGTAGCAGAGGCGTTTTCAAAGCTTGAAAGCGACGGCAAGGTAAGATTTTTCGGCGTTTCAAACCATAATCCGTATCAGATTGAGCTGCTTAAAACAGCAGTTAAACAGCCTATTATTATAAATCAGCTTCAGTTTTCAATTCCCGAATCGGGTCTTGTAACCTCGGGTCTTAATGTGAATATGAAAAACAGCGAATCCGTTATGCACGACGGGTCTGCGCTCGAATATGCGAGAATAAAAGGCATTACAATTCAGGCATGGTCGCCGTTTCAGCAGGGATTTATCAAAAAGCCGTTTATAGGCGATTATGAAAATTTCCCCGAATTAAACAAAAGGCTTTCCGAATTGGCTGAAAAATACGGCGTTGAGCCTATCACAATAGCTTCGGCGTGGATTTTAAGACACCCTGCAAACATTCAGCTGATTTCAGGCTCTATGAACCCTGACAGGATAAAGGCTATATGCAAGGGCGCAGATATTACGCTTACCCGTGAGGAATGGTACTCTGTATATCTTTCAGCAGGCTTCCGTCTGCCGTAATAAAAGAAGGAAAAAAATGAAGCATTACGAATCAGTTATAATCGGTCATATTTCAAAAGACATAAATATTGACTGTGAGGAAAATACGGTTAAAATGTACGGCGGCGCCGTGCTGTATTCAAGCGCATCAGCGTACGCTCTCGGGCACAGCGTTGCAGCTGTAACAAAAATCAGCAAAGACGATGAAACTGCGCTGTCGGAATTTACCGTGCCGAAAGAGGATGTCCGTGTAATTTACTGCGACAGGACAACCTCTATAAGAAATAAATATTTTACTGCAGACAAGGAACGCAGAGAATGTATATGTCTGTCGCAGAGTGAAGCTTTTACTATGGCTGACCTTGACGGCATTGGGAGCGATATTTATCATTTTGCAGGCTTGATTTTCGGCGACTACACAGACGGTATGATTGAAGAGTGCTCAAAAAGAGGCTCGGTTGCAGTCGATGTTCAGGCATGCGTACGGCACAGGGATTACGAAAACGGCAATATGTATTTTGAGGACTGGGCGGAGAAAAAGAAGCTTCTGCCCTACATAACCTTCCTTAAAACCGACGCCGCCGAAGCGCAGATACTCACAGGTACCGATGACAGAAAAAAAGCGGCTGAAATACTGCACTCATGGGGCGCAAAGGAAATACTCATAACCCACAGCACAGAGGTGCTCGCATTTGACGGCAGACAATTTTTCACCTGCCCCATAAAAGCCCGAAACTTAAGCGGCAGAACAGGCAGAGGCGACACAACATTTTCGGCATATATAACCGAAAGGCTTAAAAATGATATTCCCTCCTCCCTGCTTACGGCAACAGCAACAGTTTCGCTTAAAATGGAAACACCGGGCGTTTTCAAGGGCACAAGGAAAGATGTTGAAAGCTATATAAATTCATTTTACAAATAAAATTAAAAATTCAAAACCGCCTGCGCCTGAAGGCGTCCACTCCATAAGGAGGGTGGATGCCTTCAGTTTTTTAATCAGCCGATGTTTGATTGTAGGTATGGAAAATCACATATCAATTAAGCATACGGAGGATTATATTATGAAAAAGTATATTACTGATGAAAAGAACGGATTTGATTACACACTTGTAAACGGAGTGTATCTGCCAAACCTCATTTCTACAGAAACCAATTATGAGATTGGAATGTGGGGACAGCGTCACCTTGAATATATCAAGAAAAACCGCAAAGCATTCTTTCTCAATCTCAAAACGAGCTGCAAGCTGAATACATATCTGCACGATGTTGATGTCAGAGCAAAGGAGATGTACGATACCCTTGTTACACAACTTGCAGAGAAGCAAGGCGTTACCGAAAAGCTCAAAGTCGAGGATATGATGGGTTGGGTGCAAGCTATGAATAACATCGCAAATCAAGCGAGAGAGATTGTCTATAACGATGTTATCTACTCGAAGGGTGGTGTTTGATATGAAAAAGTGCGTATCAATCATCATAACTGTAATCGTTTTGTTTTCGGCAAGTGTGGATTCAGGAGTAATAACCGCATCTGCAAGAACGCCTTCCACGATAACGGCAAGTGTAAAAGCAAAAGCCCATAAGAATAAAAAGCACAAGCACAATATGCCAAAAGGCAATATAGGCAAGTGGTTCAAATCCAGAAAAGCTCTGAAAAAGCATGTTGACAAGGTGATGAAGTATTGGGCAGACAAGGAAGAGCGCGGAGAAATAACCCGTGAGGAATACTACAAAAAATGCCCGTGCGGGTATGAAGCGTGGTCGTGTTCCTGTGGGAAGTGGACAGGCAATTTCAAATACGATTAGGCGGTGATATTATGACAATACTTGAAGAACTTTGGTATGGAAATATTACACCGACAGAATACAGTCGCATTGAAAACAATGATAATTACAAAGAAGCACTACGGTTGGTCAATCAAAATCAGGAACGCTTGAAAGCAACGCTGACAGATGAGCAAAACGAATTGTTAGAGAGATTGCTAACGGCGAGCGAAGAATTTTCAAACCTTATTGAGTTTGACTGCTTCAAGGTTGGATTCAAACTCGGTGCAAGATTAACAATAGAAGCATATATATAAGACGAGGCGAGGGGTAAAATCCTCGCCTTATTCAATACCCATTATATTTCCCGTCTTGAACAGAAAAAATTGCCTTTTAGCAAATAACAATACTTAAAATGATGAAGGATATATAAAATGCAATCTCATAGAATAATTTACGTTTTTCACAGGCCAAGAGCAGTAAAAAATTGGCAAAAAATCCAGCATTTTGTTTTTTTACAAACAATAATAAACCCAGTTAGTTTTATATTGTTAGCAATAATGTTCCTATGCCTATGAGTATGCAGCCTATAAGGGATTTCGCTGTAAACTCCTCTTTAAGAAATACGAAAGCGAGCACTAAGGTAATGACCACGCTCAGTTTATCAATCGGAACAACCTTTGACGCTTCTCCGAGCTGTAACGCTTTATAATAACAAATCCAGGATAAGCCCGTTGCAAGTCCTGAAAGAATCAGAAATAACCAGCTCTTTTTACTGATTTCCGTCAACCCGCTTTGTGAATGTGTAATGAAAACCATAACCCAAGCCATCAGCACAACGACAACCGTTCTTATTGCCGTTGCAAGATTGGAATCAACACCGTCAATGCCTATTTTAGCAAGAATAGCGGTAAGCGCCGCAAAAACCGCTGAGCCTAAAGCAAACCAGAACCACATAATAACACCCCTTAACTATAAAGGCATTATACCATAATTATTGACGATATAAAAGACATTTTATTTTGTGCGGTTTTCGGGCTTATAGTTCTGGTGTTGCAGAACATGATGAGCTTGACTGTTCCAGATTTTTTCTGCCGTAATTGCCCAGTCGTTTGCATAAGGCACGCATTTGTCGCAAAGCTTATCCACGTCTTCTCTGGAATCGAGGTTGGTATTAATTGCACAGGTGCTCTTGACAAGTTTGCGTAAGACGTCGGGATTTTCCAGCATCGGACATGGGCGAAGATGGTTGCTGTTGAACGGCTGGTTATTGTAATAAGCCATAAAAAGAGGACTTTGCAATATTTCAAGCAGGCTGCTTGTGTGAATATTGCTGTCGGCATAATGAATAAAAACGCAAGGCTCTGCATCTCCTGCGGAATTGATGTGAAAATAGTTCCTGCCTCCCGCAATACAACCGCCGACGAATTCACCGTCATTTTGAAAATCCATCGGCAAAAAAGAAATATCGCAGTCATCCGAACGAATATATCGAATGCGTTTAATCATATATTTTCGCTGCGCGGGCGTTGGCAATAGGTCGGTATTAGCGTTGTTGCCGACAGGCATATAGTGAAAATAGAATCCGAATTTTGCACCCTTATAGCTGAGCATCCTTAAAAATGCGTCGCTTGTTACGGCTTCTACATTATACTTCGTATAGCAAATGGACGTGCCGAAAATAATACCGTATTCCTTCAATAGTGACATAGCATTCATTACAGCCTCATAATGTCCTTCTCCTCGGCGGGCGTCGTTCGTTTCGGGCGTGCCCTCAACGGAGAGCAAGAATACAATGTTGCCGAGCTTTTGTACATCTTTGCAGAGTTCGTCGTCAATAAGAGTTGAATTAGTAAATATGACAAATTGGGCGTCATTATGCTTTTTCGCAAGCGCAAGAACATCCTCTTTTCTGACAAGCGGCTCACCGCCTGTAAGCATATATAAGTATATGCCGAGTTCCTTTCCCTCTGTAACGATTTTATCCATATCGTCAGGTGAAAGGTTAAAATAATTACCGTATGTACCTGCCCAGCAGCCGTCGCAGTGCATATTACAGGCAGAGGTCGGGTCAAACAGAATAAGCCAAGGAATGTTGCAATGATATTTTTCTCTGTTTCGCCTTACCTTTTTTGTGCCCTTTACAAATGCGTTATAACCAAAATTCATCAGCGTAGTTTTCATCACGTTCGGGTTGTACTCGTCGAGCGCACCGTTAATCATATTGATCCAGCGGTTATCTCTGTTGTGAATGGCATCCTTTATGGAATTAAACTGTGTATCGGGTATGGATTTTACACCCCATATCTTCACGAAATCGGTTATCTTTTCCAGTTGTTCCAAACGCTTTTCGCCGTCGGTCTGAAGCACGCTGTCTATAATACCTGACAGAACTTTTTTAGAAATACGATTATCCTCGTTCATTATGTTACCTCCTAAAACTGAATTGACCAATACGCCGGTGCTTTTTTAAATACGTTAATGCTCACCATCATATATATCCAGTCGGCAACTACTAACGCACCGAGTACCCAATCCGTTTTGATAAGTACCGACTTCGGTATTATTTTTATCAGTTTCATAAGCCCTTCAAAGAGATTACCCATCATAACCATAACGCCGAAGGAAATAGCCGCACACTTGGGGACGCTTGTGTACTGCGTAACATGAAGCGGTATGCCGTTATAATTCCAGAGCTGTATCCCCGATATTTTCTCAAAAAGGCTGCCTACAACGATTTCGCCGAAGAATACAAATAAGAACGTTACCGTAAAATAATATATATTTCTGAGCGCAACGGCAGCTGCGTCTTTACCGCTGATGATTTCTTTTGAAAAAAACCTCGTTTTATGCGTCGTACCCAGCATAAAATACATTGCCCACAGTGCTATGGAATAACAGAATAAGAACGGAAGAATCTGATTTCGTGAATCAAGAATATGCTTTGACGACAGGCGGAACAGATTTTCCACCCACCAGCCTATATGGGCGTAAACGAGACTTGCCAGCCAAAGCTCGCTGATATCAATATCGTACAGCTTAATTGTTCCGTCCCTTTTCACAAATGCTTTATTCATTTTTATCCCCTCCTGTAAGACATAAATCTTTGATATACTAATACCGTTTACGATTCTTCAACAGATTTTGAATTCGCATAAATTTCATGCATTTTTTCGTCGTTGTAATGCGAATCCAAAAATTCCTCGAATTGATTTTTTGGCGCAATTCCGTCATTTCGTCTGTTCATTCTTACGGCAGCGGAGGCTGAAAGCGCAGCGTCAAAAATGAAAAAGATTATAAATGCCCAAAGGAGCACTTTATCAAAGGGTATTGAGATATGCGTAAAGCAGAAATTGAGAAACGGAATCATCAACTTTACCCACGCTATTCCGAGAAGTCCCCAGAACAAAGAGTAAATAAGGCATACTCTGCCGTTTATATTAAGCGGAAGATGGCTGTAATCCCATGCAACGGAGCCGAAGCATATTTCCTGACCGAGAGAGCAGATATATTCGACAACCGTTCCGCTGACAAAAGACAGCAGAAATATTGCCCACATCGGTTTGTTTTGAAAATGGACAAGCAACAGCGTAAGCAATAAGGCGCCCATACCGTAGGCAACGCTCAGGTGTCCTAAAACGAGAGATTTCCTGCTTTCTATGAATCCGTTTTTTATAAGACACCACAGCGTTTCAATGCCGTATCCCGAATAACAACCCATAATAAAAATCCAGATATACTGATAAAAGTTGAATTCAATCATACTGCGCCTCCTTTGATTTTTCGTAATAATTGTAATTAATTTCGTATAATTCTTCACTAATCAACTTACCGCGGCTGTAAAAACTTTTATCAATAAGGGCAATTTGCTTATTTTATCAAAATTCAAAGTTTGTTTATTTTATAAACACTTCAAATATGATAAGATATTTATGGGGTGGTAGTATGTCCAATACAACAAAAAACGCACTGGCAGAATCGTTAAAAACGGTACTTGTTAAAAAGCCTCTTGATAAGGTAACGATTGCAGATATTACCGATAACTGCGGCGTAAACCGCATGACCTTTTATTATCACTTTCAGGATATTTATGATTTAGTGGAATGGGTATGCGTAGCTGAAGCCGAAAAGGCGCTTGCAGGTAAAAGGCATTATGACAATTGGCAGGAGGGCTTTTATAATCTGTTTTTGCTTATGATTGATAACAAGCCGTTAGTTACTAACGTTTACCATTCCATGAGCCGAGAGCATATTGATATGTATATCCATCGCTTAACTGAGGCGTTGTTTATAGACGTAATAGACGAGCTTTGCAAGGAAGCACCGCTTCAGGACAAAGACAAGGAATTTATGGCTTCCTTTTACATTTACGCTTTTTCCGGTGTTGTTCTGGAATGGATAGAACATAATATGAAAGAAGATCCAGAAGATATAATTAACAGACTTTCAATTATAACGGAAGGAAATATGGCGGACGCAATAAAACGCTTCTCTAATCAAAACAAATAAACCGATAAAAATTTTATCACTCTCCGCTTTTTGATTATGGAAAAATATTAAGGGTTTGATATTCTTTAATCAAGGAAATCAAATCCTTTCATTATAGGCAGCCTGCTGAATTTTCTCCTCCAGATAAATGCGTAGTCATCTCTCTTCTCAGCTATGCCAAAACATTACAAACGGGTTTCAAAGCAGGCTGCCGTATTTTTATAGGAGTAAGTTATGAGAAAAAGACATATACAGCCGATTGCGGTAACAGAATGTTCAGATAAACTGGCACTGATAAAATTCGCCGTTTATAACATAAGACAAATGCGAAACAGCGGAATGGACGATGAGAAGATCGTTCAAATCCTTATGGAACAATTTGAGTTTTCGGAATCGCTTATTGAACAGTTAATGTGAGAATGTGCTACTATGAAAAGCAAGATATTAAGTATTACAGAAAAGGCAGAGAAGTTTTCGGGCAAAATTACACGTGTCGGTAAAATTGTTATATGCAGTTTTATTACTTGCGGCGTGGCGGTAGTTGTGTATGAACTGGTGCAGATATTCAAAAATTACAAAGCGTCAAAGGCAGCGGCAGCTGCACAAGAGGAACAGCCTGTGAAACAAAATACGGACTATAAATACGTTGTATTAAATGATGAAGCGGACGAGAAACAGGGATAATTATGATAGGTTGTATTGACGTTGGAGGCGGTCTGCGGGATATATACGGCGCAGGCGTGTTTGACCGCTTGCTTGATGACGGAATATATTTTGATTTATGTATCGGTATCTCGGCAGGCAGCGCCAACTGTGCAAGTTATGTAGCACGACAACGGGGCAGGAATAAACCGTTTTATCTTGACTATTCTTTACGCAAAGAGGCTATGAGTCCAGATAATTTATTGAAATCAGGCTCTTATCTTGATTTGAATTATATTTACGGAACGTTGTCGATGAAAGACGGCGAAAGCCCGCTTGATTATGAAACATTAAAGAATAGTAATACCGATTTAATCGTTGTTGCAACGGACGCTGAAACCGGACGGGCAAGGTATTTTAACAAGAATGACGATATCAGGCAGGATGATTATAGTATTATTATGGCTTCCTCCTGTCTGCCGATTGTCTGCAAGCCGATTAAGGTTTATTCAAGAGAATATTTTGACGGCGGTATATCAGACCCTATCCCGCTCCAAAAGGCACTTGACAAGGGTTGCGATAAAGTTGTTGTTATTCTTACGAAACCGATTGACGCAGATATAAAGCAACTGCGTAACGAGGCTGCGTGGAGGCTTTTAATATCCAAACATCCAAATACGGCTAAAGCGTTAAACAATAGGGCGGAAAATTATGCGAAGTCCCTTGCTTTAGCACTTGAATTACAGGAACAAGAGAAAGCGCTGGTTATTGCGCCGGATGATATCTTAGGTATGAAAACGCTGACAAAGGATGTTGAAAAATTACAAACGCTGTACGAAAAAGGATATTCCGATGCTGAAAAAATCAAATCATTCATTAGCTGAAATAATTTTTAGCCGTCTGAAAAGACGGCTATTTTTTAGGCATTGTCACGATTTTGATAAAAGTTTTTACAATGAATTAAACTTGCTTAATGACTTTTTGACGCTCTTGCACTACAATCTGTAAAAATCAATTTTTACATCTTGTAAAGGAGTGAAAATGATGTCAAAAATCAAAAATTCATGGATTGTGAAAGTAGCGATTATTATAGGCGTACTAATCATACCTTTAATGTATACCTATTTTTATCTCGGCGCTTTCTGGGATCCCTATGCAAGGCTTGACGAGGTGCCGGTCGCCGTTGTCAACCTTGACAGCGGAGCGGAAATTAACGGCGAAGAACGTAATCTCGGCAAAGAAATCTGCGACAATCTGGAAGAGAATGGCAGCATTAAGTTTATTTTTACAGACGAAAAAGACGCTGAACAGGGCGTATTAGAGGATAAATATTACGCCTCTATCACGATCCCGCAGGACTTTTCATATAACGCTTCCACGGCTTCGGAAAATACTGAAAAACTGCACAGCTCTATCGTATATTCGGCAAATCAAAAGAAGAATTATCTGGCGGCGCAAATACTTGAAAACGCTATGCCGACCATCAAACAGACGGTTAATTCAAACATTGATAAGGAAATCATTACGACGCTGTGTGAAAAGTTAGAGAGCGTGCCCGATTCCATGGGTGAATTACAGGACGGCTTTGAACAACTGTCGGACGGCTCTGCTGCGCTCTATGACGGTACGAAAGAACTGACGAACGGCACAGACAAATTAGCAAACGGCTCCTCACAGCTTTACGACGGCAGCAAGCAGGTTGCTTCGGGTTCAAAAGAACTGGCAACGGGAATTACTACGTTGAAAGACGGTACAAATACGCTGAATTCTTCCGTGCCCACCCTCACAAACGGCGTACAGGCACTTACTGACGGCGCATCTGACTTGAAGAACGGAACAAAAACGTTGAACAGTAAGGTCCCCGCTTTAACCTCCGGCATTACCGCTCTTGACAGCGGTGCGGTGCAATTAGACGAAGGACTCAGAACACTCACAGATAATAATGCAGCATTGACGGGCGGTGCCTCTCAGCTCAGCATCGGTGCTTCCTCTCTGCAAAGCGGATTAAAGGATTATACCGCAGGCGTATCAAGCGCTTATGATGGTGCCGCTTCCCTTGAGAGTGGTGTGAAGCAATATACGGCAGGCGTCAGTTCTGCTGCTGAAGGAGCGAAAACACTTTCCTCAGGCGTAAGCCAGCTCTCGCAGGGGATAACCTCTTTCAGCGGATATTATACCAATGCTTATAATGCGCTGAAAGCCTATCAGGCAACGGGTAATGAGCAATACCTGACCGCTGCTGTCAACGGCTTTGAACAGCTTTCGGGAAGCGTTACCACTTTAGATACAACGGCACAGTATATTGCAACCAAAACAACGGAATTAAGCGGCGGTCTCTTTGCCATAGATGAAAACAGTGCTGTGCTGAATAACGGTGCCTCAAGTCTTAAAAGCGGACTGGAAACGTTATCCTCAAAAAATACTGCCTTAAACAGCGGTGCCTCTACGCTTGCGAGCGGCGCCGATACGCTTAACAGCGGCATTAAAACATATACCGACGGCGTAACCTCTGCGGCGAACGGCGCTTCTCAAATAAAGGACGGAACCAACACGCTTGCGGAAAATGCGCCCGCTCTTGCAGACGGCGTGAAAGCGCTTTCTGACGGCGCCGGCGCTTTGAGCAGCGGATTGAACACGCTTAACGCCAAGATCCCCGCGCTTTCTGACGGCATATCCTCGCTGAACAAAGGTGCAGGTAAACTTTTGACGGGCGCCAATCAACTGTCCAACGGTGCCAATAGTTTGTCAGACGGAGCCAATACTCTGAACAACGGTATTATTTCATTGCAAACCGGCACTTATGAACTCAGCGACGGTGCTATGCGTTTGAACGACGGTATTAACACGGCAAAGGAAGGCGTGGACGAATCCGTTGAGGATACCAACGAGCAGCTCAAAGCGCTTGACGGATTGGCAGCGTATTCCGAAGAGCCCGTATCTACTAAAACGACATTTGTTGAACCTGTAGAAAACTACGGCTCCGCTTTTGCGCCGTACTTTATGGGGCTGTCATTATGGGTCGGCGGTCTGATGATTTACTTCGGTATTTATCTTGATTATAACCGTAAGATTAAGTCACTGACAAAGGACTCTAACAGAATTGTTATGAGAACGATGCTGTTTGGCTTAATCAGTATGGCGCAGGGTGCATTGCTTGCCGTTGTTATTAAAGATATTTTACATATCACCGTCAACAATCCGGCAATGCTGTTCGGCGCGTGTATGCTAACATCGTTGACCTTTATGACAATCATCCAGTTCTGCATTATCAACCTCGGCGACATTGGAAAATTCGTCTCCCTGCTACTGCTGATTTTACAGCTTACCTCGTGCGCCGGCACCTTCCCGATAGAAACGCAAAACGGTTTCTTCAGAGCGATTAACAAGGTGCTGCCGATGACGTATTCAACGCAATTATTCAAGGAAGCCATCAGCGGAACGCCGTGCGCTAACGCACGAAACAGTGCTGTCATTCTTGCGCTGTTCTTAGCTGCGTTTCTTGCGCTGACCTTAATCCTTAGTCATAACAAGCTGAAAAAAGACCTTGAAAGAATTGACAGGGAAGCAAAAAACAGAATTGCCGAAGCAAAAGCAACGGCATAAATCAATGAGGCAAGGAGTGAAAATCATTCCTTGCTTTTGGTTTACAGCCCTCATTTACTGTCCTAATATATAGAGAATATTTGTTAAAAATTACGGCGCTATTGTCATTTCAAACCTATACAGACCTTGTTCAAACGCATACGAACAAATATTCTAAATGGGTGTTGACAAAGTTATTTGCATCTGCTAATATGGTAGGTGCAAAACTGAATACCAGTTCATCAACTGATTCAAAGCGGTGTTGGTTTAATTAAGAGATTACCGCCGGAAGAATTTGAAAAACGCTTCCAAAACGGCAAATTCAAAAAACCAAAGCTAGTTGTTGAAGAAATTGAAGAAAAAGAAAAAACGGCATAGCCGTTGATATACCGTGATTTCTTACTAAAGACACTGCCTTCGGGGTGTACCTTCTTTATGACGGACACCCCGAAGGTCGCTTTTTTAAATAGTGAAAGTGAGCGGTCCTGCTTCGAACTGACCGGCAGTGTAGTTATTACTCTGCGCCGGTGTTTCGCCGCCACCCGAAGTTGTAATAACATCCTGTGAGGAGGTTGCCACAACTCTGAATTCGGGTTCGTTGTATTCAAATTTTTTCATTGTGTTTTCCTCCTTATGCAAAATAGTTATTCGCGGCTACGCCGTAAAGATACATAGCCTTTGCAAGCGTTACCATCTTTTCGTCGCTGCTGCCTGCCATTGCTTTCATTACAGAATTTGCAGTCATAACGATATCGCCGCAGTCGGTGTTTACGGTAATCGTGTTGTCCATATTGTCAGGATCAATGCCCTCAATGTGAATAACGTAGAAATCGCCGTTCTTTTCTTCAACCGATGTTGCCTTGAATCTTTCGCTGCCGTTTGTTGTATCAAGATTATAACCCGTTACGTTAATCTTGTTTCTTGAAAGCAGATTGATTTCAAGGTCAGACTTAACAACTACGGAAGTTTCAATGTCCAGATAAATATTTTAGAGGTTCGCTCAATATCCTGAACGAACCTCTTTTTGGTGTGATCGATATGTGTAATAACTTGGTGTCGAGAGAGGTCGACTACTCAACTAACGGTCAGTCCCCCTACTCAATTTGGAATGTTATATTCTTTCAAAAACTATTTTCATTCACGTCCTATTACTTTTGTGTTCTATGATTTGACATCAAACAATCATAAGGAAGATGGAATCTTTTCAATATGCCAGATTTCATCAGCATACTCTTTTATCGTGCGATCGGATGAGAATTTTCCGGCATTGCACATATTGATAAAGCACTTTTTCGCATAAGCATATTTGTCCTTTTGTGAATTGTTGATAGCAATCTTTGCTTTTAAATAGCTGTCAAAATCGAGTAGCAGAAAATAATGATCCGGTCTATGCCAGCTTGCGCCATTCAGTATCGAGTCATATAACTCTCTGAACATTCCTGTGCCGTCATCATCAAGTGTTCCGTCAATCAACGCGTCAAGAACTCTTCTTATGCGTTTGTCTGCGTTATACCAGTCTCTTGGGTTATATGTTTCTTTTATTTCGTTGATTTGCTCGACACGCGCACCGAAAATAAAGTTGTTCTGTTCACCGGCTTCCTTCACGATCTCAATATTCGCACCGTCATACGTGCCGAGCGTACAGGCACCATTGAGCATTAACTTCATATTGCCTGTGCCGCTCGCTTCTGTGCTTGCAGTTGAAATTTGTTCGGACACATCAGCGGCCGCCACAATTTTTTCGGCATACGAAACATTGTAATTTGACACAAAGACAACTTTGATATAACGACTGACAAGTGGATCTTTTTCAATCAATTTGCGGACTTCATCAATCAATTTGATAATTGCTTTTGCTCTAAAGTATCCGGGCGCGGATTTTGCTCCGAAAATAAAGGTTGTCGGCTTAAAATCTTTTAGTTCACCGTTTTTAATTTCAAAATAAAGCTCCATAATTGTAAGTGCATTCAGGAATTGACGCTTATATTCATGCAGACGCTTGATTTGTACATCAAATACGGTTTCGGGATCAACTTTTATGCCGTCATGCGACGCAATGTAATCGGCAAGTACTTTTTTATTGTCCTGTTTGATAGCTATAAATCGGTCAAGGACCGCCTTGTCTCCGGCGTAATGCTCCAGATTCTTTAGCTCATCAAGATTTGTCAGCCAGTTGCTATTTCCGGATAATTCGGTAATCAATGCAGACAACTCCGGATTACACAATCCGAGCCAGCGGCGTTGGGTAATTCCATTGGTTTTGTTTTGGAACTTTTTCGGCATCCTGTCATACCAACATTTTAAAACGTTATCTTTTAATATTTCGGTATGAATTTGTGCTACCCCGTTGATATATTTTGAGCAATAGCACGCAAGATATGCCATATGAAGCGTTCCGTGCTGAATAATCTCAACTTGCGGTCTCAACTCGTCCGAAAAGCCGGTCGCTGTCAGTTCTTTTTTAAATTTTCGATCGATCTGAACGATAATCGACGCAACATCAGGGGATATTTTTCTTACAAATTTCATATCCCACTTTTCAAGGGCCTCTTGCATAATAGTGTGGTTGGTATAATTGAATACTTCACAGGCGGTCTCCAACGCTTCGTCAAATTCGACTCCCTCCAGTTCAAGCAGTCTGATAAGCTCCGGAATTGAAATGACGGGATGAGTATCGTTAAGTTGAATGGTAACATATTCGGAAAGCTTTCCGAAATCATTGCCATGTACAGCTTTAAACTTTCTTAAAATATCCTGCAAAGATGCCGACGAGAAGAAATACTGTTGTTTCAAGCGGAGCAGCTTGCCGGCATTGGTGCTGTCATTGGGATAGAGAACACGGGAAATATTCTCGGCACTGTTTTTCCTTTTGAGAGATTTATCGAATTTTTGCTCGTTAAACAGTTCAAAGTCAAAGTCATTAACCGCTTCTGCCTGCCAAAGCCTTAAGGTACCGATATTATCCGTTGCATAACCGATTATGGGAATATCATATGGCACAGCAATTACGGTTTCATCGCCGAAAACAACTTTTACCTTTTCATCCTCCTTGCGAACAGACCACGGGTCACCGTAACGGGTCCAGTCATCAAGTAATTCTTTCTGAAATCCGTTTTCAAAGCTTTGCTTAAACAAGCCGAATTTGTAGCGGATTCCGTATCCGTCAAGCGGCAGATTAAGCGTTGCAGCACTGTCCAGAAAGCAGGCAGCAAGACGTCCAAGTCCGCCGTTTCCGAGAGCGGCATCCTCAATATCTTCCATCAGATTGATGTTTGTGCCGTATTTTTTCAAAATGCATGAAACCTCATTGCTGAGATTTAGGCAAAACAAATTATTGTAAACCGCACGGCCGACCAGAAATTCAGCAGAAAAATAATACGCACAACGCTGCTGTCTATGTTTTTGTCGGGAGGCCGACCAACGATCTGATATTTCCGCCATGACGGCACGAGATACCACATTATGCAACTCATTTGCGTTTAAATTCTTCAGTTCCTTCTGATATTCGGTTTTTGCGAAAAGAACGAGCGTTTCTTCTAAATCTATCATAACCAATCAATCCTTTCTCATTCTCGAATACAGTTTTGTTAAATATCGGAGCATTCTAAAATTCTCACTGTTTATATCTTCCTTGCGTGCACGCCATTGCCAGTTTCCTCCGACGGTTGACGGCGTATTCATCCTGGCTTCCCCGCCGAGTCCCAGAATATCCTGCATAGTGATAACCGATGTGTCGGCAACGCTTGCATGAGCACAACGAATCATGGCAACGTTCAGGTTTCTTGCACAGTTTAAATATTGTTTAGCAAAGCGCAGATCTTCTCGCTGCAGGCTTTTTTGCCAGCCAAGGACAGTATCATTATCGTGTGTACCTGTATACACTACGCAGTTTTTATCATAGTTGTGCGGCAAATAGTCGCTTTCCTCACGGGAATCAAAAGCAAATTGTAAGACTTTCATTCCAGGAAATTTACTCCTCTTGAGCAGTTTTTGTACGCTGTCGGTTAAAAAGCCGAGGTCTTCGGCAATAATCGGAATTTTGCCAAGCTGCGCCTTAAGTGTATTAAACAGGTCCATTCCCGGACCCTTTCTCCATACACCCTCTTTGGCGGTGCTGCTTCCGGCTTTTACACAGTAATAGGAATCAAAGCCTCTGAAATGATCAATACGGACAACATCATACAATTTTAAAGCTTCGCGAATCCGTTTTACCCACCAGGAATAGTGATCGTTTTTCATATATTCCCAGTCATAAAGCGGATTGCCCCAAAGCTGCCCGTTTTCTGAAAAAGCATCCGGTGGACAGCCTGCCACTTCGATCGGCTGCATTTCATCATTTAACAGAAATTCCTTTGGATCCGACCAGACATCGGAGGAATCAAGTGCAACATATATCGGTAAATCTCCGATTATTTTGATACCAAGATTATTGGCATAGTTTTTTAATTTATTCCATTGCTCAAAGAACAAATACTGAAGCATTTTGTAATAGTCTGTCTGTTCTTTACACTTTTCACGATAATAGGCAATGGCATTCGGTTCTCTTTTCCGTATGTCACTTTCCCATTCGCCAAACGCCTTTCCCGAATGCTCGTCCTTTATTGCCATAAAGAGAGCGAAATCATCAAGCCAGAACGCATTTTCGCGGCAAAAATCATGATAATCGTTCGGAAGTCTCTTAAAAAAGTGCTTTTGTACTTTTTTAAAAACCTTACGGCGCTGACTATACAAGAGTCCGTAATCAACCCTTTGGGGATCCGAACCCCAATTTATATCGGCATATTCATCTGCTTTTAGATAACCCTGATTTTCAAGCGTTTTTAGATCAATAAAATAAGAATTACCGGCAAATGTTGAAAAGCTTTGATACGGAGAATCACCGAAAGATGTCGGACATAAGGGCAGTATTTGCCAATAAGTCTGTCCGCTTTCATACAGTAAATCAACAAATGCGTAAGCATTTTCACCGAAAGTACCGATGCCGCTGTCTCCAGGCAGCGATGAAATATGCATCAACACTCCGCTTGTTCTCAAGAACATACCTCCTAAAATCTGCGTTATGATAAATCTGCTTTGACAGATCAGTCACAAATCAATTCTTCGGTTTCCTTATCAAAAATATGAACACGGTTTGTGTCAAGATAAAGGGCAACATCTGAATTGTTCTCTACTTTTTTATTTGACGGAACATTGGCAATAATCTTTTCTCCGCCAAGCTCGCCGTAAAGATAAATCTCCGACCCCATCATCTCAGCAATTTCAACATGAAGATCAATGCGGTTAGTTTTGTTTTCATTTTCATATTTTTCATTCGCATGTAAATCTTCAGGTCGGATTCCGAATACAATTTTCTTTCCGAGATATCCTCTCAATTTTTCATTGTTCTGCATTCTTTCCGGAAGAGAAATCGTATAACCGGAAAATTCTAAATATAAAAAATGATTATTCTCAACAAGGACTGCATCAACAAAATTCATTTTCGGCGTGCCAATGAAGCCTGCCACAAACATATTACATGGATGTTCATAGAGCTCAGACGGTGTATCAACCTGTTGAATAAAACCGTCTTTCATTACTACGATTCTGTCAGCCATGGTCATTGCTTCTGCCTGATCATGTGTAACATATACAAATGTCGTCTGCAGCTTTTGATGAAGACGAATGATCTGACTTCTCATCTCGGTGCGAAGCTTTGCGTCAAGATTCGACAAAGGCTCGTCAAGTAGGAAAACCGCCGGATCACGAACCATGGCACGTCCGAGTGCAACACGCTGACGCTGACCTCCCGAAAGGGCTCTGGGCTTACGGTTTAGATAGTCTTCAATCTCAAGAATCTTGGCGACCTCTCTAACCTTACGATCAATTTCTTTTTTATTGACTTTACGAAGCTCAAGAGCAAAAGCCATATTTTTATAAACTGTCATATGAGGATAAAGTGCATAAGACTGGAAAACCATTGCGATATCACGGTCCTTCGGTGCATCATCGTTTACCCGTTTGTCTCCGATAAGCAATTCTCCGGAAGTTACTTCTTCAAGACCGGCAATCATACGAAGTGTTGTTGATTTTCCACAGCCGGACGGTCCAACGAGAATAATAAACTCCTTGTCCTTTATCTCAAGATTAAGATCAGATATAACCGTATTTCCGTCCTCATAGGTTTTTGTTATATTTTTCAGTGTAATAGATGCCATGTATTTCATTCCTTTCAGTAAAATTGAATCATCAAACAGAAATAACGCTTTCTCCCTTCAACAGCTCAAAGGGAATTAGAATGTGTGACGATTCCTGTTTCGCTTTGCCGATCGTTTCAAGCAAGACGTTTGTTCCGCATTCTGCAAGCTGTTCTTCATACTGCCTGATTGTGGCTAGTCTCGGGTTCATATACTGTGTCAGCGGCAATCCGTCAAAGCCGGTAACGGAGATATCCTGCGGAACACGAAGACCCCTGTCGGTAAGCTTTCGGATTGCACCGATCGCCTGAACATCACTCATCGAAAAAACAGCAGTCATATCTCCGAATTTTTCAATCAGTTCTTCGGCGGCCTTTTCACCGCCTTCAAAAGAATACTTTGACGTCTGATAATGGGTTTCAAAATCAAAAGGCAGATCATGCTTTTTCATTGCCTTCATAAAGCCTTTAAAACGACGATCGGAAATCTCGGATTTGTTTATATCGCCTCCGATAACACCGATGTTTCTGTGACCGTTTGCGATAAGATATTCGGCAATTTCCTGCGCCGCCGAAATGTCATCCGTTCCGACACTTGACAACATTTTGTTTGAAACATTATTCGCCTGATTGGTAATTAGCACACAGGGAACTTTAATTTGATTGAAGTCGGCTTCATATCGTTCAGGGTTACCACCCAGAAATATAATCCCTGCCGGGCGCTTTTCATAATAAATTTTCAAGGCGGTCTTTGCTTCGTTATCATATTCATCAAGCACATACACCGAAGAGGTGTATATTGTTTCCCCGATTTTCTTTTGAATGATTTCAAGAATCGAGTTAAGAAGAATGTTCGAGACACCTTTTACCAGTATCGCAATATATCTGCCTTGCATTTTGAGATGCTGAGCATTTGTGTTTCGAACAAAATTATATTTTTCGGCAACCTCTAGAATTGCTTTTCTTGCGGTTTCGCTGACATTTGGCTGATTGTTCAGTACCCTTGACACGGTGCCGACAGCGTATCCTGACAATTTTGCAATATCCTTAATTGTCATATAATCAATCCTTTTTGATTTTTGATTCTGTATCCGATATCGCAGATTATCCTTTTACTGCACCGGCAATAACACCTTTAATGATATGCTTTTGGCAAAGCAGATAAAATACTATAATCGGTATAATGGCAAGAACAAGCATTGCCATGAAGCCACCCATATCGGTATCTCCGTAGGCACCTTGCATCGCAATTTGTATAGCAACAGGAATTGTCTTGTTACCTGTTCCGAGAATTAGGTACGGAAGCAGATAGTCGTTCCATATCCACATCGCATTTAGTATCGCAACAGTGATAGCAGTTGGCTTCAATATCGGGAACACAACCCTAAAGAAGCATTGAAGGGGATTACAGCCATCGATTGTTGCCGCTTCTTCAATTTCAAGCGGTATGCTTTTTACAAAGCCGGAAAGCATAAATACCGAAAGACCGGCACCAAAGCCGAGATATACAAACACAATTCCGAGAACATTGTTAAGATTAAGCTTTCCGACAATATAGGTCATGGTAAACATGACCATCTGAAACGGAACAATCATACTGAAAACAAATGCATAGTAAAGACCTTTTGTCAATTTGTTTTTTACTCTTATCAGGTACCATGAGGTCATTGAAGTACAAACGACAATTAGTATAACTGAAGCTACGGTGATGAAAAGGGATCTTCCGAAGGCTGCCAGAAAGCCTGATGATTTCAGTCCGTTTAGGTAGTTTTCAAAGCCGACAAAGGTTTCGGAATTTGGAAAAGCAAACGGTTCGGAGGAAATATAAAGCTTTGATTTAAAGGAGTTAATGAGCACCAAAATCATAGGAACCATAAATAACACTGCTAAAGCAGAGAGGATTACGGTTATGATAATATTTGTGCTTTTTTTTGCGCCTGCCGTCATTGTTCTACCTCCTTACTGCGTGTTGCTCTAAGCTGTAAGAAAGCAATCAAGGCAACAATAATAAAGAAGATAACCGCTTTTGCCTGTCCGACACCTGCCCATCCGATTCTTCCATAGAAGGTTTTGTAAATGTCAAGAGCCAGCATCTGAGTTGACTTGCCCGGAGCACCGCCGGTAAGTGCCAGGTTCTGGTCGAACATCTTGAATGAGTTTGTCAGTGTTAAGAACATACAAATCGTTATAGAAGGCATCACCATCGGGATTGTGATTTTAAACAGTGTTTTTGTTTTGGAAGCACCGTCAATAGCCGCCGCTTCTATTAAATCTCCCGGAATGTTTTGTATTCCGGCAATATATATAACCATCATATAACCGATCAACTGCCAGTTATTCAATATGACAAGTCCCCAAAAGCCGTAAGTTGAGGATTTAGTAATATCTGAATTTACAAGCATATCAAGTACACCGTTAATAAGAAGCTGCCAGATATATCCGAGCACGATGCCTCCGATAAGATTAGGCAGGAAAAACACCGAGCGGAAAAAGTTTGTTCCTTTCATTTTTCTTGTCAGTAGCATGGCAAGTGAAAATGCGATGATATTTACGGTGATGATTGATACAATGGTAAAAAGTGTTGTGAAAATAAGCGCATTTAAAAAGTCGTGATTTGGATCGGTAAAAATCTTGATATAGTTGTCAAGACCTACAAACTGTGCGTTTGTAACCGTCGTGAACTTTGTAAATGAGAGCCCGACACCCATAATGAACGGAGCGACAAAGGCAATAATAAATGCGATTAAGGTTGGCAACACAAACACAGGGAAATATTTTTTTAGGCTTTTATTCATATGATTCACCTTATTTTTGCCAAGCAAAAACTTACCTTTCTTGCATTTCCTTTACGGAAACTGCCTTTATTATAAAATCTGTTTGAATTTACAGATTTACTGACAGTCCGTTTTTTCTGTTTTTTATGCAGAACGCTCTGCCAATTACACGTTCAGCAGAGCGTTCTTTTCAATTGACGGAATACCGCCGTTTTTAACTGTTATTCAATCGCTGCACTTTCGGAAGCCCATTCGTTTACAACAAGCTCTTTTACTTCGTCGAATGTCTTTGTACCCTGAGCGTACTGCAAGAGAGCAGCACCAAAATCATCCTTGAATGTCTGTGATGGGAACAGTGTGAAGTTCCAAGGAACTGTATTGATTCCGTCTTTATTCATCCATAAAAGTACTTCCTTAGCAAGAGGATCGGTGGGCTTTTCGTTGTCTTCAAATGTATCAAACGGGGCGATGAATCCCAATTTGTTGGTTACATAGTCCTTACCTGTCTTACTTGAATACAGCCAGTAGATAAAGTCTTTAGCAGCCTTCTGCTCGCTGGCTGAAGCCTGGGAGTTAACACAGAAGAAGTTTTCGGTACCGATGCAAAGGCCCTGTGATTCTTCGCCGTCTACACCTGTGTAGATTGGAAGATACTTCACGTTTTCAGCCTTAACTTTGTTGCCCTTAACTTCAGAAATCTGTCCCCATGCCCAGTTGCCATTCTGAACCATTGCACATTTTTCAAGGGCAAATTCAGCCATGGAGTCGTTAACGGTTTTTGTGCCGAGTTTGGAAGAATCAACAGTTGAGTTGTTGATATAAAGGTCAAAAATGTTTTTAAAATTATCAGCATAATCAAATTTCAGTGTTTTTGTTTCGTCGGATGTCAAGTCAACATTGTTGGCTTTAAACTCCTGATATACAGGGAGGTTAGCAAGATGAGTCTGCCATCTCCAGTCTTCACCGCTCTTGAGAGAGGTGCTTGCGAATACGCCGTCAATACCAAGGGCGTCTTTGTTTTTTTGCATATCCTCTACAACTTCTTTAAGAGCTGCAAAGTTGTTGATTTCGTCCATTGATGTGTATTTGGTAGCTTTATTGTCAAGGGCGAAATATTTATCCATAATAGCCTTGTTATAGATAATGCCATAGCCTTCTACAACATAAGGAACACCGTAAGCCTTACCATCAACTGTTACTGCAAGAGATTTGTCGGTAAGGTGGTTGTAAATTTCGCTGTCGGTAAGATCTGCACAATAATCTTTCCAGTTCAGGTATCCTTTCGGACCGTTAATCTGGAAAATTGTGGGAGCTTCATCTGTGGCCATCTTGGACATTAAGGTTTGTTCGTAGGTATTGTTTGCTGCTGTTTCAACAATAACCTTTACACCGGTTTCTTCCTCATACTTTGCGGCGATTTCCTGATAGATGTCTGCAACTTCAGGTTTGAAATTCAAATACCTGATTTGTTTTACAGATTCAACATCATCGCCGGTATCGGTTTTTCCGCAAGCGGTAAAGATACCGATCACAAACAGTGAAGCAAGGGTCAATGCAATGATTTTCTTTAGATTTTTCATCATATTTTACTCCTTTGTAAATTGTTTTTTTGAAACTGGAAACGTTTCCAATTGCAACTTTACTATATCACACCTCTTTTATGTTTTCAATCCTTTTTTTAATGATTTCCGCAAATTTGTATAAAAACAACAAACAATTCTAAATGATTTTGTGCATATTGTATAGTTGACCCGTAACAGTTGATTTTTCCAACTGTTTAAGTTAAGATATATTAATCGATATAGAATAAAGGAGTTGCTTTTATGAATCTGAATGATTTTGACAAAACTGTCCCGTATATCAAAAAAAGGGGCATCGGCGGCTATTTTCAGCTTATCTTTCATAATTTTTTCGATTTTATCTTATTGAATCTCGTATTCACCCTTACCTGTCTGCCACTTATAACGTTCGGTGCCTCGTATAAGGCTCTGATTCAAGTTTGCAACAAGTACGCCGAGGATAAGGTAGTTTATCCGATCCGCGAGTATTTTGCTTATTTTAGAAACGAATTTATAAAAAGCACTGTTTACGGATTATTTTTCTTAATTATGTTTTTCTTGATTGATTTTTCCTGCGTTTTCTATTTTAACCTGTCAAAACGGCTTTCATTGATGATTATTCCTGCGGTTGTCTGTGCCGGTTGCCATATTGTGCTGACCATGATTATGAATTGGTTTTTTCCTCTTTTCATTAAAATTGAACAAAGTTTTAAAGCACTGATTTCAAACTCGTTTATTTTGGCTTTCGGCAATATAAAACCAACGCTGTGCTATTTACTTTCGGTCATTATTTGTGTTACGCTGATAGCCTTTTTATTTCCGTATAGTGTACCGTTCGTTGCCCTGCTTCCGTTTTTTATTGTTGCACTTGCGTCAAGCTGCGGTACTGTTGAAAAAATCAATAAAGCATTTGAAATAAAAGCAACTTATAAAAACACCGAAAATGACAATGAACAATAAAAAATATTAATTGCATCTATCAAGTAAGCAGTGGTTACAGGTTGATACAGCCGTTAATCATTATGCTCCGCATATTGATAAACTCGGTATCAAAAGTTGTATAGAACAATACACCTATCCTTTGTATTATCTTGACTTTGAAACCTATCAACCCTCAATTCCCGAATATGACGGGGAGAAACCGTATATGCAAATACCGTTTCAATACTCGCTCCATATTCAAAAAGAAAAGGGCGGCGAGCTTGAACACAGGGAGCATTTAGGTGTTGCCGGAACGGATACAAGAAGAGCTTTGGCTGAGCAACTTTGTAATGATATTCCAATGAATGTATGCTCGCTTGCTTACAATATGAAATTTGAAAAAATGATAATCAGGCAACTTGCAGAGCAGTATCCCGACCTTGCTGAACACTTGATGAACATACACGATAATATGCAGGATCTTATGATTCCGTTCAAAGAAAAGTATTATTATAGTGAGGCACTTGAAGGTTCATATTCTATCAAGTATGTTTTGCCTGCCCTTTGTCCCGATGATCCCGAACTTGATTATCATAATCTTGAAGGCATCCATAACGGCGGTGAAGCAATGGCAGCGTTCCCCGATTTGCCAAACCACACTCCTGAAGAACAAGAAATAATACGCAAAAACCTTCTTGCATACTGTGGTCTTGATACACTCGCTATGGTTAAGGTGCTTGAAAAACTTTATGAGTTTTTTAAATAAGAATCGGTTTACAAACCCCACTTTACTGTCCTAATATATAGAGATAAAAACTGAATAATATCTAATATGACTTTGTTAGGAAATTCCTGACAAGGTCATTTTTTTGCCCAAAGGGGGTTGTATTTTGGCTTTTTTGTGGCTTCAAGTGAGGGGTGTTCCATTTTTGAAAGCGTAAATAAATTGTGAATTTTAGTCCCGATATGGTTATATTTTGCCTTTGAAATCTGCGTATAGTGAAGGGATTTTTTTAAAGTGAAATATAAATTCTTTGTAAAAAAATCTTAAAACACCCTCTCAAAACGCCCTCTTTTTCTGCATATAGTGAGGGATGTTTTAAAAAAACATTAGACCAAATCCAGAAAAAGTGAGCAATAGCTTAGTGGAAAATATTTTTTCAAAACCGCATAAAAAGCTATCATTTATGGCTTCAAGTGGAAGGGATTTTTCTGCTTAACGCCTTAATGCATATTGCAAAAACCGAAAAAATCTTTATAAAAATGCAAAAAATCGCTAATAGCATAGTGGGAGGTAGTGAAATAATTTGTAAACAAATTAAAAACATTTCAAAAAACGTGCATATTTTGGGCTTCAAATATCCAAGTAGTGAGGGATATTTTTAAAAATGTATCACAAAAGCAATCCGTTTCGACAATATGTTTTTCGGTCAAGTGAGATAATATGTCGGGAAATGGATGGAAAAGGAGTAATTTATGGTAACCGGAATGAAGAAAAAGAACAAGATTACGGAGATATTTTTTGATGAGGATAACCCCATAATCAACATCAGAACATACAATACCGACCTTAAAAACAGGTTGATAAGGTTCTCAAATGAGTACCCTGACGAGTGCAAATTGGTGGACGATTCGGGTAACGGTATGCTTGAATTTGAGATTAATAAGGGTAGATTTTGCTTCCGTTTAACCGCACCTTACAGTGATAAACGAAGGCAAATGTTATCCCGTAATGCTGCCCAAGATAACCATCTGCCGAAAAAGAAATAGCGTTTCCATACCACAAAACTGTTCATTTGTCAACCCCCTAAGTGGCTACGTAAAACCGCCACCCATTGCTTGATTATGCGGTTTATATCAATTAAACTTTAATTAGAAATACCCCTAATCTACAGGCTGAAAAGTATGTATCAGACTGTAGCGAGCATCGGATTTGTATGGACAAATCCACAAGTTAGGGAAAAGTCCCTAAAACCCTTTGAAGAATGGAGTGAAAATTATGGAAGAAAATGAGAAAAGAAAAAAGGTAAGCATCTCTATGTATGATGAGGACATTGAAAGACTAAACGCTGCCAGCAAACGAAGCGGCTGTAATAAGTCTGAGTATGTTCGCAGGATGCTTCGTTGGTCCATTCCTAAGCCAATTCCTGATAAAAGGTTTTGGGAGTTGATGAACGAGCTGTATGCTATCCACAATGCTATTAAAGATAACGCCGAGGACAATACAAATATTTTGATGGCGTGCGAGGAGTTAGAGGAGTGGATAATGAAGTTTCAGTCTGAGAGTACACTTCCTTGGGAGGTGGCATAATGGCGACTACTTCACTATGGCATATTGAGGGTAGCCTAAACGATTTAATCAAGTATGTTGAAAATCCTGACAAAACGATTGCTGTAAAAGATGATCCGAGCGATTTGTCTAATCTGTTTCGGTATGTAACCAGAGATGACAAAACAGTGGACAAGCAATATGTTACCGCCATTAACTGCGTAAAAGAAATTGCCTTAAAGCAAATGATAATGACAAAGAAGCAGTTCAACAAAACAACGGGATATATTGCTTGGCACGGGTATCAAAGCTTCTTGCCGGGTGAGGTAACTCCCGAGCAATGTCACAGAATTGGTGTACAGCTTGCAAAGGAAATGTGGGGAGATATGTTTCAGGTAATTGTTTCCACTCACCTTGACCGTGAGCATTTGCACAATCATTTCTGTATCAATTCCGTTTCATATATTGACGGCAAAAAATATGATTATGACAAAAAGGAAATTCAACGCTTGAGAGATACCTCTGACCGTATTTGTTTGGAACATAATCTCTCTGTAATTAAGAATCCTTCGGACAGAACGCCGAGAGCAATCTATGAGGCGGAGAAACGAGGCGAGCCTACAAAGTATAACCTGATGAGAGAAGCAATTGATTTTGCTATTGAAAATAGCGTGGATATGAAAACCTTTCACCAAGTGATGCGCAAGCAAGGTTACGAAGTCAAGCTTAATAAAAACAGAACATACTGGACTATTAAACGCATTGGCAATAAGAAAGCAACGCGCATGTTCAGACTCGGTGATGAATATAACCATCGCAGAATTCTGGAACGCATTGATGAACATAACCGCTTTGAAAACTATCATAATTACCGAAGCTTTATGACTGATGCACAACCAAAATACATTCGCCCAAAGCAAACAACTTTCAAAGGTAGCTTCAAGCGCACACGAAAGATAACGGGACTAAAAGCATTGTATCTGTACTACTGTTATCTTTTAGGTTATTTACCTAAAAAGAATCAGCACAAACCGTTATCCCCTGAAATGCGTGAAGCGTGGCGAAGGATTGACCGCTACTCTGAAAACATCCGACTGATATGCAAACACGATTTCAAAACCGCTGATGATGTGCAGCAGTTCATTGAAACGAATACAGAGCAAATCAAAATGCTTGAGAAAGAACGCAACCGTATCCGTGCAAGGATGAACCGCACGGATAATCCTGTTGAAAAAGAGGAATACAAATCCAAACGCGATGACATTACAACCGTGCTTACCTCAATGCGAAAGGATAACAAAACCGCAAAGCACATCATTGAGGACAGCCCGAAAATCAAAGAGGATATTGCTAAAGAGGAACAGGCAAAACAGCAACGCTATGTCGTTCAACAAAGACAAAACGATAGAAACAGAAGGAGGAATATTGATGGCAGAGAAGCAAGATAAAACCGAAAACACAAATGATGGAATTGATATATTGCTCGAAGAAAAAGTCAGCGAGAATTTCAACGCTATCATGAATGAGATTTTTGATAAGCTCGATAAAATGAATTATGATGAGCTCAAGGCTTGGTATGAAGATAATCTTTTGCTTCCTTCATACACCACCGAAATTGACGGTAATATGATTTCGGTTCAATCCCATTTTAACAGTCAAGCAAATGAAACCATATTGGAAAAGATAGTCCGATTATTGGGAATAAAAATAGAATATATTTAAAATCACACTTTAAAGTGTTGAATTGATTGTCGAAATATGTTATGATGTGTATAACCTACAATCAAACATATTCGGCTGGGAAAGGAGTTATATGTATAACAAAACAGACCGAATAACTGCTTTGTATTGCCGTTTATCTAATGACGATGAAAGAGACGGCGAATCAGGCAGTATAAAAAATCAAAAAGCTATTCTTGAAAAATATGCAAAAGAAAACGGTTTCACTAATTGCAGAGTGTTTGTAGATGACGGTTGGAGCGGAACTAATTTTGCACGCCCTGCCTTTATGGAAATTATGGAGCTTGCAGAGCAAGGCAAGGTTGAAACCTTAATCGTTAAAGACCACTCCCGACTCGGCAGAAACAGACTCATCGTTGGTGAACTGCTTGAAGAGCAAGGCAAGGTTGAAACCTTAATCGTTAAAGACCACTCCCGACTCGGCAGAAACAGACTCATCGTTGGTGAACTGCTTGAAGAAACCTTTGACGAGCTTGGTATTAGGTATATTGCCATTATGGATAATATTGATACTGCCAAAGGAATAAGCGACCTAGTTCCAATGCAGGATTTATTCAACGAGTGGCACGCTAAAAACACAAGCCAGAAGGTACGTAATGTTTTTAGAAATAAAGGTATGTCAGGCAAACCCGTAACAACTAATCCGCCATACGGATATATGAAAAGTCTGGAGGACGGCGACAAGTGGATAATTGATGAAGAAGCTGCAGAGGTGGTCAAGCGCATCTTTAAATTATGCATTGAAGGCTACGGACCTACACAAATAGCTAAACTTTTCAGAGAAGAAAAGATTATGACACCTGTTGAGTATTGGGCTACACATGGCAGAATAGGAGGACGCTTCCCATCAAAGCCGTGTAACTGGTGTGCAACAAGCGTTGGCAAAATATTAGATCGTCAGGAGTATATCGGTGATACTGTCAACTTTCGTTCAAAAAGGAAATCCTTTAAGAACAAGAAAAAGATTGACAATCCAAAGGATGAGTGGGTAATATTCAAAGATACTCACCCTGCGATTATCAGCGAAGAGGATTTCCTACTTGTTCAAAAGCTGAGGCAAAACAAAAGGCGACCTAACCGCAAGGGCACGATAAGTATGTTTTCTGGATTAATGTATTGTGCCGACTGCGGAGCAAAGCTATATTATGTTGCAAACAGGAAGCACGAAACGCCAAGCTTTGTATGCTCAAGCTTCAGGAAGGACACCTCTGATTGCTCAATGCATTTTATCCGTGAGAAAGTTATCTATCAGGCAGTGCTGCAAGATATCCAAAAGGTTTTTCAGTACATTTCTGATTACGAAGAGGATTTTGCCAGAGGAGTTCTCAGCGAAGAGCGTTATCAAAAGAAAAAGGAACTATCCTCAAAGCAAAAAGAGCTTCAAAAAAGCAAGCACCGAATTGAAGAAATTGATATGCTGATTCAGAAATCGTATGAGGATAATGCAACAGGAAAGCTCTCTGACGAACGCTTTGCAACCTTATCCTTGTCACTTGAAAAAGAGCAGCGTGAACTAAAGGAGTCCGTTCCTGCTATGGAAGCAGCGCTAAAAGAAGAAACGGATAAAACCGAAAACGTTCAGCAGTTTATTGACAAGGTTAAGAAATTAAGTGAGCCAACGGAATTAACGAATGAATTGGTACACGAATTTATTGACAAAATCGTTGTTTCAAAACCCGAAAAGATAAACGGTAAAAGACATCAACACCTTGATATCTACTATAACGGAATCGGTATAATTGATAAGATGACGCCTGACGAATTCGCTACCAAGTATTTAAATGGAGAAATTCACAGACCACAGCTCACTACAGAGTTAGTAAAAGAAAAAAAGACAGCATAGCATAAGCTATACTGTCAAATCTACCGCTTGGGGTGTACCATCCTTACGGAATACACCCCAAAGGGCGGTTTTTTGTCGGAATTTTAGTTTTTTTACAGCTTTGTACAATAAAAAGTACTTTATTTTGATTTTTGATTTGCATTAGCACACAAAATATAGTAGAATATTGTCATTGATTTTAAAGGGGTGTTTTTATGCTTGAATATATAATAATTGCCATAGGCGCTGTTTGCGCCGTGCTTTTGCTTGTGCTTATAATTCTTGTTTTAAAGCAGGGCAAAAATAACAATGAAAAGGAGCTTGCGGTTATTACCGACAAGCTCGGCGGTATTTCGGGCGCTATGTCCGACGAGTTTTCAAAAAGCCGTCAGGAAACAGCGCAGACTCTGGACAGACAGAGAAATGAAACGGCAAATGCGCTTTCAAATATGAATGAAAAAATAAACGATATGAGCAAGGCTAATGTCGAGAGCAAAATGGATTTGATGGAAACCGTCAACCGAAAGCTTACCGCCATTATGGAGAAAAATGCAGAGCAGAATGTTGCGCAGACAAGAGCTATTGAGCAGAGCATTACCAAAATGCAGGAGTCAAACGAAAAGCGTCTTGACGAAATGCGTGCTACGGTTGACGAAAAGCTCACAACCACGCTTAACGACAGGCTTTCGACCTCATTCAAGACTGTATCGGAACAGCTTCAGAATGTATATAAATCTTTAGGTGAAATGAAGGAGCTGTCCGCAGGTGTTACCGATAATGTCAAAGGGCTTAACCGTGTGCTTACAAATGTTAAAAGCCGTGGCACATGGGCAGAGGTACAGCTCGGCAATATTCTTGACCAGACAATTCCCGGTATGTACGAAACAAATGTGAAAACAAACCCGAAATACAACGGACAGGTTGAATTCGCAGTTAAAATTCCGTCAGCTGACGGCGGCGAAATCACCTGGCTTCCGATAGATTCAAAATTCCCTATGGAAGATTACGCAAGGCTTTCGGAAGCCTCTGAAGCAGGCGACCTCGAAGCTCTTGAGGCGGCAAAAAAATCGCTTGAAACGGTTATCAAAGACGAAGCCAAGCACATCAAGCAGTATATTTCACTGCCCGAAACAACTCCGTTTGCAATTATGTACCTTGCAACCGAAGGACTTTATGCAGAGGTTGTAAACAGCAAAAATGCGCTTGCCGAAAAGCTGCAGAAGGACGGCATTATGGTCGCAGGTCCGAGCACAATAACAGCACTTCTCAATTCGTTGCAGATGGGCTTCCGTTCGATAGCTATAAATCAGAAAGCCAACGAGGTGTTCAAGGTGCTCGGCGCCGCAAAAGCGCAGTACGATAAATTCGGCGAGCAGCTCAGAAAGGCAAGAAAGAATATGGAAGCGGCTTCAAATGCTATTGCAGAAGCCGACCACCGCAACAGCATAATTCAGAAGAATTTAAGAAGCATTGAAAGTCTTGATGCTTCCGAGTCTGACAATATTTTAGGTTTAAACGATTAAGTTTAGGAGTGTATTTTCAATGCTTAACACAAGAGCATCAGGCGTGCTGATGCATTTAAGCTCTCTGCCCTCACGCTATGCAATAGGCGTTATGGGTGACGAGGCAAAGCGCTTTATTGACAAAATTGCCGCAATGGGCTTTTCATACTGGCAGGTGCTTCCGTTAAATCCGCCCGATTTCTACGGCTCGCCCTACACCTCAAATGCGGCATTTGCAATTTCGCATATGTTCATTTCACCCGACGAGCTTGTAAAATCAGGTCTTGTAAGTAAAAAGGATATTGAGCGTTCAATTTATTACGGCTCACCCTATACGGCTGATTTTGAATTTGCATATAATTCAAGGCTTGAACTTTTAAAAATCGCCTTTGGAAATATAAATGATGAAACGAAGGGTAAAATCGAAACCTTCAAAAAGGAAAATCCGTGGTGCGAGGCTTACTCGCTTTACTGTGCGGCAAAAGAATTAAACGGCAACAAGCCCTGGTATGAGTGGGACAAAAAATACGCATATTACGAAAATTGCTTAAAGAACAAAAAGGACATTGAAGCTTCGGCTGACTTTTACTGCTTTGTGCAGTATATTGCCTTTTCGCAGTGGCGTGAAATCAAGCTTTATGCCAATGACCACGGCGTTAAGATTTTAGGCGATATGCCTATTTATATGTCTATGGACAGCGTTGATGTCTGGAGTAACAGAGAGCTGTTTGACATAGATTATGACGACTTTTCACAGAAAAGCGTGGCAGGCGTACCGCCCGACTATTTCTCTGCCGACGGTCAGCTCTGGAGCAATCCGTTGTATAATTGGAAGGCTATGGAAAAAGACGGCTACAAGTGGTGGATTGCAAGGCTTAAAGCCTCGTTAAAGCTTTTTGACACCGTAAGAATTGACCATTTCAGAGCCTTCGCATCATACTGGGCAGTCCCCGCAACCGAAAAGACCGCTAAAAACGGCGAATGGAGAAAAGGCCCTGCAATGAAGCTTTTTGACAAGGTCAAAGACGAGCTTGGTGATTTGCCTATTGTTGCAGAGGATTTGGGCACCTTCGGCGAGGATGTTGTAAAACTTCTGGAGGACACGCAGTTCCCGGGTATGCGTGTAATTCAGTTCGGCTTCGACCCGAATGCAGACAGCACGCATCTTCCGCACAACTACCCGAAAAATTCAATCGCTTATGTCGGCACGCACGACAATACAACCCTGCTTGCATGGCTCTGGGAGGCAAGCGAAAATGACCGCCGTTTTGCGCTTGACTACTGCGGCTTTAAGGGCGACAACTGGGGCGAGGGCGGATTTTACAGTCCGTCATGCCGTGCCATAATTGAAACTGTATGGAGAAGTCCGTCGCTTATAAGTATAATATCATTTCAGGATTTATGCGGCTTTGGCTCCGACGCAAGAATGAATGTGCCGGGCAGAGCCTTCGGCAACTGGCAATTCAGGACAACCGAGGACACGATAAATCAGATTGACGAAAGCTATTTCAGAAAAATAAACCATCTGTTTAAGAGAAAATAAAAGAATACAAATGCACAAAAAAGGAAAAGACCGTACAGTCTGTTCCTTTAATTTTTAATATTTTATTATTCAGCTGTCTGTTCTGCGTCTGCCTGTGCGGCGTGGCGTTCCTCAAGCTCTTTTTCTACCTGCTTCATCTGTGCTTTTGAGTACTTTATGCACATAAACGGTATGAGGTAAAGAATTGAGCCTAAAGCAGGCAGCAGCATAAACAGAGGCCACTGAGCCTTGTAGAAAATTTCAGGCTGACCGCCTATGCCTGCGGCGCTGTCAAAGCCGAGTCTTGAAAGCACAAAGCCTGCGAAGATAAGCTTGAGAGCGTCAGTCAGCTTGTTTGTGAGGTTCTGCATTGAATTGCTTACGCCCTCTGTACGCTTGCCTGTTTTCCACTCTTCAAGATTTATAGCGTCGCTGAGCATTGCCCTCTGCGCTATGCCTATAAGGTTTGTCGGCACTGAGGAAATTGCCATTATAATTATTACCGTTATAATTGATTTTGTGGTCTGGTAGCCTACGAAATATGCAATCACTCTGCAAATTGTATTTGCAAGCTGAGCTACAATGATTATGTTCTTCATACCGCCGATTTTGTCGGCAATTTTAACTGCAAAGAACATAGTAAATGTTGAAACAATGCTTATTAAAATTCCGTAATAGAACTGAGCCGTAGAGCCGTTTACTTCCTTGCCGTTGATATTGAACGACACGCAGTAATCAAAGAAATAAACCCACGGAATAGCTCCGCTTAAGAAGTTGACAACCTGAGCTAAAAGCATAAGCAGAAGCATTTTGTTGTGAAGCAGAGCCTTGATGTCATCCTTGAACGGTCTGTTTTCCGTGTGGACAAACGCAACTCTCTCTTTGGTCTTGTATGCAAAAATTGAAAGCAGCTCGCCGCCGAAGCCGAATACTATACCGAAAATAAGAAACAGTATCGTCATCTGCTTGCCCTGGTCAATACCGAAGCTTGCTTCAATAGCACCCGAATTACTCTCAACTGCACCCTTTATAAGCGGTATAAGTCCTATTGCGCCGACACCTGCGCCGACGCCTATATTAAGCCATTGTGATGTTCTTTCCCTCTCGTGTGAATGAGGTGAAATAAGCGCCATCATACCCCAGAGGGCGACATCCTGAAAAGAATATGTAAAATCCCACGCAATATAGACGCACAGGAATATAACCATAGCCGCAAATTCACCGACTCCGAAGTCTACAAACATAAGTGCGGTCAGTATGCCTATTATGACGGGAAGCTTGCCGAGATACGGGTGAAGCTTCTGCCCGGGCTTTGTTTTTCTGCGGTCAATAAGCGTACCTACTATGGGGTCGTTGAGTGCGTCCCAGATTTTTGAAAAGCCTGTTAAAAAGCCTACGCTCAGAGGATTTATTCCTATTATATTGGTGCAGAAATAGAAAATCCACTGGTTTACAAGCTGATAGGTCATATTCTGACCTGCAAGCGCAGTTGAATACGCCAGAAGCTCACGGTTAGGCACACAGCCCTCGTCAGCTTTATTGCTGAAAGGATTCCAGATTTTGAATTTCTTTTTTTCGCCGTTTTCCATTTTTACCCCTCCCATAGCTATATTATAAATAATTTTAAAATTTTTTCAATATATAATGACATAATAGGCAAATAATAAAAAAGTGAGAACTATTAAATTGAATTTGTTATTGAAATGCAAAATCCGTAGTGATAAAATAAATACAGGAAATAAATTCCTTAAAAAGCTTCAGGAGGTTTTTTTATGAATTCTATAAGAAAGTATATTGCCGAGTTTATCGGCACATGTGTTCTTGTAACACTCGGCTGCGGCACTGCAATGCTTGTAGGCTGTGATGCGGAATACGGCGGCGGCTATATTCTTACGGCTCTTGCCTTCGGTCTTGTAATTGTAGGCATGGCTTACTGCGTAGGCAACATCTCAGGCTGTCACATCAACCCTGCTGTTTCGCTCGGCGTGCTTATAAGCGGCGGTATGAGTGCTGCTGAGTTCTGCGGCTATGTTGTTTCTCAGTGCCTCGGCGCACTTGCAGGCTCGGGTATTTTAGCGGCAATCTTTAATCTCGGCGAGGTTGAGGACATGACAGGCGGCTTCGGCTCAAACGGTCTTGCAGGCGTTAACGGCAGCGCAGCAGCAGGCTTGCTTGTTGAAATTGTTCTGACCTTTGTATTTGTTCTTACAATTCTCGGCGTAACAAGCAAAAAAGCAGGTCACGGCTCCTTCGGCGGACTTGTTATTGGTCTTACGCTTACCCTTGTTCACATTCTCGGCATCGGTCTTACAGGCACATCCGTAAACCCTGCAAGAAGCTTCGGTCCTGCGGTTGTTGCAGCTATCAGCGGTAATTCACAGCCGCTTGCACAGCTCTGGGTATTCATTGTAGGTCCGTTTGTCGGCGCAGCTGCTGCAGCTCTTGTTTACAAGTTCCTTGAATCAGCTCAGCCCGAGAAAAAGGCTAAAAAATCAAAGTAATTTAAAATCAGATTTCATTAAATCGGCGGCAGGTTTTCCTGCCGTCTTTTTCTTTTTGGATTCAAATTCTATTGTCATTTGTACCATAAAGCAAAGACAAAATATGTATACTTTTATCGTTGTAGTTAAAGGTTTAATTTGGTATAATCTTAATATCTTTGATTAGGGGGCTTTCGTTTTGAAAGAGAAGATTGTAGGTTTAGCGCAGAATGTGAAAACCTATTGGAAAATTCCGATGCCTAACAGGTATATGACCTTCAAGGAAATTGCGGCGTATTCCTTCGGCGGAATAGGCGCATATTTCTTAATTCAGTTAGGCTCTACGCTTATTGTCAGCACGACAAACACTATTGTCAGCACGGCAATCGGCATAGGACCGAAGGATGTTTACATTATTTACCTTATCTCCACGCTTCTGAACATACCGTTAACGGGCGTCAGGGCAAATATGGTTGACAACACCCGAGGCAAGGGCGGTAAATACCGACCTTATCTTTTGTCAATGGGCATACCTACGGCAGTTATAGCGTTGGTCTATGTATGGTTTCCGTATGACAAAATGTATGAAATATTCCAGGGTCAGCTCTTCGGTCATGAAAAAGGCTATATTGTAAAATGCGCCGTTGTTATGGTCTGCAATTTACTGCTGCATTTCTTCTTTTTCTTCTTCCAGGACGCATATACAAACCTTATTCATGTTCTTTCGCCCAACACTCAGGAAAGAACAGATGTGCTTGCAGTAAAATCCGTTGTATATTCGCTTGCACCGTCAATTATGAATATTGTAAACCCGATTGTTGCACAGATGGTTGCCAACAACGACCTTACGGATATCAGGGTTTACAAGCTTACATACCCTGTTTTTGCAATAATAGGTATTGCTCTTACAATAGTTGTCTGGGCAAACACGCAGGAAAAGATAGTTCAGGCGAAAACGCATACGATTCAGGTCCGCTTCACAGACGCTTTGAGAGAGGTTGCAAAGAACAAGTATTTCTGGATTATTTCACTCGCAGGCTGGCTCGGATTTCTTGAAATGGCTTACGGCAACATACTTCTCTATTCACAAAGCTACGGCAAAACCGCAACAGGCTCGCAGATGGCTCTCATTTACACTCTTGTCGGCAACGCTTCTCTCTGGGGTATGCTTCTGGCTCCCGTGTGCATCAGGCGCTTCGGCAAGAAAAAGGTGCTTATAGGCGTAAACCTTATGAATGTTGCGTGTATATTTGCAATGCTTATTGATATGCGAAACATCTGGTGGCTGTTTATATGTATTTACATAAACTACCTGTTCGGCGCATTTGAGCAGATTACCTCGCCTGCAATTCAGGCTGACATCCGTGATTATCAGCAGTACCGTTCGGGTGAAAGAATTGACGGTATGTTCGCCGCCGTTGCAACAATAGGCAGTGTTGTAACTCTTGCTACAAGCGCAGTTCTCCCTGCTGTTCAGGAAAAATTCGGTATTTTCGAGGGCAACGGCTATAAAAATCCGTTTGACATACTTGACATTGAAACGGGCGACCCTGACCTGCTTTACAAATTTATGCCTGCGCTTATTATTATGGCAGGCGTAGGCGCATTCTTGAATGTTTTACCGTATTTCTTCTACGATTTTACCGAAAAGAAGCAAAAGGGCATAGTAAGAGTGCTTAAGGTCCGTGCGCTGTTTGAGGATTTCGGCAACGGTATGCTCGACGACGGCAGATTGGTTGAAGCGGTTGATATAATCAGAAATGCACAGGAAATGTCCGTAAAGCAACCGATAGAGAATTGGAAAAAGGAATATGCTCAGCTCGAAGGCAAAAAGAGCAAGTCAAAGCGTGCCGCAAAGGAATATAACGAAGAAATTGAAGTTTCTCAGTTTGTAATGGCTGAGCTTAACAAATTCGACACCGAGCTTATGAAAAACGAGGTTGAAATGTACCGTTCAATTTACTCGCCGAATCTCAGCTCAATTAAATCTATTGACATAAGCGCTGCCCGTGAGGAATTTAAACAGGCAAAGAAAATGCCTAAGGGTACTGAGGAAGAAAAGCAATTAAGGGCTTTCAAAAAGGATGTTGCCCGTAAGAAGATTGTCTGCAAAAAGGCGATTGATAAATATTACAAAGACGATACCCTTGTTGAGCCTGATTACTCCGTTCTCGAAGGCTGGTTTGACAAAGAGGATGAATGTACCCTGAAGGCGAAGGAGCTTTACCTTGAAGCCAAGGCTGCAAAGAAAAACGGCGACAGCGCAAAAGCGGCAGAGCTTAAGGCTGAAATTCAGCGCACAAGGGCAGAAATAAAAGAGGCGCAGGCAAATCAGAAGGCCGAAATGGATAAGCTTGCTTATTTCGGCAGAGCCGCAAAGCTCAATCTTGATGCAAAGCGCACTCTTGAACAGTATGAAAACTATAAGCATTTAGATGAAATATTTGCCCTTTATGACGAGGCAAAGGCTCGCTATGAAGCAAAGCTTACCGCCGACGCAGAAGAGGCTGAACGCCTGAAGGCAGAGGAAAAGGAAATGACCGAACGCCTCAAAGCACAAAAAGCCAAAGAAAAGGCTGAAAAGAAAAACAAGTAAAAACCTGAAATATTAAAAAGAAAAACAGACTGAAAGCTTTTTCTCTTTCAGTCTGTTTTTTTAGAATAATACAAATTTGAGTTTAGCGAGGTCATTGATTTTGCAAATTTACGGCGTAAATCATACTGTGTGTAGGGCGGCATGCTCACATGCCGCCGTTAGTTTACCGCATAACTTGGCGGCGGGGTGTGGGCACCCCGCCCTACAACCAAATTTTAATGTAGGGGCGATTCACGAATCGCCCGTATTAAATTAACCGAAAATTAGCGGCGGGAGTAAACCCCCGCCCTACGAACTCATTTCAGACTGAGTGAGCAATTACCTCGACAAACTCCGATTTGCATATGTGTTTGCCTAAAGGTAAGCAAAATCATATAATTAAAAATAACGGGTGTGAGATTTCACACCCGTTAATATTTTTTGAGGTTTTTATTTTCCTCCGAAAGTCATAAGCAGGAAGCCTGCGGCGACTGCCGAGCCGATTACGCCTGCGACATTCGGTCCCATAGCGTGCATAAGCAGGAAGTTTGAGGGATTGTATTTTCTGCCCTCGACCTGTGACACTCTTGCCGCCATAGGTACTGCCGAAACGCCTGCCGAGCCGATAAGCGGATTTACCTTGCCTTTGGTTATTACATTCATAAGTTTTGCAAAGAGGACTCCGCCTGCGGTTGAGAAGCAGAAGGCTATAAGTCCTATTGCTATTACAAGCAGTGTTTTAACATCAAGGAAGGTCTTGCCGTTTGCCGTTGCGCCTACTGTTACGCCGAGCATAATTGTAATTATATTGCAAAGCGCATTCTGCGCTGTGTCCGAAAGTCTGTCGGTAAGTCCCGATTCCTTAAACAGATTACCGAGCATAAGCATACCGATAAGCGGAGCTGTTGACGGAATTAAAAGTGCGCAGAGTGCAGTAACAACAATCGGGAATATAATCTTTTCAGCCTTGCTTACCGTGCGAAGCTGATTCATTTTTATTTCTCTTTCCTTTTTGGTGGTAAGAGCCTTCATAATAGGCGGCTGAATTAAGGGAATAAGCGCCATATATGAATAAGCCGCAACTGCGATAGGTCCTAAAAGCTGGGGCGCTAATTTGCCTGTCAGGTAAATTGCGGTAGGTCCGTCTGCGCCGCCGATTATGGCAATAGACGCCGCCTCCTGCGGTGTAAAGCCGTCAAAGCCGGGAATAAAGCCTGTTGCCATTGCAATTAAGAAAGCAACATAAATGCCAAGCTGTGCGGCTGCGCCTAAGAGCAGGCTTGAGGGGTTTGCAAGCAAAGGTCCGAAATCTGTCATTGCGCCGACGCCCATCAATATAAGGCAGGGGAAAATACTTGATTTTACGCCCGCATATATAAGCCTTAAAACACCTGCGTCATACCAATGTGCGCCCTCTACTACCTCGCCCTCGTAAGAGGACATCATCAGAGGGTCTGCCATAATATCGGGGTAGACATTTACAAGCATCATACCGAAGGCTATGGGAATTAAAAGCAGCGGCTCGAATTTTTTAACTATTGCAAGATAAAAAAGTACAAACGAAACAAGTATCATTACCCAATTCTGCCAGGGAAGTGATGTAAAGCCTGACTGGGCAAAGGTTTCGAGAATTGCATTTATTACTGACATTTCAATCCCCCTTAACCTATGAAGGCGAGAATGTCGTCAGTTGCGACTGCCGCACCCTTCTGTACTGTCAGCTGATTAAGCGTTCCGCTGACGGGAGCTACGATTTCGTTTTCCATTTTCATAGCTTCAAGAATTATAATAACATCACCCTCGTTTACCTTCTGTCCCGCTTCGGCATTGATTTTTAAAACCGTACCGGGCATAGGAGCTTTTACGGGAGTTCCCGTGCCTGATACCGCAGGGGCAGGAGTATTGGCGCTCTGCGGTGCCGTGGGTGCTGCCGGAACAGCAGGAGCCGGAGCTGCGTCGGTTACATTTGTAACAATAGCCTCATTAAGCTCGTCAACATCCACCTCATAATTTTTTCCGTTTAAAGTTACTATATATTTCATATTGCTCTCTCCCCTATTCTTCAATAAGCTTGATTGAATTAAACTTAAGTCTGTTAAGCGGTATGCCGCTCTCATCCGACACAATAGCCATTATTACTGCGGCGGTCTTTTCGTCTGTCTTATATAAATCAAGCTGACCTGCCGACTGCGTTTCGGGAAGCTTTGCTCCCTTGTCTGTAACGGGTGCTGTTACGGGATTTGCAGATGATGCAGTACCCTGCGCAGACTGGTTTTTCTTAGCTCCCTTTTCCATTGCTCTGATTGCCTTTGACAAAAGCACAACAAGCACGGCAAGCAATGCAAGAATTATCATTACCACAATAATGCCCGTCACGGAAATGCTTATTGCCTGTGAAAAGGTGATTGTTTCATTTTTCAAAAAAATCATATTACACCTCTCAGTCTATTCTTCTTATTGAATATTTGAATGTGTTTTTAGCTTTTTCTTCACGCTTGTCAAAAAAAGCTTCTGCCTGGGCAGGAAAGGCAATATAGGAAAGGACATCCTCGTCGCTCTTTGCCTTGTCGCCGATTTCAGCCTTTGCCTTTTCAAAATAAGGTTCAAGTGTGTCTGCAAAGCGGCAGGTAACAGGCTTGTCGTCGCCAAGCACTTTTTTCTGAAGCTCGGGGTTGATTTCGCCCGGTGCTTTGCCGTACTCGCCATGTATATATGCCTTGATTTCCTTTGAAATATTTTTATATCTCTCGCCTGCAAGCACATTTGCAGCTGCCTGAACGCCGACCATCTGGCTCATGGGAGTTACAAGCGGAGGATAGCCTAAATCCTCTCTGACTCTCGGGGTCTCAAGAAGCACCTCTTCGAATTTGTCCATTTTATTCTGTGCGGTAAGCTGTGCTACAAGATTTGAAAGCATACCGCCGGGTATCTGATAATTCAGAGCGTCGGTATCGGTTGAAAGCACAACGGGGTTGAGCTTACCCTCTTTAAGAAACTCAGCTTTTATGGGCTTGAAGAAATCGTTTATCTCTTTTAAGACCTTCATATCAAGTCCTGTTTCATAGCCCTGCTCTCTGAGCGCATACGCCATAGTTTCGGTAGGCGGTTGTGATGTGCCGCCCGAAAATGACGAGATTGCAGTATCTATAACATCACAGCCTGCTTCGACTGCCTTCTGAAGCGTAAGAGGTCCGAGACCTGTTGTCGAGTGTGTGTGAAGTACGACAGAAAGCTTAACATTTTCTTTTAAGGCCTTTACTAAATCGTAAGCCTCCTGCGGTCCTAAAATGCCTGCCATATCCTTAACGGCTATTGTCTGACAGCCTAACTCTTCCATCTGCTTTGCAAGACGGACATAAGACTCAAGATTATGAATAGGGCTTTTTGTGTAGCATATTGCGCCTGATGCCGTTGCGCCGTTTTTAAGCGTTTCGTCAACTGCAACCTCAATATTGCGTATATCGTTAAGCGCATCAAAAATTCTTATAATATCGATGCCGTTTTCAACGCTTTTTTTGACAAACATTCTGACAACATCGTCAGGGTAATGCTTATAGCCTAAAAGATTCTGCCCTCTTAAAAGCATCTGTAGTTTTGTATTCGGGCAGGCTTTACGGATTTTGCGAAGCCTTTCCCACGGGTCCTCGTCAAGATATCTTAAGCAAGAGTCAAAGGTAGCGCCGCCCCAACATTCAAGCGAATAATACCCTGCTTTATCCATAGTTGTGAGTATGCCCTCAAAGCTCTCAAACGGAAGTCTTGTCGCTATAAGAGACTGGTTAGCGTCTCTCAGAGCTGTTTCGGTAAATTGAACCTTCATATTAAATCGCCTCCAAAAGCACAAAATGCGCTTTAAAAACGGGAGTAAAAGCACATTTTCAAAAAATGCTGTTATTGAAAATCCAAACTCTCTCCCATTTTAAAATTTCGATTGCGATTATACCATATGTTGTGATTGTTTTCAAGTAAAATTGCTATATATTTTATTTCTTTTAAAAAAATGAATGTAAATTCACCTTTATTTTGCCTGTATCTATTGAAAAAAACTTTTATATGAGTTAAAATATAAAAGTTAAATAATATATTCCGAGGTGTATTATGGACAAATTATGGATGAACAATAAAACCGTTATCATAACAGGTGCTTCGGGCGGTATGGGCAAAGGCGTTGCCGAGAAGCTTATAAAGGAGCACGGCTGTACGGTTATAGGCATTGCAAGAAGCGAAGAAAAAATGCAGAAGGTTGTCGCTGAGCTCGGTGATGACGCCGACAAATTCTCATATCAGCTTTTTGATGTTTCAAAAGAGGAAAACTGGATTACATTTGTTGACTATCTCAAGGAGAATAAAATTCACCCTGATATACTTATTAACAATGCAGGTATTTTGCCGAAGTTTGACAAATTCCAGAATTATCCGGTTGAGTATATAGAAAATGCAATGAATATCAATTTCTACTCGGCGGTGTATTCAATTCACGCACTGCTTCCCCTGCTTTTAGAATCACCTGCCCCTGCAATTATAAACATTGACTCTTCGGCGGCTCTTATGACGCTTGCAGGCACATCTGTTTACTCTGCTTCAAAGGCGGCTCTCAAGGCACTTTCAGAGGCACTTCGTGAGGAGTTAAGAGGTAAATGCTATGTAGGCATTGTCTGCCCCGGCTTTACAAAGACCGACATTTTCAGAAATCAGGAATCCTCTGACGACAAGGCGCAGAAGGCTCTCAATATGGTAAGCACCTCCTGCGAGAGAATGGTTAAAATGATTATGCGTGACATCAAGTCAAAGCGTCCGTTGGGCGTTCACGGCTTTGACGCTGCGTTTATGAATTATTTCGGCAGAATTATGCCTGTTCAGGGCGGCAGACTTTTCTCTAATGTTATGAAGATTTCAAAGCTGCCTCTGTTTGACCCCGTATTTAAAGATTAAGTAAATTTGGGGACGGTTTCCCTTATTATAAACAACACAATCTGGAGGTAAAATTATGAAGGTATTTATGATCGGCGGCACAGGTCTTTTAGGCTGTGAAGCTGCCACAACTCTTATTAAAAGAGGACATCAGGTTACATCCGTTGCTCTCCCCCCTCTTCCCGAAGGCGCACCCATCCCCGAGGAGATGGAGATAATCTTCGGCGACATCAACAAGAAGTCTGACGAAGAGATTGAGGCTATGCTCAAGGGCGCTGATGTATTTGTATTTGCGGCAGGCGTTGACGAGAGAGTCGAATTCCCCGCACCCGTACTTGAAAAGTATTATCAGTACAACATAGCTCCGCTTGAAAGAATTTTCCCGCTTTGCAAAAAGGCAGGCGTTAAGAGAGCAGTTGTTTTAGGCTCTTACTTTGCATACCTTAACAAGATAAGACCCGAAATGAAGCTTACAGAGAGAAACCCCTATATGAAGTCCCGTATGGATCAGGAAAAGGTTTGCGAGGACGCTGCTGATGAGAATTTCTCAACCTGCGTGCTTGAGCTTCCTTACATTTTCGGCACACAGCCCGGCAGAAAGCCCGTTTGGACCGTTCTTATTGAGCAGATTCAGGGTATGGACAAGCTTCCCTTCACACTTTACCCCAAGGGCGGCACGGCAATGCTTACCTGCCGTCAGGTTGGTCAGGTAATTGCAGGCGCAGCCGAAAACAAAGCGGGCAAGACAGGCTTTGAGGCTATCCCGATAGGTATGTATAATATGACATGGCCCGAATTTCTTGACATAGTATTTGCCGCAAGAGGCATGGAAGGCAGAAAGATTGTTACCGTTCCGCCTTGGATGATGAGAATGGGCATGGGTAAAATTGTTAAGGATTACAAGAACAGAGGCATTGAAAGCGGTATGGACCCGATGCAGCTGCCCGACATTATGGACTACAACCTGTTTATTGACAAGAAGTACTGCCTTGAATTAGGCGTTGAAGAGGACGACATCAAGGCTGCTATTACAGACTCTATTAAGGTTTCACAGGCGGCATTTGAAGGCAAGGTTAAGCTTCTCGAAATGAAGGGCGAATAATTCTTTTGATAAATTTTAAAGCAGGACACCGTTAAAGTGTCCTGCTTTTTTTATGCTTTTAATCAATCTGAATTTTTAATACAAGCCTTGCTTTTTATAAACTCTGTAAAGAATTACATATACCAGCGAGCTTAACGCCCATGTTGCAGGGTAAATCCAGCAGGTCAGTAAAAATTCGTGGTAAATCTGACCGACGGTCATAAAAACTGCCACCCTGACAGCGCACCAGCAGACAAGCATTGTTATCATAGGCGCCATAGGCTTGCCGAGTCCCCTCATTACCGCCGCCGTTACATTTGAAAAGCCTAACAGGCAGTAAAACAGCGAGGCAACTTTAGCCCTTGCAACGCCGTAATATATTACCTCGGGGTCGCTGTTAAAAGCCTTTATGAGAAGCGGAGAGAGGAAAAATACTATAACTCCGATTGCCTCTATTGAAAGCACCGTGCAGAGAAGCCCGAAGCGCATGCCTTTTTTAATTCTGTCTTTTTTGCCTGCGCCGAGGTTTTGCGAAATAAAGGTGGACATGGCCATTGAAAATGATATTACGGGCAGAAATGCAAAGCCCTCTAACTTTGAATACGCGCCGACGCCTGCCATAGCGTCCTTGCCGAAGGAATTTACATAGGACTGAATAAGTATATTTGAAATATCAATTATAGAGCCCTGCAATGCTGTCGGGAAGCCGAAACGGACTATTCCCCTCAAAGACGGCATATCAAAACGGATTTTACGAATGCTGATTTTAATTATAGTGTCATATTTTACTGTGAGATTATAGTTGCAAGCGCCGCACCGTCAACGCCCATTTTGAAAACTGCTATGAACACCGTGTCAAGCACAACATTGAGCATTGAGCTTATTACAAGATACATAAGCGGATGCCTTGAGTCGCCGCTCGCCTGCAAAATTCCTACAAAAGTGTTATACATTATGAGTCCCGTACAGCCCATAAAATATACTCTCAGGTAAAGCACTGCTTCGGGCAGTACCTCCTCGGGAGTGCCCATAAGCCTTAACATAAACGGCGAAAAGCCTACGCCGAGAGTTGTTATTACGGCAGAAAAGAACAAGCCCATAGCAACTGCCGTATGGACTGCTTTTGATGTTCTCTCTGCATTGCCTGCGCCGATTTCACGGGCGATTATAATGCCTGCGCCCTGCGAAAAGCCGAAAAAGAAGCCGATTACAAGAAAAGTAAGCGTGCCCGTTGCGCTGACTGCGGCAAGCGCACTGCTGCTTATAAGATTGCCGACAATAAGAGAGTCAACCGTATTATAAAGCTGTTGAAAAAGCTGACCTATAAAAATGGGTATTGCAAAAAATATTATCTTTTTTGTAATACTGCCCTCGGTCATTACAGCGTTTTTTTGCTGTACTGAACTCATAAATATAATACCTCTTGAAAAATCAGCTGTATTCTATCACAAAAGTGTAATTTAATCAACATATTTAACACGGGTTTGACAGTAAAATTTATATGTGTTTTATTTGAGATGTCTTTGGCTGCATTTCTGTGCGTTACACTAAATTCAAAATAAACTTGACTTTATATTTTTAAATTGTATAATATATTAGTAAATATTTTAAAGCTATGACGGAGAAGAACGGCAAAACGGCTCTGTTTCAGAGAGATTTTGACAAGCTGAAACAAAATCACAGGGTATTGCCCGACACCCCTCCCGAGCGAATGCCGAAAACACTGATTAAGGCGTTCCGTATGACTGCGTTAAGGTTACAATGAGAGGCAGAGCAATCTGCAATGCGGGTGGAACCGTGGAATGTATTTTATTGCATTTCATCCTGATTTTTTAGGATGAAGTGCTTTTCTTTTTATCTGAAAGGAGAAAAAACAATGGTAAAAGTAAAATTGAGAGATGACATCAGAGAGTTCGAAAACGGTATTACCGTTGCCGAAATTGCAAAAAGCATCGGCATGGGTCTTTACAAGGCGGCTCTCGGCGGCAGAATTGACGGCGAGTACTGCGACTTGAGAACTCCCGTAGAAAAGGACTGCGAGCTTGAAATAGTTACCTTCGGTGATGACATTGAGGGTAAAAAGACCTTCTGGCACACAGCCTCACACATTATGGCGCAGGCTGTAAAAAGACTGTACCCCGAAACAAAGCTTACAATAGGACCTGCCATTGACGCAGGCTTCTACTATGATTTTGACTGCGGCGACAAGCCCTTTACGGCAGAGGACCTTGAAAAAATCGAGGCTGAAATGAAAAAAATCGTAAAAGAAGATTTAGCCATTGAGCGTTTCTATATGGAGCCTCAGGAAGCACTTGACTACTTTACGGCTAACGGTGAAAGCTACAAGTACGAGCTTACAAAGGAGCACGCCGACAAGGGCGAAAGGATTTCCTTCTACAAGCAGGGTGAATTTACAGAGCTTTGCGCAGGCCCTCACATTATGTCAACGGGCGCAGTCAAGGCATTCAAGCTGACCTCCACCACAGGCGCATACTGGAGAGGCGATGCCAAAAACAAGATGCTCTGCCGTGTTTACGGTATTGCATTTCCGAAGAAGGATATGCTTGACGAGTATCTTCAGAAGCTCGAGGAGGCTAAGCTTCGTGACCACAGAAAAATCGGCCGTGAATTAGGCTTGTTTATGACAGACGAGCTTGTCGGCAAGGGTATGCCTATGTTCCTGCCCAAAGGCTATACGCTCTGGAGAATACTTGAGGACTACATCCGTGAAAAAGAAATAAAGTCGGGTTATCAGCATGTTCTGACCCCCTGCATTGGTACGGTAAATCTTTACAAGACCTCGGGTCACTGGGATCATTACAAGGACAATATGTTCCCTGCAATGGAGGTTGAGGACGAAACCTATGTTTTAAGACCTATGAACTGTCCGCACCATATGAGAATTTATGCGAACGCATCACATTCATACAAGAACCTGCCCGTAAGAATAGGCGAGATTGCGCACGACTTCCGTTATGAAGCTTCGGGCACACTCAAGGGTATTGAGAGAGGCAGACATTTCTGTCAGAATGACGCTCACCTTTTCGTTACTCCCGAGCAGATTAAAGACGAATTTTCAAAGGTTGTTGACCTCATTTTTGAAACCTACAAGGATTTCGGCATTACAGATTACCGCCTTGTGCTTTCACTTCGTGACCCTGCGGACAAAGAAAAATACCATGACGACGACGAGATGTGGAATACCGCTGAAAATGCTCTGCGTGATGTTCTTGACTCGCTCGGACTTGACTACACGGAGGAAATCGGCGAGGCAGCCTTCTACGGACCGAAGCTTGATGTAAATGTCAAGCCCGCTGTCGGCGCAGAGTACACTCTTTCAACCTGTCAGCTCGACTTCTGCCTGCCTGCAAAGTTCAACCTGACTTACATTGACAAGGACAACACACCACGCACACCCGTTGTGCTTCACCGTGCAATTCTCGGTTCGCTTGACAGGTTTATGGCATATCTTATTGAAGAAACCATGGGCGCATTCCCGCTGTGGCTGTCGCCCGTTCAGGTTAAAATTCTTCCCATCGCAGACCGTCATCACGAATATGCAGATTCAGTCAGAAAAATGCTTGAAGCAAAGGGACTTCGTGTTGAGGTTGACACAAGAAGTGAGAAAATCGGTTATAAAATCCGTGAAGCTCAGCTTCAGAAAATTAACTACATGCTTGTTGTCGGCGACAATGAGGTTGAAAACGGCACAGTTTCAGTCAGAAAGCGTGGCGAGGGCGACATAGGCTCTATGGAGGCTTCTGCTCTTGCTGATATGCTTAAAAACGAGGTTGACACCAAGGCTTTATAATAAGAATTACGGTAAACTATAATTTGGAGGCGAAAATATGGCAGAAAAACAGCCGTTGACTCTTACGGTTATTACGGATACGCATTATTTTTCAAAGCGTGTAGGCACAAGCGGCGAAGCTTATGACAAGGCAAACGCAAAAAGTCAGAAGCTTTTAAAAAATGCCGCCGAGCTTTTAGACGCAGCCTATAAACAGATTGCCAAGGATACAAGAACGGATATTGTTCTGCTCTCGGGCGACACGACAAACGAGGGTGAAATCTGGGCGCACGAAGAGGCTATTGAGCAGCTTCGCTGGCTTAAAAGTCAGGGCAAAAGAGTTTATGTGCTCACCGCCACGCACGATTACAAGGGCGACGGCGAAGCCTGGGGCTATAACGGCACTGAAAGAATAAAGGTGCCTGCCGCAAAGCGTGAAGAGCTTTTTGATATGTACCGTGAATTCGGTCCCGACGAGGCTATTGCAGTTCACAGGCAGAGTATGTCATATATAGTTCAGCTTGCAGACGGCTACCGCCTTTTTGCAATTAACGATGACAGTAACCTTTCGGGCAAAAGCGGTGTGTCCGACGAGCTTTTCGACTGGATTAAGGCTCAGGCTGACGATGCACGAAAAAATGACCAGTTCATAATTGCCATGACGCATCATCCGCTGATTGCCCCCTCGCCCGTTTACGAGCTTATAGGCAAGGGAGATATGTTCGGCGACTACGAAATACGCCGTGAGCAGTTTGCAGACATGGGCATCAACTATATGCTCACGGGACATACACATATTCACGATATTGACAAAATCATCTCAAAGCGTGGCAATACCTTTTACGATATTGCAACCGCTTCGCTTATAGGCTACCCTGCAACAATGAGAACGGTTGTGCTTGACCCTGCAAGAAATATGGTAAGCACCACAACCGATTTCATAACTGAGCCTGTCGACATAGATTTAGAGGGCAAAACGCTTCAGGAATACCTTGCGCATCAGCTTTCGGGTATGATAGTAGATATGCTCAAGGCTGCCGCAACAGATACCGAAACATTTGCAACCATGGCAACTGCCATGAGCATTAAAAAGAAGCTTGTTTATAAAATCGGCTGGCTTATCAAGCCCATTGCAAAGCTTCTTTTAAAGCTTAAAATAGGCACCGTTGCAAAGTGGACAAAGAAGGAAACGGGACTCAAAAAGGAGGACTGGCAGAGCGTTAAGGATGACAGCGTGCTTGAATTTATAGTAAAGCTTGTGCTTAACCTCTACGGCGGCGACAACCTTTACAATCCCGAGGACGCAGAGTATAAAATCTGTATGGGACTTATAAGCATACTTGATTCGGTATTCTCGGCTCTTCACATCAATGTCAGAAAGCTTATAAAGGTTTCCGACAGCCTGTATGATTTCGTTGAACCTCTGTTACATAATTCGGGCATACCGTCATACGACGCAATGCTTCCCATAATGCCTTTCTATGAGGAGGGCGAGCAGGGACCGCAGCCCGAGCCGCAGAAAGCGCCCGAGCGCACGGTAAGAAAGAGCAAAAAAGGCTTGCCGATTGTTATTATAACAGTATTGCTTGCTCTCATTTTCCTTATTCCTTTAATTCTTGTACTCGGAATAGGCTTTATTGTAAATCAAATCCGCTTCGGCAAAAAAATGAAGGAAAACTGATAAAATTAAAAATCCCTGTAACGAATAAACTTCCCATTTTATGTAAAAATAAAATGGGAAGTGATTTTTTTGAACAGTATTTTAAAAAGATGTATTGCCGTAACTCTGATTGCTATTGTCGGGGTAATAATATTTTCGGTTGTAACGCTGAACATTGATGTAAAAACGGGCAAGCCGAAGGAGAGCACAACCGTACAGCCTAAATACACGCTCACAGAGTATGACGGCAAGCTCGCACTTTTTGAAGAGGGCTACGCTATGCCCGTTGAAATTTATGATGTGCTTTTATCAGAGCTGCCCGAGGCTGAGCAATATAAAATAAGCAACGGTATAAAAGCCTATACCGACGAGGAAGCGCTGAAAATAATTGAGGATTACACAAGCTGAACGCTTATTTCCGCCTTTTCGGTGTCGGCAGGAATTACTATTTCGAGAGTGCCGTTTAATCTCTCTTTAAATTCAGCATTTTTGCCGTTGAGGGTTACCATGTAATTGCCGTTTTCATTCATTGATGCAATTATAACGCCGTCTTTGCCTGTGCGGTGAAGAAGGTTTAATTCAAGACTTGTATTATTTTCATTGAATTGCTGATTTTCAATAAAGCAATCAAAGCCTGCTGTAAGACTGCCCTCGCCGAAATATGCAGACGCCCAGAGATTGACGGGAGCCGAAAGTCCGCCGAAATTGTGGAACCAGCCTCCCCTGCCCGTCTTGATTGAAATCATCTCAAAGGTATAGTTTGAGTAATCAACCTCTTTTTTCCACGCATCAAGAGCAGTTTTTGCAATCTTAAAAGCAAAATCAGCCTCGCCTAAATCAAGCATTGTTTTCCACAAAAACCACTGGTGTGAAAACCAGACATTGCCGTTCCAGTAGCCGTTGTCTGCGTAATAGCTTGCTTTCATATTGACCGCAGAAACGCCGACCTTGCTCATCATTTCCTCCTCGCTCTTTAAATGGGCGAGGATTTTTTGCGTCTGATTTTCATCTGTAACGCCTGCTATAAGCGGATAAACTCCGTCCATAGTCTTGTTCATATTTTCGCCCGAAGCATTTTTCAGCTGTTCTGCGAAATTGCCGTTTTCGTCATGAATTACATAGCTGTAATAGCCTGCTTCTTCGTCCCACGCATAAGTATTCAGAGCGTCGGACAGCCTTTTTATGTCTGCATTATACCCGTCAACATCTTCGCTTTTGCCAAGCTCTGAGGCTATGAAGGACATAAGTTTTGCGCACCTTATAACCTGTGAGGAGGATATGCACGGCGCAGTTTTAAGCTGTACTCCCCTGCGGTATGCTTCCGCCTGCGAGGGTAAATCGTCCATGCCTGAGCTGTTGTAGAAATAATCGTAGGTTGTTGTAAGACGGGTTTTGAATTTGTCGGTAGTCGAGCCGTTGATTTTACCTGCAAGGAACAGATAAAAAAGCCTTGCCCTGTCATAGTATTTATAATACTTCTGCTTGTCATTTGTACGGCAGAGCATATCAAAATACTGATAAATGTGTACGGGTACGGGCGAGCCGTGAAGCAAAAAGGCGTAGTCGGGATTGTCCTTGTCGCTCAGATACAAATCGAGTATATACTCGGCAAGCTCGGAATTGAACATATTCATATCAAGCCCTATGAAGCCCGAATCCCATGTGTAAAACGAATCCCAGCGCTTGCCCGGTGTGTGGTGAACTACATACTCACCGTGATGATATAAGGGGTAAACGGTATTCTGAAACATTGCCGCCCTTAAGAGCTTGTTGGAAAATTCATATTTTTTACCCTCGGTTTTAAATGAGAGCTTTTCACAGCTGTCCACGGCAGAGCTGTATATTTTTTCGTACTCTTCGGTAGTTTTATACTCCGTTTCGCCGAGTGAAATTACAGCATACTCAACATGGCTTGTTTCAGGCTCGATGAAAATGGTATGCGCAAGCGTATTCTGATAATATCCCTCGTCGGAGTGCTTGTAATTAAACTCGCCCGAAAAGGTTTCAAGCATATTGTCAAAGCTCGGGTCGGGCTGTGAAAGCCTCGGCGTAGGCACATCTTCAAGGCAGCCTGTGGGAATGTCACGCAGACGGGTAAGGTGGTTAAAGGTGCGAAGACAGTATTTGTTTTCAACACCCTCATATTTTAATTCAACAAGTGCTCCGTCGGAATACTCTTCCGTTTCCGTTTCTGGCATAAAATTATTTTTGACTGTTTCGGCTGTGATTTTTTTTGCATCTTCCTTTTCACAGACAGCGAAAAAGTCAAATTCAATACCGCCTGTACCAAGAGATACAAGCTCTATGCTGAATTTGCCCCTGTTTAATCTTCCAAGCTCAAATTCAGCAATGCTCAAACCGTCGCAAGCATTGAAACTGCAAGCTTTTCCATTGATTGTAAAGTCAGATGCCTTTACACTTGTTGTGCGATATCTGACAGCTAAAACTGCGTCTTTATATTCATTTTTCAGGTCAAATTCATATGAAATTCTGTCGCCCTTTTCCTCACCGAGCTTTGAGAATTTCGGCAGAATATAACGGTTATTATCTCTGTCACCGAGACCTCTGTGCATATAAAAGCGGTCATCAAAAAACTCGCCCTTGTGCATAGCGTCCATAGTCTGTCTGTCCCAGGGGCGTGAGGTGCTGTACTCGTAAATGCTATAATCGTTTGCCTTTTTGAAATCACACTTTTCGGGCAGATTAAGCTGTACCGTATTGACCGTCGGGTACTGAATTGACGAAAAATAGTTGACAAGGCAATTCTGCATCAAAGGTGAATTATTAAATATTTCGGTGCGTACAAGCGTAGAATTCTCACTTAAAGCCGTAAAGGACACATCTGCATATATTTCGCCCTTTGTGTCCATTTCCTGACGGTAGGAATAATAGGAGTAATCAGCCTTACATTCCCACGGATGCACGCCTACGGGAATTGTAACATTCGGCGCTTTACAGTCGGTGTTGGTAACTGCGGGAAGCACAGTAAAATCAAAGCGGACTCCGCTTTCGCTTTGATGCTTTACAATATTTGAAATGCCGAAATATTTTTTTGAATAAGGTCCCCAAGCGGGCATAATATTTATCATAATATCACCTTTCGTCGCCGAGTACTGCCTCGGCTACCTTAATTCCGTCAACAGCGGCAGATACAATTCCGCCGGCATAGCCTGCGCCCTCGCCGCAGGGGTAAAGTCCCCTTATTGCGCTCTGCATAAATTCGTCACGGATTATTCTGACAGGCGCAGAGCTTCTGGTTTCGGGTCCTGTTAATACCGCTTCGCCGTAAGCAAAGCCCGAAAGCATATTGTCCATTTTTACAAGCGCCTCGCACATTACGGATGAAACTTTCTGAGGCAACAGCTCATGTAAATTCGTATATCTTACCCCCGTAGGACACGAAGGCTTTATACTGCCGCCCGAGGTGCTTGCAGTTTTGCCGAGAAAATCCTTTACAAGCTGTGCAGGCGCAGTATAATCTCCGCCGCCCATTACAAATCCCTTTTGTTCAATTTCACGCTGATAATACATACCTGCAAGCGGATGCTCCGAGGGAAAATCCTTCGGCTCAATGCCTACAAGCAAGGCGGAATTTGCATTTTCCTTATCTCTTGCGTATTCGCTCATACCGTTTGTTACGACGGTATTTTCTTCACTCGGCGCACACACTACCGTGCCGCCGGGACACATACAGAAGGTATAAGCTCCCCTGCCGCCCTGCGGATGACACGCAAGCTTGTAATTTGCCGCACCCAAGCGTTTGTGGCTGCAGAATTCGCCGTACTGCGAACGGTTTATCATTTCCTGCCTGTGTTCAATTCTTGCGCCGACCGAGAACGGCTTCTGCATCATCGGTATACCCTTTGAGTAAAGCATTTCAACAGTATCTCTTGCAGAATGTCCTATTGCAAGAATTACCGTATCGGTCTGAATGTCCTCTGTTTTACCGCCATTTTCAACGGTAATACCCTGCACGGAGCCGTTATAGACAATAATATCTGTAAGCTTCGTTTCAAAGCGGAATTCACCGCCGAAGGCTATGACCTGCTCTCTTATATTTTTAACAACCTCTTTGAGCTTGTCCGTGCCTATATGAGGCGTTGCGGAATAGAGAATTTCCTCGGG
>ONBD01000046.1 GCA_900315985.1 uncultured Eubacteriales bacterium | reverse complement strand
AGGTAATCAAGGAGCAGGCTTCTAAGGATGACGCTGACGCTGCAAAGGCTAAGCTCGAAGAAGTTGGCGCAAAGGTTACTCTTAAGTAATTTAAACGCAATAAAGCTTTAAATCAAAGGACAGGCTTTTCGGAGCCTGTCTTTTTTTTGTTGCCTAAACTTGATAAAACACCCAAAATATGCTATACTTTATTGAATTTTGATTATGAGGTAAGCTTATGAAAATACTCGGTATTGAAAGCTCCTGCGACGAAACTGCTGCGGCAGTGGTTGAAGACGGCAGAATAATTCTTTCAAATATTGTATCAACTCAGATTGAAAAGCATAAAATCTTCGGTGGGGTAGTCCCCGAAATAGCTTCAAGGCTTCACGCTGAGTCGATAACTTTTGTTGTACGGGAAGCGCTTGAAAAGGCGGACTGCACGCTTTCCGACATTGACGCCATAGCCGTAACCTATGCGCCGGGACTTATAGGCGCTTTGCTTGTGGGTGTGAACTTTGCAAAGGGACTTTCCTTTTCTTCGGGAATTCCGCTTGTGCCCGTTCACCACCTGCGCTCGCATATAGCGGCAAATTATATTACGCACAGCGACCTTAAGCCGCCGTTTTTATGCCTTGTTGTATCGGGCGGCAATACACTTCTTGTAAATGTTGAGGATTATACCAAATTCAATGTCATAGGCAGAACCCGTGACGATGCGGCAGGCGAGGCGCTTGACAAAGCCGCAAGAACTATGGGCTTGCCTTATCCGGGCGGCGTAAACCTTGACAAAGAGGCAAGGGGAGGCGATATAAATGCTTACACCTTCCCGAAGCCGAGAGTCGACGACAATCCGCTTGATTTCAGCTTTTCGGGACTTAAAACATCGGTAATAAATACAATTCACAACGCAAAACAAAAAGGCGGGGAAATATCTGTTAAGGATTTAGGCGCATCATTTTTAAATGCAGTTGTATCTTCGCTTGAAAGCCATACCGAAAAGGCGATTGTTCAGCAAAACAGCAAAACACTTGTGCTTGCAGGCGGTGTTTCTGCAAATTCAATGCTTCGTCAGAGAATGACAGAGCTTGCCGAAAAGCATAATGTAAAAATATATTTTCCCGAGCTTTCACTGTGCGGCGACAATGCTGCAATGGTGGCGGCGCAGGGTTACTATGAATTTATGACAGGCAAAAGGGCGGATATGTCCTTAAATGCCGCCGCTACTATGCCTATCACAGAGCAAATGTAACAGCATTGCACAATAGCTTAAAAAATTAGAACAGGAGAGTTAATATGAAAACAATAGTAAATGAATATCTGTCTGAAGAGGAAAGAAATGAATTCAAGAGTAAAAAAATTCCGAATCCTGCTTTTGGGCTTGACTATTTGTCACCGATAATATGGACTATTGATAAAGATAATCACACCTTCATGTTTGAGTGTTATCAAGATAGAGAACCTCCACATGATTTAACTTTTTATATGGAATGGCATGGGACTTCCAATAGCTTTAAGCTTCATCAAAAATGGCTTGATTCTAATACCAGACAATGGTCACTCGTTAAATCGGAAATAAATCCCAGTTGTAATGAGAGCAAACAAGCTGTTATTGCTGCATTCAAAGAACTTTTGCTCGTTTACGGATTTAAAGGAATCCCTAATGACAAAAGCAATGAAATTAACATAGTGTTTGATTTTTAACAGATGATTGGAATATAGTATAAGAAAATAATTTCAAACAGTTCAACATTGCACAATAGCTTGTTTTTATTTGTAAACAAAATGTAACTTATTGACAAACTTTTAACATACATATTGCAAAAAATGCGCTTTTATTGTATAATAAATTCAACTAAAATGGCGTACAAGGCGGTTTGCCGTATGCTTCAGGTTAATAAATAATTTCGGAATTACCGAATTCGTAAAGGAGTAATACTATGTCAGCACTTACAACCAACAAAAGCATACTTGATTGGATTGACGAAAAGGTTGAACTCGTAAAGCCCGACAAAATTGTCTGGATTGACGGCAGCGAGGAACAGCTTGAGGAAATCCGCAAGGAAGCTATCGCAACAGGCGAAATGATTAAGCTTAATGAGGAACTTCTTCCGGGCTGCCTTTATCACAGAACAAAGCCCGACGATGTTGCCCGTGTTGAGGACAGAACTCTTATCTGCTCACGCAAGGAAGAGGACGCAGGCCCTACTAACCACTGGATGGATCCCGTTAAGGCTTATGAAATGCTTTACGATATTGCAAGAGATTCATATAAGGGCAGAACAATGTATGTAATTCCTTATTCAATGGGCCCCGTAGGTTCACCCTTCTCAAAGGCAGGCATTGAGCTTACCGACTCTATCTATGTTGTTCTTAATATGGCAATTATGACAAGAGTAGGCAAGGCAGTTATGGACGCTCTCGGCGACTCAAACGACTGGGTTAGAGGACTTCACTGCAAGTGCAATGTTGACGCCGAAAAGAGATGGATTTGCCAGTTCCCCGAGGACAACACAATTATTTCGGTTAACTCAGCTTACGGTGGAAATGTTCTTCTCGGCAAAAAGTGCTTCGCTCTTCGTATTGCTTCTTATCAGGGTAAAAATGAAGGCTGGCAGGCAGAGCATATGCTTATACTCGGTCTTGAGAATCCTCAGGGCGAGGTTAAGTACATCTGCGCTGCATTCCCGTCAGCTTGCGGTAAGACAAACCTTGCTATGCTTATTCCGCCCGAGGGTTACAGAGCAAAGGGCTATAAGGTTTGGTGCGTAGGCGACGACATTTCGTGGATCAGAAAGGGCGCTGACGGCAGACTTTACGCTATCAACCCCGAAAACGGTTTCTTCGGCGTTGCTCCCGGCACAAATGAGAAGTCAAATCCGAACGCTCTTAAGTCAACAATGAAGGGCGCTATCTTTACAAATGTTGCAAGAAATCTTGATAACAATACAGTATGGTGGGAAGGTCTTGACAAGAATCCTCCCGTTAATGCTGAGGAGTGGACAGGTATTAAGTGCAACGGCGTTGAGTGGAAGGCAGAAGGCAAGAACCTCGCTCATCCGAACAGCCGTTTCACAGCTCCTGCAAAGAATTGTCCCTGTCTCTCAAGCGAATTTGAAAATCCGCAGGGCGTTCCGATTTCAGCATTCGTATTCGGCGGCAGAAGAGCAAAGCTTGCTCCGCTGGTATATCAGTCAAGAGATTGGAATCACGGCGTATTCGTAGGTGCAACAATGGCTTCCGAAACAACAGCTGCAGCTGCAGGCGCAGTAGGCGTTGTAAGAAGAGACCCGATGGCTATGCTTCCTTTCTGCGGTTATCATATGGCTGACTATTGGCAGCATTGGATTGATATTGGTAAGACTCTTGATCCTGACAAGGCTCCCAAGATTTTCAATGTTAACTGGTTCAGAAAAGATGACGAAGGCAACTTTATGTGGCCCGGCTTCGGCGACAACCTCCGTGTTCTTGAGTGGATTATCAAGCGCTGCGAGGGCAAGGTTGACGCTCAGGAAACAGCAATCGGTTACATTCCTTATGCTAAGGACATCAACCTTGAAGGACTTGAGGGCGAGGTAACAGTTGAGTCGCTTGACAAGATTCTTGATGTTGACAAGTCACTCTGGAAGGATGAGGCTGACGGTATTGAGGAATTCTTCAAGAAGTTCGGCACCAAGCTTCCTGCAGAGCTTAAAGAGAGCCTTGCTACTCTTAAAGCAAACCTTGAGTAATTAAAATAAAAGGGACGGGTCTGCGCCCGTCCCTTTTTGTAAATAAGCTTTTTTACAAAAAGGAATTTGCAGGGGTCGTTGCAAAGTTGAAAAGAACAACTACCGCCCCATCATTGAGGGGGCTGGCATTTTGCGAAGCAAAATGACTGGGGGAGTAATAAAATCAACAAAAAACTCCCTCAGCCTCACTTGCGTTCGGCAGCTCCCTCGGAGAGGGAGCGGTAGATATACGCCGTAAATTTGCAAAAATCAAAGACCTTGCCAAACTCAAACTTGTTGAATTGTTTTTACAAGGATTATTGAGGTGCTAATATGATTATTTACTCTTTAATAATGTTCGCATGCGCAATAGCTGTTATTATTGTCGGAATACTTGTTTATAAAGGCAAAACCGATTTAATTCACGATTATCACCAAACCAATGTAAAGGATAAAACAGCATACGGCAAAGCTATGGGTAAAGCCTTGCTGGGCATCAGCGTGCCTCTTATAGCCGCCGGTATAATAGCGCTTTTTACCGAATCCGCTTTGGTAACGGTTCTACTTCTTGCCGGATTGGCAATTGCTTTTATACCGATTATTGCTGTTCAGAAGAAATACAACGGCTCTGTATTTTAACGGGGAAAACAATGCAAAACATACTTGAAACAATAATGCTTATATGCTTCGGTCTTTCATGGCCTATAAATTTTATAAAAAGCTTAATGGCAAAAACGGCAAAATCAACGAGCCTGCCTTTTTATCTTTTAATAACCGTCGGTTATATTGCAGGCATAGCGGCAAAATTCATCGGCGGTAATATTAACTATGTGCTTATAGCTTACTTTATAAACATTTTATTTGTAATTCTTAATATTTGCGTTTACTTCAGAAATAAAACTTTAGATAAAAGGAATTTGAACAATGCTTAAATTCAATGAAAACGGAAAATTCCGCATAATGCAGATTTCCGATATTCAGGACACGCAGTTCACATCTGAAAACACAATAGAATTCATAGCTGCCGCACTTGACGAGGCAAAGCCCGATCTGGTTGTTTTCACGGGCGATCAGGTCAAGGGCTACGGTACATTTCTTGCTCTCGGCAACAGGGAAAAGAATACAGAAAAGACTATACGCAATTTTATGAAGCCGCTTGCTGAAAGAAATGTGCCTTTCACCTTCGTTTTCGGCAATCATGATGCGCAGGCATTCGCAAGCTCAAAGGAAAAACAGCTTGCAGTTTATCAGAGCTATCCTTCGTGCCTTGCCGAAGCAGGCGACAGGGAGCTTGCAGGCTTGTGTAACCATAACATTGAAATAAAAGATTATAAGGGCAAAAAAACTCTGTTTAATATTTATCTTATTGATTCTCTGTCGGCAACGCCCTCAGGCAAATGCGACCATGTAACCAAAGGTCAGCTTGAGTGGTATCAAAACACAAGAGACAGGTTAAAGGAAGAAAACGGCGGCTATGTAAAATCGCTTGTCTTTCAGCATATACCCGTGCCGGAAACCTGGCATCTCTTAAAGCAGGTTCCGAAATCCCATAAACCGCATGCCGCAGGCTACGGAAAATATCTTGATAAGTTTTTTACAATAGATGAAAATTATCTGAAAAACGGCAACTGCGACTTTTTACTTGAAACACCCGGTACACCTGATGAAAATTCGGGTGAGTTTGATGTGCTTCGTGAAAAAGGCGATGTAATCGGTGTGTTCTTCGGCCATGACCACAACAACAGCTTTGTGGGCGAGTTTATGGGCTTGACTATGGGCTACGCTCAGGGTGTTGGCTTCAATGTCTACGGTCCTTATATGGACAGGGGAGTAAGAATAATAGATTTAGACAAAAATAATCTAAACGAGTTTTCGACCTATACCTTAATGTATAAAGATTTGTTTGATTATAAAGATATTCACCAAAAGGCAAGGTATCTTTTCTATTCGTGGTCGCCTCCGTCACCGCAGATAGCCGTTCCGATTCTTAAAAAGACTGCAAAGGCATTAGCTGTTGCAGGTGCCGCCGCAGCTACGGGATTGCTGATTAAAAAAGCAATTAAAAAACTTCACTGAGTTTCGGCTTCTGAGAATTCAAAATATGGTTAATTCTCGAAATGCTTTCGTTCAGTAAATCTTTTAAATCGTCATAAAAAGCATCAGAGCCTTCTTCGGCTTTGGTGCTTTCTTTTATTTTGACTTCAAGCAAATCAAAACAAAGCTCCAATTCGTCAAGCTCTTCGTGATTGAGGTATACCTTATATCTTTTTTCAACAGTTTTCCACATTTCAACCGCATTGCTTATTTCATTTAAACCGTTTGCGTATTTTTCTTCTTCAAAAGCATTTTGAGCTTCGCTTAAATATATTATCAGCCGTTTTCCTGTTTTGTTTATGTCAATAAAGCCCGTAACGGCAACCGCCACAGCAACTGCAATTAAAATTACGCCTATAACCGTTCTTTTCATATATTCTTTTCCTTTTTAATTGTTAAAACCTTTTTGTTTTTATCCATAAGCATAATGAAAATATTATCCGGCATTATCTTTTCTTTTCTTATTGCCTCATCAAGCTGATTTCGGTTACAGCCTATAAGCTTCAGGTTTTCCTCAATAATTCTTCCGTCGGACACAACTACAACGGGAATTGCAAATTCCGTTGACGGAAGCTTTAAATCCTTTACCTTAACTGCTGCTTCCTGAGCTTTCAGGCATACCGACAGCGTGCCGTCAGTTTCAATAATCGCATATTCTACGGATGAAATGTCGAACACATCCTTTTTTCTCAGCGCTTCAAGCAAATCGTCAACAGTGTACCGAAGCTTTTTCAACTGCTTCTGGTCAAGTACACCGTTTTTTATAATCATAATTGAATTTCCGTCGAGAAGCTTGCGGAATTTAATACTCTTAACGCTTATGGCAGATGTAATGAGTTCAAACCCAACAAGCAGAAACACAGGCACAAAGGTGTCCAAGAGCGGAATTTTTGTGTCCTGCATAGGTATTGAAAAAATCTCCGACAAAAGAATTGTTATAACAAGCTCGGACGGCTGTAAATCACCGATTTGCCGTTTGCCGAGTATTCGCATTGAGACGAGAATGAGTAAATAAATTATAGTTGCCCTGAAAATACCTATAAGCATAAAATCACCGTTATTATGTTTCGTTTTTATCTTAAGAATATACACCGAAAATCAGGCAATACCAATAACGGTGATAGTGTGAAAAACCCGTTAAAGAAAAATCTTGAAGAAATAACCGATATACCCGAAAACAGCGAAAGAGAATTGCCGATATACAGAGATATTTTAAGCAATGAGCTTTATCTGAAAAAGAGCTTCGGCGAAAGTATGGACATTCTTATAAAAACAGCCGAAGCAGATTCTGCAAAACTCCTTTTCTGTATGGCTGACACACTCTGCGACAATCTGCTTGTAACTCAACAAATTGTCAAACCCTTGCTTGAAAATACCGATTTGCCGTCAAACCACGAAAAGCTGATGAATTATATATCGCAAAGCGTAATTGCAGGCGTTGACATAAAAAAAGCATATTCGTTACAGCAGGCAGAGCAGGAGATACTTTCGGGTATGTTTCTTGTTTTTTGTGAGGGTGTTGATTACTGCCTTTGCTTCGGAGTGCAACGCTTTACAAAAAGGGGAGTCGAGCAGTCGCAGAGCGAAGTGAATGAAAAAAGCTCGCTTGAAGCCTTCTGTGAGTGCTTCAAGGACAATTTAGCTCTTCTTCGTCGCCGCATCCGTTCGCCTAAACTGCACTTTGATACGCTTGAAGCAGGCGTAACAAGCAAGACAAGGATTTGCCTTTGTTATCTTACCGACAGGGTCAATTATGAAATACTCAATCAAATCAAAAATCAGATTAACAGCGCCCGTTTTGATACGGTTTTATCCTCGGGCAGTATTACCGAGCTTATAGAGGGCAACCGTTTTGCGCTTTTTTCTGCGGTTGGCTCTACCGAAAGACCGGATACTGCCTGCGCTGAAATGGCTGAGGGCAGAATTCTTATAATAATTGACGGTACGCCGTTTGCGCTTATAGCGCCCTATCTGTTTTCAGAGAATTTTCAGACCGTTGACGACTACAATGTACCGCCGTTTTATGCCCTGTTCACAAGAATTCTTAAGTATTCTGCATTTTTTATTGCCATATTTCTGCCGTCTGTGTATATAGCCGTCTGCAGCTTTCACCATGAGGTTTTGCCCGTAGCAATGCTTTACGATATGGCTGTGCAGGAGAGCATAACACCTTTTCCCGTGCTGCTTGAAACGGTGTTTATACACTTTGTTTATGAAATTGTACGGGAAGCAGGGGTCAGAATGCCGAAATCCGTAGGTAATGCCGTAAGCATAGTCGGCGGTCTTGTAATAGGCGACGCCGCCGTTTCCGCAGGACTTATTGCGGCGCCTATGCTCATAGTTGTAGCTATGTCTGCAATTACCTCTTTTGTAATTCCCAAGCTTTATCAGCCTGTGGCATTTTTAAGGTTTGTGTTTATGATAATTGCAGGTGTGTCAGGCTTTTACGGAATTGCCATAGGCTTCTGCGTAATGCTTATAAATATATGCTCGCAAAATCCGTTTTCGGTACCCTTTACATCACCGTTTGCGCCGCTATTTTTGTCGGCGTTCAGAGATACCCTATTCAGACAGAATTGGACAAAGCTTTCAAGACGAAGCTTTAATATAAGCTCAATGGAGAAATAAATGAACAAAGCAGAAAAAATAAGCTCTTATCAGCTGTTTTTACTGATGGCTGTTTCAAGAGCGCTTTCAACGCTTACCTTTATACCGCAGATAAATGAAAATGCAGGTCTTATTGATTATATAGCCGCATCAGTTGCAGCGTGGCTTTTTATGCCCGTTGTCTTTATGCCTGTAATTCTGCTTATAAAAAGCAATCGCACTGACAGTATTTTTACACTTTTTCCGAAAGCCGGAAAGCCTTTGTCAATAGCTGTGTGCATATTGCTTTTATTTATGGCTGTGTTCACTCTTTCAAGGCTTAACCTGTTTATATCAACCGTGTTTTTTCCCGAAAAAGATACAACGGTTTTAATGATAATAACGCTGCTTGCAGTGTGCTATTGCGCATCGCTTTCACTTGAGCCTGTCGCAAGGGCAGGAACGCTGATTTTTGTTTTTCTCGCATTAAGTCTTGCTGTAATAACTGTTTCACTTATCGACAAGCTTGAATTTAACTATATTACTCCTGTGATGTCGGGAGGTATCTCTTCGGTTATAAAACTCGTTGTGAGCGTAACAGTAAGAACAGTTGAGCCTTTGTTTCTGATTTTGCTTTTGCCCGTAACCAACGGCAATGTAAAAAAAGGCTTTATTATATGGATTGCCGCTACGGGACTTGCGTTAAGCGTAATTACGGCTTTACTGACATTAAGCCTGGGTGAAAGCGCATTATATCAGCTTTTTCCTTATCATGCCATGGCACAGCTTGCCGATTTAGGCGTGCTTGAAAGAATGGATGCGCTGTTAACGGGAGTGTGGATTATTTCGGCATTTTTAAGGCTTTGCTTAATTTTGTATCTCATTAACGATATCTGTCAGAAAACCTTTAAAACGGCGAATAAAGTACCTTTTACGGCAATCAGCGGCGTAATAATTCTGACAGCCGTACTTGTAAGTGAAAAATCACTTTCGTATTCAGGCTTTATTTTCTCTTTGCCGCTGAGAGCCTGTCTGTTTGTAATATTTGTGATACTGCTTCCGACGGCGGCTGTTATCAAAATTAAAATTAAGGAGAAAAGGGTAAAATGAAAAAAATTGCGGCTTTATTTCTTGTTTTTGTTTTGCTCTTCGGTTTTACCTCCTGCACGGTGAAAAACGGCTCGGAGCTTAAAAGGCGGCTGATTATTCAGGGCATAGGTCTTGATTTGGCAGAGGACGGTACGCTTTTACTAAGTGTTCAGGCGCTCAACACAGATGTTTCAACGCACGCCTCAAGCAATTCCGAGCCTGAAAGCCTTGTTAAGCTGTACAGCGTAAAAGCAAGAACGCTCAGCGAAGCGGTAAAACAGATTTCTGCAGTTACAGGTAAAAATCCCGTGCTGTCCCAGAACAGAATTGTTGTATTCGGCTATGAGCTTGCAAAAAGGGGAGTAGGTAAGTATCTTGACGACTTTTTCCGCAACGATGAAAACCGTTTCAGCGTTCTCTGCCTTGTAAGCAAAACCACTGCAAAAGAGATAATCTATGCAGGTCTCGGCGACAATGTCATACCTGCAAGGCTTACCGAAAAAATACTGCTTGGCGCAGATTATAATTACGAAATTACCAAAACAAGCATATTAAAGCTCAGAAACACAGTGTTAAGCGAAAACACAGCCTGCGCAGTCCCCGTGGCAGAACTTGAAAAAGATGAGAATTTTTACAAAATAAATATATCGGGAAGCGCTGTATTTCTTGACGGCAAGCTCATGCTTACGGTTGACAATAAAATAACTTCGGGAATAAACATTTTAAACAGCAAGCTGAAAAAATCCTTTTTTTCGGTTGAACTGTCAGACGGCACAAATGTAAGCTATGAAATGCTCAGCTGTCATACCTCAATAAAGACAGATAATTCAGCAGAACGCCCTGTATTTAATATAGAAATTTCAGGCTCGCTTTCGGTTGACGAAATTGATTCCGAAAGGTTTTTAAATACCTCTTACGAAGATATAGAATTTCTTGAGGAAGAGGCGCAGGAGCATATAAAAAAGCTTGTTAACGAAAGCATTAAAAAATGTGTTATTGAAAACAGCCTCGATGTTTTCGGCTTTTCGGTAAAATTCAAAAATAAAAACGAGGCTATTGAACTGATTAAAAACTCCGATTATAATATAAGTGTAAATTTAAGAATAAAAAGAATGGGGGACAGCGCAGTCAGCTTCTGACCTTTATTATGAATACCTTTGAGAAAATATATGAGGTTGTAAAAACAATACCTTACGGCAGGGTAGCAACTTACGGGCAGGTAGCTCTGCTTGCAGGAAATCCCCGACTTGCAAGGGTAGTCGGCTATGCTCTGCATGTTAACCCCGACCCCGAAAATATACCGTGTTATCGGGTAGTCAACCGTATGGGCAGAGTGTCAAGCGCCTTTGCCTTCGGCGGTGAAAATCAGCAGATAAAGCTTTTGCGCCTTGAGGGCATAGAGGTCAGCGACGACGGCTTTGTGGACCTGAAAAAGTATATATGGAACGGGGAATTGTCAACAGATTGACAAACTCAAATTTATACAACAAAAACCGCAGTAGTTTTCTACTGCGGTTTAATTATTTGTTAAATTCAAACTCAGCTTCTCAGCTGAACGCCGATATTTTCAAGAGCCTTGATTGCCTTCTTAACGGCTGAATCTGCGTCCTCGTCGGTAAGTGTTCTGTCAGCAGAGCGAAGGCTTAAGCTGAACGCAACGCTCTTTTTGCCGAAGCCTACCTGTGCGCCCTCGTAAACATCAAACAGACTGATGCTTTCAAGAGTTTTGCCGACTGCCGAAGCAATAAGCTTTTCAAGTGTAAGCACGGGTATTTCCTTGTCGCAGACAAACGCAAGGTCTCTTGTAGTTGCAGGGAATTTCGGCAATGCCCTGTAAAGCTTTTCTGCGCCTCTGTTTTCAAACAGCGCATTGAAATCAAGCTCTGCAACATAACAGCGGGTGCCTATTGAGTAATTCTCCCTTACAGCAGGGTGTACCTCGCCGAGAGTAGCAATTTCTGCGCCGTTTACAAGAATTCTTGCAGTTCTGCCGGGGTGGAATATCGGATTGTCCGTAACTCTTTCAACATCAAAATCTTTAATTCCCACGCTGTCGAGAATAACCTCAACTATTCCCTTTAAGGTGAAGTAGTCATAGCCATCACCGTAAAGACCGAGCATTACCTTGTTAGGCTCGTCGGGCAATTCCTCTGTGCCGTTTGAAATATAAACGGGAGCAATTTCATAAAGCTTTGCAGAAGCGTTACGGTTGTTATAGTTTCTTGCAAGCGTTGAGAGCATTGAAGCTATTGCCGTTGTCCTCATAACCGAGGTGTCCTCGCCCAAGGGGTTGGAAATAACAATGCAGTCACGAAGAGAGGAGTCAGCAGGAAGTCTTAATCTGTCAAATTCCTTGGGACTGATAAATGTATAAGTGCAGATTTCCGACATGCCCTGAGCTGTAAGCACCGAATGAAGCTTGTTTTCAAATTCCTGCTCGGGAGTATATCTGCCGTCAGCAACGCCCGAAAGGACTCTGTCGGGAATTTTATTGTAGCCGTAAAATCTTGCGATTTCTTCGGAAATATCAGCCTGATGCTCAATATCGTTTCTGAAGGACGGAGCAGTAATAATTCCGTTTTCAACCTTGAAATCAATCTTTTCAAGAATTGCCTTCTGCTCGTCAGCACTTAAATCAATACCGATGAAATTGTTAACCCATTCAGGCTTGAAGGGGAGGGTAACAGGCTCTTTGTTTGAATAGTCGCAGTCAACAACGCCGTCAACAATATCGCCTGCGTCAAGCTTTTCAACCAATTCAAGCGCTCTTGTGAGCGAACGCAGACAGCCTGTTGCGTCAAGCTCTTTTTCATATCTTGAGCTGGCTTCGGTTCTCATACCCAGAGCCTTTGCTGTACGGCGCACGCTTACTCCGTTGAACATAGCTGACTCAAATACTATTGTTGTAGTGTCATCCATAATTCCGGAGTATTCGCCGCCCATAACGCCTGCAACTGCAACGGGCTTGTTTTCGTCTGCAATAACAAGCATATTCTCATTAAGCTCTCTGTCAATGCCGTCAAGTGTTGTAATCTTTTCGCCGTTTTCTGCTCTTCTTACTATAACCTTGTTGCCGTCAAGGTATCTTAAATCAAAAGCGTGCATAGGCTGACCGAATTCAAGCATAACAAAGTTTGTAATATCAACAATGTTGTTTATAGGTCTTACGCCGCTTGCTCTCAATCTTTCACGAAGCCATCTCGGAGAGGGCTTGATTCTTACATTTTCAACAACTGCGCCTGCATATCTGTAACACAGGCTCGGCTCTTTGATTTCAACAGAAAGTATATCCTTAACATTGCCGTGAGTGTTCTTGACCTCGGGTACGGGTACGCTTAATTCGCCGCCGAAGGTAGCCGCAGCCTCACGGGCAAGACCGATTACAGAAAGACAGTCGGCTCTGTTTGAGGTTATTTCAAACTCTGTAACAACATCATCAAGACCGATAGCCTCGTGAATATCCTTGCCGAGAGTTTTATCGCAGTCGTCGCCTAAAATGAAAATACCGTTTTCAACAGCATAGGGGAAATCGTGAACCGTAAGACCAAGCTCACCCAAGGAGCAGAGCATACCGTTCGACTCAACACCACGAAGCTTGCCCTTTTTGATGTGATTTCCGCCTGCAACAAAGCTGTCATCAAGCGCAACGGGAACAATGTCACCCTCTTTAAGATTTTGTGCGCCTGTAACTATCTGCAACTTTTCTTCCTTGCCGATGTCAATCTGACAAATCCAGAGATGGTCGGAATCGGGATGTCTTTCAAGTGAAAGCACCTTGCCTACAACAACATTTTTAATGTCCTTACCCTCTGTTTCAAAGGATTCAACCTTAGAACCTGAGAGCGTCATACCGTCAGCAAATTCCTGATCGCTGACATTTAATTTAACATAATCGTTTAACCATTTTTTAGACAAATTCATACCGACACCCCCTTAAAACTGACCTAAGAAGCGCATATCGTTTTCAAACAGTAAGCGCATATCGTCTATATTAAATCTGAACATTGTAAGTCTTTCAAGTCCTATACCGAAGGCATAACCCGAATACTTTTCAGCGTCAACGCCGCCGTTCTGGAGTACCTTCGGGTGTACCATACCGCCGCCGAGTATTTCAACCCAGCCTTCGCCCTTGCACATCGGGCAGCCCTTGCCGCCGCACTTGAAGCAGGTAACATCAACCTCGCATGAAGGCTCTGTGAACGGGAAGTGGTGGGGACGGAAACGAAGCTGTGTGTTGTCGCCGTAAAGACGCTTTGCAAACTGCATAAGATTGCCTTTAAGGTCGCCCATAGTGATGCCCTCGTCAACAACAAGACCTTCAATCTGATGGAAATACGGAGAATGTGTTGCGTCAACCGCATCGGAACGGTAAACTCTGCCGGGTGCGATAATTCTTATCGGCGGTTCGGTTTTCTCCATAACTCTTATCTGAACAGGGGAGGTCTGAGTACGAAGCAACATTTTTTCTGTAATATAGAATGTGTCCTGCGTATCTCTTGCAGGGTGGTCGGGCGGAAGATTCAAAGCCTCAAAGTTGTAGTAATCCCACTCAACCTCAGGACCTGTAGCTATCTGGAAGCCCATACCTATAAATATGTCCTTAACCTCGTCAAGCACTATTGACAGCGGGTGCTTGTGACCCAAAGCGTCAGCGTTACCCGGAAGAGTAACATCTATTGTTTCAGCCTTAAGCTTTGCCTGCTGTTCAACAGCCTTCAATGCAATAGTTCTCTGCTTTAAAAGCTCTTCAATATTCTGCCTTACCTCGTTTGCAAGCTGACCCATTTTCGGTCTTTCCTCAGGGGAAAGCGAACCCATCTGCTTTAAAATGGCTGTAAGCTCGCCCTTTTTACCGAGAACCTGCACTCTGAAATTCTCAAGCTCCTGAATATTCTGAAGCTCGTTTAACTGTGCG
>ONBD01000015.1 GCA_900315985.1 uncultured Eubacteriales bacterium | reverse complement strand
GGGCAACAACAGGCACAAAAATGCAGAGAGAGCATAACATAGTAAACTCCCTTTCACTTGTTCCCGAGGAGCTTGAAATGCTTAACTTCAAGCGTTACGAGAGATACAAGGTAATTGAAGAGAATGAAACTATGTATGAAGAATATATGGTTGATGACGCTGACATCGTAATTGCAGCCTTCGGCATTGCCGCAAGAGTTTCAAAGAACGCTGTCAACGAGGCAAGAAAGCAGGGCATCAAGGCAGGACTTATCCGCCCGATTACACTCTGGCCGTTCCCGAAGGCTCCGTTTGAGAAAGCGGCAGAGCATGCAAAGGCTATGATTTCAGTTGAGCTTTCAATGGGTCAGATGATAGAGGATGTTCAGCTTGCAACAAAATGCCGTGTTCCCGTTACACTTTGTAACAGAGCAGGCGGTATGATTCCGAGTCCCGACCAGGTACTCGAGGCTATAAAAGAGGCAGACAAAAACGGAGGTGCAAAATAATGGCAGTAGTATTCGATAAACCTCACGCACTCATAGATGTGCCGCTGCATTATTGCCCTGGCTGCACACACGGTATAGTTCACCGTCTTGTAGCAGAGGTTATAGATGAATTGGGCATCGAGGGCAGAACAATAGGTATTGCTCCCGTTGGCTGCTCGGTTATGGCATACAATTATTTCAACTGTGATATGATAGAGGCTGCTCACGGCAGAGCTCCCGCTGTAGCAACGGGCGTTAAGAGAGCCGACCCTGAAAACAATATTGTTTTCACCTATCAGGGTGACGGCGACCTTGCATCAATCGGTATGGCTGAAACCGTACACGCTGCGGCAAGAAATGAAAATATCACAATTATCTTTATCAACAACGCAATTTACGGTATGACAGGCGGTCAGATGGCTCCCACATCTCTTCCCGGTCAGGTTACACAGACCTCACCCTACGGCAGAGACCCCAAGCTTTGCGGCTATCCTATCAAGGTTTGCGAAATGCTTTCAGAGCTTGACGGCGCAGAGTATCTTGAAAGAGTTACCGTAAACAGCGTACCGCATATCCGTCAGGCGAAAAAGGCTATTAAAAAGGCTTTCCAGAATCAGCTTGACGGCAAGGGATTTTCACTTGTTGAGGTTGTTTCCTCATGTCCTACAAACTGGGGCATGACTCCCAAAGCGGCATTACAGTGGATTGAGGACAAAATGCTTCCTTACTATCCCTTAGGCGTATATAAAGACAGAAGCGCAGAAAAGGAGGCTGAGTAATTATGGCAACAACACAGTTTTTATTCTCAGGCTTCGGCGGACAGGGTATTCTGTTCGCAGGCAAATTTTTGGCATACAAGGGACTTATTGAAAACAAGCAGGTAAGCTGGCTTCCGTCATACGGCCCCGAAATGAGAGGCGGCACGGCAAGCTGTTCGGTAATCGTAAGCGACGAGCCCGTAGGCTCACCGATAGTTTCAAAGCCCGATATGCTTATTGCTATGAATCTTCCCTCGCTTGACAAATACGAAAAAGCGGTTGCTCCCGGCGGCGTAATATTTGCAGACTCAACTCTTATTGAGCGCAAGGTTGAGAGAGATGATGTTACAGTTTATTACATTCCTGCAACAAGACTCGCAAGCGAAAACAATATGCCAACACTTGCAAATATGATTATCATAGGCAAGGTTTTAAAGGTACTGGGCAACTTCTCAGAGGAAAGCGTAAGAGCAGCTTTAGGCAAGGTAATTTCAGCAAAGCATGCGGATATGCTTGAGGTCAACCTCAAGGCTATGCAGATAGGCGCAGATTTTGAATAATAAAATTTAAGTAAATATATAAAGGAGAAATGTTTTATGGAAATCAAATTTGTAAAAGCAGATACATTAAAGGCTAAACCCGACCCTTCAACACTCGGTTTCGGCAAGATTTTCTCGGACTATATGTTTATGATGGATTGGAACAAGGAAACAGGCTGGCAGAACGCAAGAATAGTTCCCTTCGGTTATCTTTCAATTCACCCCGCATCAACAGTGCTTCATTACGGCTCTGCAATTTTTGAGGGCTTAAAGGCATACAGAAGAGCAGACGGTAAGGTTCAGCTTTTCAGACCTATTGAAAACATCCGCAGAATGAACAATTCAGCAGAAAGACTTTGCCTGCCTCAGATTCCCGAGGATATGGCAATGGAAATCTACACCAAGTTTGTAGATGTTGAAAAGGACTGGACTCCCAATCAGGAAGGCACATCGCTTTACCTTCGTCCGTTTATGTTCGGTAATGACGAGTCCCTCGGCGTTCACGCAGTTCACAATGCAACCTTTATTATAATTGCTTCACCCGTAGGCAGCTATTATAAAGAGGGCATCAATCCCGTTAAGATTATGATTGAGGACGAGGATGTCAGAGCTGTAAGAGGTGGCACAGGCTATGCAAAGTGCGGCGGTAACTATGCGGCCTCCAACCGTGCAGGCGAAAGAGCAGAGCAGAAGGGTTATTCTCAGGTGCTCTGGCTTGACGGCGTTGAGAGAAAGTATATTGAAGAAGTAGGCGCTATGAATGTTATGTTCAAAATTAACGGCGAAATCGTTACTCCCAAGCTTACTGGTTCAATTCTTCCCGGCATTACAAGAAAGAGCTGTATTGAGGTTCTCAAGTCAGAGGGCTACAATGTAAGCGAAAGACTTTTAAGCCTTGAAGAGCTTACCAAAGCTATGGCTGACGGCACTCTTGAGGAAGCTTGGGGCTGCGGTACAGCGGCAGTCGTTTCACCGATAGGCGAGCTTTGCTATAAGGACCAGAAGTACACAATCAACAACGGCGAAATCGGACCCGTTACTCAGCACCTTTACGATACCCTCACAGGTATTCAGTGGGGCAAGACAGAAGATAAATTCGGCTGGACTTATATGATTGGTTAATATGAAATAATAACTGACCCCCGATTTTGTCGGGGGTCAATTATTATTGCCAACACAGCAATGATATGATAATATTTAATTGATTAAATTTGTGAGGTGGGTTATGGGCTACATTGAAGAGCTGAGAAAAATTATAGGGCACAGGTGCATTTCGCTGACGGGCAGTGTTGTTATTATCACCGACAGCGAGGGCAGAATACTGCTTCAGAAAAGGACACACCCGAAAGGCAGGTGGGGCTTGCCGGGCGGACTTATGGAGCTTGGGGAATCCTGCGAGGAAACCGCTGTAAGAGAGGTCAGGGAGGAAACAAGCCTTGAAATTGAAAACCCGAAGCTTTTCGGAGTTTATTCGGGTAAGGATTACTACTGCACGGGCGAAACGGGCGACGAATGGTATGTGGTGGTTATTGCCTACACCTGCGGCACTTTCAGCGGCGAAGTGAAAATAAATGACGGCGAATCCGAGGAGCTTCGCTGGTTTTTGCCCGACGAAATACCCGAAAGCCTTGCAAATTCTCACAGAGAAATAATAATGGATTACATTGGAAGAATTTAAGCTATGTATGTAACAGAAAACAGTTTTATTCAAAGGCATCTTGAAGTTAAAGACGGCAGGCTTTGCACGTCGCATTTTCATGGCAAACTTTCAGGTGAAGAGCTTTTTTTGGGTAAAAACAGCGCAGAATTTAAAGTGCTGTTTACCGACGGCAAGGGCATTTCGTCGAGTGAGCTTACCGTTTCGGAAATAAGCAACGAAAACGGCAGACTTACATTTTGCTTTAATGAATATGACGGGCTGAAAGCGTCTGTCAGCTATTGGTCTGAAAGCGACAGTAAGGTTTTAAAAAAGCAGATAGAATTCACAGACGCAAAGCACCGTAAGGTTGACAGTGTCCTGCTTGAATGTCTTGACTTTGAAAATGCTAACACAACCGCCTGCGCTCCCGACAGCATTTCGGGCAGGGAGTTAAGCGGTTATCATTCTGCGCTCGGTCAGCCGTTTTTTGCAGACAGCTTCTTTTTCGGAAGCGAGTTTCCTGCAAGCGAAAACAGCATCCGTGACGGAGTGGGCAGAGTTATATACTATTCGGGCAAGAGCTTTCAGAATTCATTTAAAACTCCTGTCGCTGTTGTCGGAAGCGGAAAAAGCAGTAATTCTTATGATATGCGCTCGGCATTTCTCGGTTACATTGAAAGCATTGCACAACCCGTTGATTTTCGCCTGCAGTATAACAGCTGGTATGACGGTATGCTCGAAATTGACGAAGCAGGCATATTAAAGACCTTCGGCGAGGTAGCAAAGCAATTCAAAGAACATAATCTGCCGACTCCCGACGCATATACCGTTGATGACGGCTGGAATGACTACAAAGCACCGTTCTGGTGCTTTAACAAAAAATTTCCGACTGCGCTTCAGTCTGTTTCGCTTCTTACAGCAGAGCTTGGCTCATCTCTCGGCTTCTGGTTCGGCCCGAGGGGCGGTTATAATTACCCGTCATCCTTTGCAAAAAGGATGCAAAGGCACGCTCTCGGCGCATATAACCCTAATTCACATGATATCTGTATTGCAGATAAAACCTATCAGAAAAATGCAGGCGAATTTCTGCTTTCAACTGTTTCAAGGCTTGATTTAAGCTACCTGAAGCTTGACGGCTTCTGCCTTAAGCCCTGCACCAAAAAAAGACATAACCACACCGTCGGCGGTAAAAACGATATGTATTTCATAACAGAGATGTGGGAGGGCTGGACAGATATTTTCACTTCGCTTCGGGCAAAGCGTGAGTCGGAGGGCAAGAGCTTATGGATAAATATGACCTGCTATGTCAATCCGTCGCCGTGGTGGCTTAAGTATGTAAATTCAATATGGCTTCAGAACAGCAGCGATATTGATTTTTCAAAGGCTTACAAGGGACAGACTCAGGCAGATGAAGAGATTACCTACCGTGATTCAAGGTATTATGAATTTTTCAAAACAAGACAATTCTGTTTTCCGTTGTGCCGTATTTATAATCACGAGCCTATTTACGGCAAAAGCGCAAATGTAAAATACAGCGACGAAGAATTTGAAAAATACCTTATGTTCAGCGCTTGCAGGGGGCAGAGCCTTAACGAATTGCACCTGAGCTGTTCAATTATGAATGAAGAAAAATGGAAAATTCTCTCAAAAGTTATAAACTGGCAGAAGTCGAATTACAGCATCCTCAGACACGCCGTTTTTATAGGTGAAAACCCCGAAAAGAACAATGCTTATGCGTATTGCTCGTTTACATCTGACGGCAAGGGCATTGCCGCAGTCAGAAATCCGTCAGACAGGCAGCTTGATTTTTCGCTTTCGCTCGACAGCTCTGCAGGGTGTTTAAATTCAGAAGGTAAGTTCAAAGCGGAGTGCGTTTTCGGCAGAGGATTTGACGAAAACAGGACATATTCCTACGGCGACAGAATTGAATTTTCGTTAAAGCCCTTTGAGGTGTTGATTCTTTCGTTTAACAGTTAAAAACCGATTGATTTTCATATGTCAATATGATAAAATAATTTGATACTTTTGAAACTCGGTATAAAGGAGTGTTTATTATGAAAAAATATGCAATTGCCACTGTAACGAGTATGGGTCTGCGCATTACACCGCAGGACCGCATGGCAGTGCAGAACAGCAATCTGTTTTATTTACAGGCAACCTCTGCTGAGAGTAATGTGCTTAATGTTTCGTCAAGTCTCGGCAAGGAATGTCTTGTTATGACTAAATTTGTTGCAGGGTCGCCTATGGCTGATTTTATCAAGCGTCAGCTTCGTGCCCGCAACATCCGTTTTGAAGGCAAGGATGTCGAACAGGGCGGTCCCTGGGGTTACAGACATCAGTTCAACATAGCCGATTCAGGCTTCGGTCTCAGAGCGCCGAGAGTGTGGAATGACCGTGCAGGTGAAATCGGCAGAACGCTGTCGGCAGACGATTTTGACCTTGAACGCATCTTCGGGCAGGAGGGCGTAGGAATTCTACACCTTTCCGGTCTTATAGCCGCAATGAGTGAGGAAACTACAAAGTGCTGTCTTGAGGTTGCAAGGGTTGCCAAGAAATACGGCACGCTTGTAAGCTTTGACCTCAACTACCGTGCAACCTTCTGGAAGGGCAGAGAGGAAGAGCTCAGCAAGGCATTCAGCGAAATTGCTTCGGTAGCCGATATTCTTGTCGGCAATGAAGAGGACTTTCAGCTTTGTCTTGGCTTTAAAGGCCCCGAGGCAGGCGGCAAGGAGCTTGCGTCAAAAATTGAACGCTTTAAGGTTATGATTGAACAGGTCAGGGAGAAATACCCGCAGGCAAGAGCATATGCTACAACACTCAGACAGGTTGTTTCGGCAAACGAGCATCTGTGGGGAGCAATCCTCTGGGCAGACGGCGAATGGTATGTTGAAGAGCCGAGACCTATTCAGGTTATGGACCGTATAGGCGGCGGCGACGGCTTCTCGGGCGGTCTGCTTTACGGTGTGCTTAACGGGTGGACACCTGACAAATGGCTCGGCTTCGGCTGGGCAAGCGGTGTGCTTGCGGCAAGCAGTCTTAACGATTATGCAGAGCCTGCAGACGAAAAACAGGTTTGGGATATTTATAAGGGCAACGCCCGTGTTCAGAGATAAAAGGAGAATTCAAAATGAAAAAAGCTGATATAGGTTTAATCGGACTCGCTGTTATGGGCGAAAATCTTGTTATGAATATGGAGTCAAAGGGCTTCACTGTTGCAGTTTTCAACCGCACAACCTCGAAGGTTGACAATTTTGTAAACGGCAGGGCAAGCGGCAAAAACATCATAGGCTGCCACAGCCTTGAAGAGCTTATTGAAAATCTTGAAAAACCCCGCAAGGTGTTTATGATGATTAAGGCAGGCTCTTCGGTTGACGCTATGATTGAACAGCTTTTGCCTTTGCTTGATGACGGCGACATTATTATTGACGGCGGTAATTCTCATTTCCCCGACACCATACGCAGAACAGAGTATGTTGAATCAAAGGGCAAGCTCTATATAGGCACAGGCGTTTCAGGCGGCGAAGAGGGCGCATTGAACGGCCCGAGCATGATGCCCGGCGGCTCTCCCGAAGCATGGCCTTATGTAAAGCCGATTTTGCAGGCAATCTGTGCAAAGGTTGACAATGGCGAGCCTTGCTGCGATTGGGTCGGTGAAAACGGCGCAGGTCATTTTGTAAAAATGGTTCACAACGGTATTGAGTACGGCGATATGCAGCTTATCTGCGAAGCATATCAGCTTATGCGTGATTTACTCGGTATGAGCTATGACGAAATGCACGAAACCTTTACAAAGTGGAATGAAACAGAGCTTGACAGTTATCTTATAGAAATCACCCGTGATATTCTTGCATACAAGGACACTGACGGCTCGCCGATAGTTGAAAAAATCCTTGATACAGCAGGTCAGAAGGGTACAGGCAAATGGACAGGTATTGCGGCTCTCGACGAGGGCGTTCCGCTTACACTTATAGGTGAAGCTGTATTCGCAAGATGCCTTTCTGCAATGAAGGATGAGCGTGTTGAAGCAAGCAAGGTGTTTGCAAGAAAAGTACCCGAATTCAAGGGCGACAAGGCGGAAATGGTCGAAGCTATCCGTCAGGCTCTTTTTGCTTCAAAGATTATTTCCTATGCGCAGGGCTATACCCTTATGCGTACTGCGGCTGAACATTACGGATGGAATCTCAATTACGGCGGAATTGCTCTTATGTGGCGTGGCGGCTGTATAATCCGTTCTGTTTTCCTCGGCAAAATCAAGGAAGCATACGAAAACGACCCCGAACTTAAAAATCTTATTCTTGACCCGTATTTCAAAGCAACTATTGAAAAGCTTGTTCCTGCATGGCGTAAGGTTGCCGCAACAGCATTGCAGTACGGTGTTCCTGCACCTGCAATGACATCTGCATTAAGCTATTTTGACGGCTACACCACCGAGCGCCTGCCTGCAAATCTTCTTCAGGCACAGCGTGACTATTTCGGCGCACACACCTATGAAAGACTTGACGCCCCCAGAGGAGAATTCTTCCACACAAACTGGACAGGTCACGGCGGCGACACAGCGGCGACACAGTACAATGCATAATATTAAACTTATAGCTTTGGACCTTGACGGCACATTGCTTAATTCGGACAAACAGCTGTCGGAAGAAAATAAAGCGGCGCTTGCCCGTGCGGCTTCAGAGGGAATTGAAATTGTCCCTGCCACAGGCAGATTTTACAAGGGTATGCCGCAGGTAATAAGAGATTTACCCTTTGTGCGCTATGTAATTTCAATAAACGGCGCACAGGTGTATGATGTCCTGAACGGCGCAACCGTATGCGGCTCGGAAATTCCGTGGGACAGAGCCGTTTCGGTTATGCAGAGGTTTGACACTCTTGACACGGTTTATGACTGCTATCAGGACGGCTGGGGCTGGATGACTGAAAGGCTCTACAATAAGGCAGAGCTTTATGCCGCAAATATTCACAGCCTTGAAATGATAAAAAAGCTTCGTACACCCGTACCCGAGCTTAAAGCTTGCATTGAAGAGAGAAAATCGGGAGTGCAGAAAATTCAGGCGTTTTTCAGGGATATGGACTTGCGTGCCGAAATGCTGAAAAAGCTTCCCTTGGAATTTCCCGACCTTGTTGTTACAACATCTATTGTAAATAACATTGAAATAAACAGCCGTGAGGCTACAAAGGGCAATGCTGTTGAGAAGCTTGCGGCGCACCTTGGAATTTCCGTTTCGCAAGCAATGACATTCGGCGACGATTATAATGACATCACAATGCTTGAAAAGGCGGGCATAGGCGTTGCAATGGGCAATGCCAACGAAGAGGTAAAAAAAGCTGCGGACTATGTTACAGCCGACTGTAATGACAGCGGTGTTGCAGCTGCAATGAAACATTTTCTTTGGGAGAGCGAGTAATGAACGACATTTATCTTATTGCCCAAACAGATGCAGGGCTTACAAAAGAAGAAATAAAATCGGCTCTTTTAAAATCCCTTGATGGCAGAAACTTAAAAAAGGTGCTTATTCTTCCGCCCGATTTTACCCGTTTTCATTCGGGCGCAGGCTACATAACAAATGTGTATTACCATGCGCTGACCGAAAAGGGTGTTAATGTTGATATTATGCCTGCTCTCGGCACTCATGTTGCCATGACAGAAGCTCAGTGGAACGCTATGTTCGGCGACATCCCGTTTGAAAGAATGCTTGTTCACAAGTGGCGTACGGATGTTGTAAAGCTCGGCGAAATTCCTGCTGACTTTCTTTCGGAAATTACCGACGGACTTTGGGACGAGCCTGTCTGGGCAGAGGTAAACAGACTTGTTATGGACAGAAGCTATGACCTTATTATTTCACCCGGTCAGGTTGTACCGCACGAGGTAATAGGCATGGCAAACCATTCAAAAAATCTGTTTGTCGGCGTAGGCGGCAGTGAGATGATAAACAAATCTCATATGATAGGCGCAGTTTACGGTATGGAAAGAATGATGGGCAAGGACCATACGCCTGTACGCAGAATGTTCGATTACGGTATGGAGCATTTTCTAAATGACCGACCGATTTTATTCGTGCTGACGGTTACAACTGCACCCGAGGGCAATATACACACTCACGGTATTTTTATAGGCGAGGGCAGAGAATGTCTGACAAACGCCGTAAAGCTTGCACAGCAGAAAAATATAGATTTTGTTGAGCACGGGCTTAAAAAGTGCGTAGTCTATCTTGACCCCGAAGAATTTCAGAGCACATGGCTCGGCAACAAAGCAGTTTACCGTACAAGAATGGCAATGGCTGACGGCGGCGAGCTTATTATTCTTGCGCCCGGCGTTGAACGCTTCGGCGAGGATGAACAGGTTGACGGGCTTATCCGTAAATACGGTTACAAGGGCAGACTGAAAACACTTGAAGAATTTAAAAAGCCCGAAAACACCGATTTGCGTGAGAATATGGGTGCGGCGGCGCATCTTATTCACGGCTCGTCTGACGGCAGGTTTACAATAACCTATGCCGTAAAGAATATTTCAAAGGAAGAAATCACATCAGTAGGCTTCAATGCGGCTGATTATGACGAATTAGTTGAAAAGTACAATCCCGACAGGCTTCGGTACGGTTATAACGAGGTTGACGGTGAAGAGATTTACTATATTCCCAACCCTGCTCTCGGTCTGTGGATTAACCGTGAAAAATTTGAGGGATAAACTGCATTTGAATTCAAAATAATAATCAAAGCTCCCGTGGCACATAATGTCAGGGAGCTTTAGTTTTTAGAAAATATTTAGCATATCGTGGATTGAAAGTAAATGCTGAAAATGATATAATAATTATTGAAAAGAGGTGTTGGAGTGAGAAAATTAGTATACAGTGGTAATGAACTGTCAATTACCAATCCCAAACTGGTTGAAGAATGGGATTTCGAAAAAAATTATCCTCTAACACCTGATGATGTAACATTTGGTAGCAATAGAAAAGTATGGTGGAAATGTAAAAAGTGTGGTTACGAATGGGAAACTTCAATTAATCACAGAGTTCACGGTCGAGGATGTCCTTTATGTGCAAAAAAGACAGTAGTAAGTGGAGTTAATGATTTAGCTTCAATGCACCCTGAAATCCTTGATGAATGGAATTATGAAAAGAATACAATCAAACCTCAAGAAATCTCTTCTGGTAGCAATAAAAGCGTTTGGTGGAAATGTAAAAACCACGGTCATGTATGGAGCGCAAGTCCATATACAAGACTTAAAGGTGTCGGTTGCCCAGTTTGTTCAAACAAAGTTGTTTTAAAAGGATTTAATGATTTAAAAACAGTTTGTCCAGAGTTGGCAAGTGAATGGAATTATGAGAAAAACATTGTAGCACCGACTGAAGTGGTGTTTCGTTCAGAAAGGAAAGTGTGGTGGAAGTGTAAAAACTGCGGCAATGAGTGGCAGGCTGTTATTTCAAGTCGATATTATGGCAGAGGTTGTCCTGAATGTGCAAAAAATGTCAGAGCTCAAACTTTATCAAAAACATATGCTAAATTAAATAATTTGTCAACTAATTATCCTGAAATCGCAAAGCAATGGCATCCGATAAAAAATGGTGGAATGCTGCCTAATATGGTTTCGAGTAGAAGCAATAAAAAAGTTTGGTGGTTGTGTCCTGTATGTGGTAATGAATGGCAGGCTACGCCTAACACAAGAACAAGTGGCTGCGGTTGCGCTGTCTGCGCTGGTAGAAAAGTAAAGGTAGGATTTAATGACCTCGCAACTACTGACCCAGATTTAGCGAAGCAATGGAGTTATGAAAAAAATGAGGAATTAACTCCTCAAATGATTACAAGAGGTAGCCATAAGAAGGTTTGGTGGAAATGTCAGACTTGCGGAAATGAATGGGAATCTACAATTCACAATCGCAGAGCAGGAAATGGCTGCCCTGTTTGTGGAATGAAAAAAGCAAGAAAAACGCAGCAACTTCAAACGGCAAAGAAAAACAATCTCGCAAAAGAATATCCTGACATTGCAAATGAATGGAATTATGAAAAAAATGATGAGCCCCCTGAAAATTATGCATGTAGTAGTAACAAGAAAGTATGGTGGAAATGTAATAATTGTCTGCATGAATGGCAGGCAGTTATAAGTGACAGAACAAGATATCATCACGGTTGCCCTAAATGTAATATGTACGGCACATCATTTGCGGAACAAGCTATCTTCTTTTATTTAAAGCACTCCTTTGATGATGCCGAAAATAGATTTGTAATAAATGGTTATGAGTTTGATGTTTTTATTCCTTCAATAAACACAGCAGTTGAATATGACGGAGTGTTTTATCATAACAATTTAAAATCACTAAACAAAGATAATAAGAAAGATAATTACTGCATTAAAAATGGTATTAGATTAATAAGGATAAGAGATAATAAAATGACTAATACGGATTATGCAGAAATTATTTCATGTAAAGATGCAAATGATAAAGATCTGCAAAAAGCTATAGAAGAGCTTTTTATATTGTTGTCTGTTGACAATGTCCCAGTTAGTCTGGAAAGAGATAGATATATAATTCTTTCTGACTATCATAAATCTGTTGTTAAGAATAGCATTATATCATTGAATCCTGAAATTGCGAAAGAATGGAATTATGAAAAGAATTATCCGTTGACACCGGACAAGGTGCTTTGCGGCTCAAACCAAATAGTATGGTGGAAATGTGAAAAAGGGCACGAATGGCGTGCTAGTGTAAATAATAGAGCTGGTAGAAACCATGGCTGTCCTTACTGCTCAAACCAAAAAGTTTTGGCTGGATATAATGATTTAGCAACAACAAACCCAAAGCTTGCTAATGAATGGGACTACAACAAAAATGAGTTAAGACCAACAGACATTACTGCTGGTAGCAATAAATCATTTTGGTGGAAATGTTCAAAATGTGGAAATGAATGGAAAGCAAAAGTTGCACGACGAAGCAACGGTTCGGGATGTCCTGTTTGTATGCTGAAACAATCAAGAATAAATATGCGTATCAGCAAGGCAAAAGCTAATAATCTTGTTGAAAACTATCCTAAAATTGCAAGTGAATGGGATTACCATAAAAACGAAGAGCCGCCTGAGAATTATGCTAGTAACAGCAATTATAGAGCACATTGGATTTGTCATTATTGTGGCAAAGAATACGAAACGAAAATACAGCACCGAGTTTTAAATGGTGACAGAATGGGTTGTGTTAGTTGTAGAAGAAAGCATAAAACATCCAAGAAGTGCTGAAATGGTTTTTGCAGTAATTCTTTCATTTGAAAGCTAAAAATAAATCCGAGAATGTTGTTTTAGCCAAATGGAATATATGGTATAATAGACGCATTGATATTACGGAGGTAAGCAATATGGAATACATAAGAGTTACAAAAGAAAACATTGAAAAGGAGCATATATGCTGTGCCATTTCAAACAATAACGATGTGCAGGTTGCTTCCAAGAAAGCGTGGCTTTCGGAACGCTTTGACGACGGGCTTGTTTTTCTGAAAAGCACCGAAAGGGGCAAATGCTTTATCGAATATATCCCTGCCGAAAATGCTTGGAATCCGATTGAAGCAGACGGATATATGTTTATTGACTGCCTTTGGGTTTCGGGTTCCTTCAAAGGACACGGCTATTCAAACGATTTACTGGGCGAATGTATTGCCGACAGTAAAAGCAAGGGAAAGAAAGGCTTGTGCATTCTTTCATCCGCAAAGAAAAAGCCGTTCCTTGCCGACCCGAAATATTTGAAATATAAGGGCTTTGAGATTTGCGACGAGGCGGATAACGGTATACAGCTTTGGTATTTACCGTTTGAAAAAGCTGCTCAAAAGCCACAGTTCAAAGCTTGTGCAAAGCACCCTCATATTGACGAAAACGGTTATGTGCTTTACTACACAAGCCAGTGCCCGTTTAATGCAAAGTATGTTCCGATTATTGAAAAGACCGCCGAGGAACAGGGCGTTAAATTCAAGGCAATTCACATAACGAATAAAGCCTACGCACAAAATGCGCCGACACCGATTACAAATTACGCTCTTTTCTTTGATGGTGAATATCTCACGAATGAGCAGATGAACGATAAAAGATTTTTAAAGCTATTGGAAAAATGATTTTGGGTTGCGTATCCGACAAAATCAAATTATATTGTAAAACAAAATAGAAAAATATTATGTAAAAACAGTAAGGAGATCATCATGAAAAAAACAGTTTTGCGCAAGTATGCGCAGCTTATCGCCGAAAAGGGCGTAAACATTCAGAAAAAGCAGGAGGTAATTATTCAGTGCGAGCTTGACCAACCCGAGTTTGTAAAAATGCTCGTTGAGGAGTGTTACCGTGTCGGCGCAGGTAAGGTAATTGTGTATTGGGATTATCAGCCGCTTGAAAAAATTCATTACCGCTATCAGTCGGTTACAACGCTCTCAAAGGTTGAAAAGTGGGAGGAGGAACGCCTTCGGCACTATGTTGACAAGCTTCCCTGCCGTATCTATCTTGTATCAGAGGACCCTGACGGACTTAAGGGCGTAAATCAGGAAAAAATGAACAAGGCAATGCAGAAGCGTTTTCCGATTATCAAGCCGTACAGAGATAAAATGGAAAACAGATATCAGTGGTGTATTGCCGCCGTGCCGGGTGAAAAATGGGCAAAAAAGGTGTTCCCCGGACTTCCTAAGGGCAAGGCAATTGAAAAGCTCTGGGAGGCAATTCTTTTCACCTCCCGTGTTGATGACGACCCCGTTGCCGCATGGGATAAGCACAATAAGGATTTGCACGACCGCTGTGAGTATCTTAACAGCCTCGGCATTGACAAGCTCATTTACAAAGGCACAAACGGTACCGATTTCAGCGTCGGTATGATTGATGACGCCGTATTCAGAGGCGGCGGAGAAGTCAGCCTTCAGGGGATTTATTTCAATCCCAACATACCTACCGAGGAGTGCTTTATTTCACCCAAGAGGGGAATTGCAGAGGGCATAGTTTATGCCACGAAGCCGCTTTCGTATCAGGGACAGCTTATAGAGGGCTTCTCAATCCGTTTTGAAAACGGCAAGGCGGTTGAGGTGCATGCCGAAAAGAATGAAGAGCTTCTCAAAAAAATGATTTCAATGGACGAGGGCGCCGCATATCTCGGCGAATGTGCGCTTGTACCCGTGAATTCACCGATTTCTGAGAGCGGTTTGCTTTTCTATGAAACCCTGTTTGATGAAAATGCCGCCTGCCACCTTGCGCTCGGTATGGGCTTTGCGGATTCGATTAAGGATTTTGACAAGTATACACTTGACGAATGTCGTGAAAAAGGCATAAATGACTCTATGATTCATGTCGATTTTATGATAGGCTTTGACGGACTTGACATTGACGCCGTAACCCGTGACGGCAAAACCGTGCCCATTTTCCGCAAAGGCACATGGGCGTTTTAAGAGCTTGAAGCTTTGAATTGAAAATTGAATTAAAGAATAATAAAAATATAAACAGCAACAAGAAAAGGGACTGCAACGCAGTCCCTTTAGCTATGTTAATTAAGTTTCGGAATATAAAGGTTTTCAGAATCAAACATAATTGCTTTATTATTGAAGATTTCTCCTAATGCAAATATCAGCTCAGTAAATGACTGAACCCTTGTGTCCTTATAATTGCAAAACTCATTGAGCTGCTTGGAGATATTCGATTCCTTAATATCGTTAAGCTTTTCAGAACTGCCGATTATCTTTTCGTCTATCTGGGTTTTATCTCCGACTTTTGTTTTTGCAATGCCTTCGCCGATTTTTTTGCCGACTTTTGACCCGATACCGAGGATAACAGCCTGCGGAGTTGACTCGTATTTGCCTGAAATATAATTATAGCCGTCGGTGTACATTGTTCGGTATTCGTTTGAAAGCTCTTCTATTCGGTTATATACCTTGTTAAGATATTCGGGATTAAAGTTTTCAAGAACAACTATTTCCGTGAATGAAGAAAATGCATACAGATAAAGAGCAATCTGATAAGACTGATAATGAGAAGCCAAACGGTTGTAATCGTCTTTTTTCTTTTTGAAAAAGCTTTCAATATGCTTTCTTGAAGCAGTAATTGCCTGCTCAGCCTGCTGTTTTATATCAAGAACTTTAATGTGCATACTGGTCTTATATACTTCGTTCTTGTAATTATCCTTATAATCATTCATAACTTTTATTAGAAAGGATAAGCTACCTTCAAGCTCTGCACGCTTCTCAAGGAGTAGATAACTGAACATATCTTCCTGTTGTTGCTTTACCACTTTAATTTCGTGAGCAATATACATAAGCTCTGCCGCCATCAGTGCAGTAGCAGGATCGAATACTATTTTATTTTCAGCAAGTTTATCCATAGATACGGGTGAAAATCTGGACTGACCTGTTTTGCCGTCTTTAACATATGAGCCGATAAATCTGTTTAGTTTCTCTTCGCCGTTAACTACTGTTGAAAGGTTTATTGCTTTTCCTGCCGTATCCGTTGCTCTGTATAGCGTATCTGTTCCAAATTGCTTAATCAACTCAGCAGTTGCTGTGCTGGACGATGACATTACCTGAGCCAAAGGTGCAAAAGCAGCACCTAACATAGTAATGTCGCTCAATGATACTTTTGAAAGCTTTGACAGCTCTATATCATCCTTAAAATAAGGCTGCACATATTCGTTGTTGATTAATTGAAAAACGAGTTCCTGCTTTTCATTCATAATACCCAACTCATTTTCTTCTTTTGGGTTTTCCATATTCTCAATCCTTTCGATTTTTATTCAATATATGGTTTGTAATTTTTGCGAGTTATGACATAATATTATTATAACATTACAAAATGTTAAGTCAATCATTATGCTCTCTGTTTTTCTGCCGAAAAGGGATTATATTATTGTAATATAATGTGGAGAGTGGTTATGAATATTCTGATATTTAATCCCGACGAGAAGGAAGCACGGAAGCTTGAACGGCAAATTAAAACTCTTGGCGAAGGAACGGAGAAGCAGCTGAAAACATATTGCTTTACCGATTTGAAAAGGGCTTTGAGAGCTAAGACAAATTTTGATATTGCTCTGATTGAAACGGACACAGAGAAAAATGACGGTGCAGCGCTCGGCAAAGCTCTTAAAAACAAATTTCCTTATCTGAAACTTCTTTATATTGCCAACAGCTATGACAGCCTTGACGAGTGTATTGACATAGGAGCAGTAAGATATTTAGTCAGACCGTTCAGCGAGGGAAGGCTTAAATCGGGCATAATTGAAGCTGTCAGGCGTTTGGAAGAGGAAACAGTCGCTATAAACCTTAAAGGCAGCTTTGAAACATACAGGATAATTATTAAAGACATTATTTTTGTTGAGATAGTCAACCGTAAAACGAAGCTTGTTACGGTAAACGGAACATATCTTTCAAAACATTCGCTTACATATTGGCGGGAAAGACTGAGTGATTTCGGCTTTGTGTCTACGCATATCAGCTTTATTGTGAATCTGAGTTGTATTACTCAGTACAGGCGTAACAAGCTTGTTGTACTGAATAACAAATATGAAATTCCGATATCCCGTTCGAGGTGCTCGGAATTTCACAAGTGCTATATGGATTACATTTCAAGAACGGAAAGAAAAACAGCAGGGGGTTAACCCTGCTGCTTTTTTGCTGTGAACTGATTATGACGGATAGGAATAAACTACAACAGTTTCATTACCTGCTGTAAATGTGGTTTTAAGCCTGTAAGAATTAAGGATATTTACAACCTTTGAGCCTTCAAGTCCTATACTTGTTCCAGTTCTGCTATCAGACCAAGTTTTTATTGTGGAATAAGAACCTGAACTCAATTTCTGAAGCTCTAAGGTTATGGAAATATTGGTTGAATAACTGGCCGTCATTGAACCATTGCATTTTGCCGTTACCCCTATTATGTTTATTCCAGAAGTGTGGTCAAAAATTACCTGGTATTCTTCAATAATTTCATTGTCAATTGGTGTATCCAATTCTTCTGCAAATGAAGTGAAACTAAAACTGAATACGGAAATAACAATAATTAATGACATTAATAGTGCTGTGATTTTTTCTTTCATTTTTTCCCTTCTTTTTATTAATTAGGCGGCTAAACTTTTTAACTCCTTTCTTTTATATATTTACCACCCTATTAATAAATCACCTAGAAAAGAAAAAAAGAGAACAAAATGTTCTCTTTTTAATACGAAATTGAGTCTATTATTGTGAATAATTCTTCTAAACTTATTGAACCAGATGCCTTTATCACATAGTTGCTTTTATTACATATTATACCATTTGATGTGTCATTAAAGTAAATTGTATATTTTATATTGTCTACTATCTTTTCTTCTGTTGTGTATAACTCTGTATCTAAATAAGTTTCTTGATTGGATAGAGATACTTTTATATCAAACCATCCTTTATTATTTGTCGATTGAAAACTAATAATGTGTTCTGCTGCGCCGCACATTTCATAATTTTTCTCAAACCCCTCAGGTATATACCCAATCTCAATATCGCCGATCTCGCTGTACTCTCCGCCTACAACGGTATATGTCGAGTGGTCGAAGAATTTTTCAATTATAAACTCTCTTGTGTACGGAATTGCCATTGCCGTTACCGCCATAGCAAAAATCAATATTGCAGCTACAAGCAGTACGGTTGCCCTTGTTGTTATGGAATGATATCTGCCGCCACGCATTTTGTTGAAGAGAACTTTCATTCTTCTTTCGTGCTTCTTGCTGAATTGATACGGCTCAATATTGTCCGGGAGTGAATCCACCCACCGCTTCAGCGAGATGGAACAGGCTTCTTCAAGTGGTGTCATAAGTTTCTTTCCTCTTTATAGTATTTCATAAGCTTTTGAACGGCAGAAGCTACCTTTTTCTTAACAAAGTACTCGGTTGTATTAAAATACTTCGCAAGCTCTTTATATCTGTATTTATATGAAAACTTCAGATACATAAGCTCTTTTTCTTCATCGTCGAGAATTTTGTCCATAGCGTCTGCAAGCTCAGCAGCGTCGAATTCGTTGGGCTGAGAGTTGGCGGTCGGGTCAACCATACTGTCCAGCTCGTCCTCGCTCTCAAAATCCACAAATACCGCCTTGTGCTCCTTATGATATGCTTTAATTGCAAACCCCTGCGCAATTACGCACACATACTGCTTTGTTTCGGGCGCATCAATATCACCGACCTTATGAAAGTTTCTGGCTATGCTGAAAAATGTTTCCTGAACACATTCCTCGGCTATTTCCGTGTCGTGCACCCTCTGATATGCCACCCAGCGTGCCAGGTCGACATATTTTTTATAGAGCTTTATAAATTTCTCCTCATCCTCAGCATCTTCAAGTAATGCTAAATACAGTACTAACATATGCTTTTTCCTTCCCCCTGTGTTTCAACCCTCATAAAAATAATTTAAAACAAAAAACACCGGTTTGTCAAGGGGAAGGTGCGCCTTGCAGTCATACATTTACAGTATTTGAATGCTGATGTCAATATATTGTGCAAAATTGTTCAATTTAGATACATTATTTGCATTTTTATTCTTCATAATTTCTTTGGCTGAATTAGGTAAACAAGGAGGTGAAAAATGAAAGTGCGGTATTGTTTGAGGAAAGACACTGTTGCTTTTGACTTAACTGAGGTAACAACATACGGCATCGATGCTTTTGCCGAGAACGGCGGTTTGGCAATGAGTATAATTGATGTCAGCTTAAACTGTAATGCGGTGATACAGCTTATAGAGAATCTGAACAAGTACAGGGTTGAACTTGTTCACTTGATGGATGTTGTTTATGATTTTTACTGTGACAGCTGTTAGTCGCAGAAAAGATTGCTGTAAAGATATATTGAAGATTATTGTGTATAGCTATAGCCACTCGTGTATAAAAAAGGCACCCGAAAGGGTGCGGCAGCGTTATATCAAATTGCTTATGCAATTTGATGGCGTTCGCAAGGCTTTGCCTTGCTCGGCTAAAGGATTCTTCGAATCCTTGATAACTTAATGAAACAGAAAAGGGATGCCGTTTGGCAACCCTATCTGCTTGGCAGCGATATAAGGATTCGAACCGCAACATACGGAGTCAGAGTCCGCTGTGCTACCGTTACACAATACCGCTATATATTTATGTTGTTCAATTTTATGCGGTATATCAAATTGCTTCGCAATTTGATGGCATTCGCAAGGCTTTGCATTGCTCGGCTAAAGGATTCTAATCTCAAATACGAAATCAAAATAAGCTTTAATGCCGTTACACAATACCGCTATGTGTCTGTTGCGAATGATATTATACAATGCAGTTTTTAAAAAGTCAATACTAAATTTTCATCTGCTTTATTATTCTGTTTATTACATCGCTTTATTACTGACAGGCAGTAAAGGATGCGAGCGACATTGCTGTTAAGGGCTTTGCCCGGACAATAAAAATCCCGATGCGTTGCATCGGGATTTTGGGATTTTGAATAATGTAGGCATGTTAAATATCCACCACAAATATTTAACCTTTGATTTGTCTATATAATAGCAACGGATTATGGCAAAGCAAGCACGAAAATATGAACAAATTGTTAACAATTACATTTTTTGGATTTTTTGCGGTTTTATTTTCTGCGGTTGTTTTTAATTGGTGCTGATTTGTCATTATATTCCGTAAGGCTTATATTTATATTTTACTTGACATAATATGCATTATGTTGTATAATTACTCCGAATTTATGATTAAAGGGAGGGAATTAAATGAGCCAGGTAAAAGTTAAAGACAATGAGTCTTTAGAGAGCGCTCTCAGACGCTTTAAAAGACAGACCTCCCGTGACGGAGTTATCCAGGAAGTTCGTAAAAGAGAGCATTATGAAAAGCCTTCTGTAAAGAGAAAAAAGAAATCAGAGGCTGCTCGCAAGAGAAAGTTCAAGTAAGAAAGAGCGGGTGTTATGCATCCGCTTTTTTGTTTTGAAAGGCTGTTTTCTATGGACAAAGCTGACATTTTAATGCCAAAGTACAGGTTCAGGGCAGTTATTGACATTACACCTGAGGATTTAACAAAAATGGGAGCAAAGGCTGTCGGGCTTGACATCGACAATGTTGTTGCCCCCGACGGAACATTCCGCTATGCTTCCGGTGTTAAGGAGTGGGTGCGTAAAATCAAGTCTGCAGGTTTTCCTGTTATGCTTATTTCAAACGGCACGCTTATGAGAGTTCTGCCCGTTTCAAAATATCTTGACAACACGCCTTTTTTGCATCTGTCAAAGAAGCCGAGTCCCCGTGCGCTTATAAAGGCGGCTAAGAAAACGGGTGTTGACATTACCGAGCTTGCAATGCTCGGCGACCAGCTTTTTTCCGACATCAAGGCGGCAAACCGTTGCGGCGCAATAGCCGTAAGGATTGATCCGCTGCCTGCAAAAAGTCTGTATCCGCATTATTACAAATGGAAAGCGAAAAGAGAAAAGCCTTATTTAGAGAAATTTGAAAGCCTGCATGGCTATGGAGTTTATGATGATTGAAAAACTAAAAAAGCTGATTAAAGAGTCTGATTTTGATGCAGTTCTGATAATGTCGCCCGAAAACAGATTTTATTTCACGGGCTTTAATTCGTCAGACGGATTTTTACTTGCAAATGAGAATGACGCTGTTTTTGTAACCGATTCGAGATATATCGAGGCGGCGCAGAATACAATTAAAGACTGCAAGGTTGTTTTGCAGGAGCGAAGCGCAACTCAGTTGAAAAATATTTTATATGGCTTGGGCGCAAAGACAGTTGCAGTTGAGGCTGACAGACTGACTGTTGCAAATTATACCCGTTTCAGCGGTGTGCTTGAGGGTATGGAACTTATAGCAGACGGCACGCTTGACAGCGGTATAAATGAGATAAGAAGCATTAAAGAGCCGCAGGAGATTGAAAAAATCAGAACGGCTCAGTCAATCGCCGAAAAAGCGTTTGAGCATATCTGCAATTTTATAAAAGAGGGCAAAACGGAAAAGGAAATTCAGCTTGAGCTTGATTACTATATGTTAAGCCACGGCGCAGAGGGCCTGTCCTTTGAAACAATTGCCGTAAGCGGCGCAAACGGCTCAATGCCTCACGGCGTACCGAGTGACAAGCCTGTGAAAAGAGGCGAGCTTATCACTATGGACTACGGCGCTCTGTTTGAGGGCTACCACAGCGATATGACACGAACAGTTGCTCTGGGCGAGGTAAACGACGAGCAGAAGCTTATTTACAACACGGTTTTAAAAGCTCAGCTTGCGGCTATTGAGGCTATCAAGGCAGGCGTTACGGGTAAGGCTGCAGATGCCGCCGCAAGAGATTTAATTAAAAACGCAGGCTTCGGCGAGTATTTCGGGCACGGCACGGGACACGGCGTAGGCGTTGAAATTCACGAGTATCCCAATGTTTCACCTGCCAACGAAAAACCGCTTAAGGCAGGCAATGTTGTTACGGCAGAGCCGGGCATTTATATTCCCGGGAAATACGGCGTGAGAATTGAGGATATGGTTTTTGTAACCGAAAACGGCTGTAAAAATCTCACCGAGTGCCCCAAAGAATTGATAATACTGTAAAAAGCACTTGAAATACAGCTGAAAATAGAGTAGAATATACTAAACAAGTAATAATTTATGGAGGATTATTTATGATATCAGCAGGCGATTTCAGAAACGGCGTTACATTTGAAGAGGACGGACAGGTTCTTCAGGTTGTAGAGTTTCAGCATGTTAAGCCCGGCAAAGGCGCAGCTTTCGTAAGAACAAAGACAAAGAATGTTATTACAGGCGCAGTTGTTGAAAAGAGCTATAACCCCACAGCAAAATTCCCGACAGCTTACATTGAGAGAAAAGATATGGAGTATTCATATTCCGACGGCGACCTTTACTACTTTATGGATCCCGAAACATTTGAAATGTCACCTATTTCAGCAAGCGATTTACCCGACAACTTCAAGTTCGTTAAGGAAAATATGGTTTGTAAAATCCTTTCTTACAAGGGCAAGGTTTTTGGTCTTGAGCCGCCTACTTTTGTTACTCTTGAGGTTACCAAGACAGAGCCCGGCTTTGCAGGCAATACAGCTACAAACGCTACCAAGCCCGCAACTCTTGAAACAGGCGCAGAGATCAAGGTTCCGCTTTTCATTAACGAGGGCGAAATGATCAATGTTGATACAAGAACAGGCGAATACATGTCAAGAGCATAAGGAGGTAATACTTATGACAGTTACAGAGAAAGCAGCATATTTAAGAGGCTTGGCATCAGGTCTTGAGCTTGACGAAGCAAAGCCCGAAACAAAAATCATCAACGAGCTTTTAAATGTTATTGATGACCTTGCACTTTCAGTTGCAGACCTTGAAGACGAGCTTGCGCTTGTTACAGAGCAGCTTGACGCAGTTGACGAGGACCTCGACGCTCTTGAGGAGTTCGTTTACGAGGGCGAGTGCTGTGAGGACTGCGGCTGCGACTACGGCGACGAGGACTATTACGGCGAGCTTTATGAGGTTGAGTGCCCGAGCTGCCACGAATTAGTTGAGTTTGACGAGGAGTCAATTCTTGACGGCTCAGCAGAGTGCCCGAATTGCGGCGAAATGCTTGAGTTTGACTTCGAGTGCGATTGTGACGATTGCGCAGACGAAGAGGAATAATTCAATATAGTATCATTAAACAGACCTGTTTTTCAGGTCTGTTTTTTGTAATAAATATATATTGAATTACGGCATTAAATTTAATATAATATTAGAAATTCTCAGGCGAGGTGAAATACTTATGCAAAAAATACTTGTGCTTGATTTCGGCGGTCAGTACAATCAGCTTATCGCACGCAGAGTGCGTGATAACAAGGTTTATGCCGAAATTTTGCCCTATACAACACCCATTGACGAGATTAAGAAAAACGGGTATTCGGGCATTATCTTTACAGGCGGACCGAATTCTGTTTTTGATATGTCCTCACCGCATTATTCAAGAAGCATACTTGATTTGGGCATACCTGTTTTGGGCATCTGCTACGGCTGTCAGCTTATAGCGTGGATGCAGGGCGGCACTGTCAGCACGGCTCCCGTTTCGGAATACGGTATGGTAAAGCTGAATGTTATTTCATCTTCGCCTTTGTTTAAGAACATACCCGAAGCTTCAACCGTATGGATGAGCCATACCGACTATATATCGAAAGCTCCCGACGGCTTCGATATAATTGCAAACACCGAAAACTGCCCCTGTGCTGCTGTGCAGGACAGCAATAAAAACATCTATGCAGTGCAGTTTCACCCGGAGGTTACCCACTCCGAGTACGGCAGTCAGCTTTTGCATAACTTTCTGTATGAAATCTGCGGCTGTACCGGCGACTGGCAGATGGATTCCTTCATAGATGACACCGTAGCTCAGCTTAAAAAACAGATAGGCGGCAAAAAGGTTGTTTTAGGCCTTTCGGGCGGTGTGGATTCGTCTGTTGCGGCAGGACTTCTGAGCCGTGCAGTAGGCAATCAGCTCACCTGTGTTTTTGTCGACCACGGACTTATGCGTAAGGACGAGGGCGACTTTGTTGAAAAAACCTTCACAAGTCTGTTTGATATGAACTTTGTCAGGGTTAACTGTCAGGGACATTTTCTGTCCAAGCTTAAGGGCGTTACCGATCCCGAGGAAAAAAGAAGAATTGTCGGTACGGAATTCTACAATGTGTTCTGGGAGCAGATAAAAAAGGAAAATGCAACGGGCTTTTTTGCTCAAGGTACTATTTACCCCGACAGAATTGAGTCGGGCAAGGGCGAAGGCACGGGTCAGTCAGTAATTAAAACACATCATAACAAGGTTGCAATGCCTGACGAGGTTAAATTTGACGGTATTATTGAGCCTTTGAAGGATTTGTTCAAGGATGAGGTGCGGGCAGTCGGCGAAAAGCTTGGAATACCCAAAGAGCTTGTGTGGCGTCAGCCTTTCCCGGGGCCGGGATTATCTGTCAGAATTTTAGGTGAAATTACGGCTGAAAAAATCAGACTTGTTCAGGACGCAGACGCAGTTCTCCGTGACGAAATGGACAAATGCGGTTATGCTGAAAATTTAAGTCAGTTTTTCGCAGTCCTGCCCGATGCAAAATCGGTAGGCGTAATGGGTGACCACAGAACATATGAAGATATTATAATCCTCAGAGCAGTAACCACCGACAACTTTATGACGGCAGACTGGGCAAGAATCCCATATGACATCCTTGCCCGTGTTTCCAACAGAATAACTAACGAGGTAAGGGGAATAAACAGAGTAGTCTATGATATAACCTCAAAGCCGCCTGCGACGGTAGAATATGAATAAGGAGTAACTTATGGCAAAACTTGAAACTGTTTTAAACGGTAATTTCAATGAAATACTCAGCAGAATTGAAAACGGTATTTTAGGCGGAAGCGTATCGGCTTCGCTTGAAGACGCAAGCGATTTTGCTTACGGCAGTACCCGCTGCAGTGTCAGGGTGTTTGAAAGGTACAGCTATGTCGGCGGCAACAGGGTAAGCTTAAGCGTTACTCTGTATGAGCCCGAGCCTGACAGAGTTTGTCTGTCGGCAATAGCTTCGGGAGGCAGTCAGGCATTGTTCTTTAAAATAAACACCTTCGGCGAAGAAGCTTTTCTTGATAAGTTGAGAGAGTTGCTTTAATTATAAAAAACCGCAGTAGCATTGCTACTGCGGTTCTGTATTTTACTGTGTATTATTCGTAAAGATAAACTCTTGCTTCGTAAGGCTTTAAAGCGCAAACGCCTGCCTTTGACTCGGGATTATCGTAGTTGCAAAGCACAACCTTGCCCTTTGTCAAATCAAAATCTTTGGGAGCGTGGAAGGTGATGGTTTCATCTGCAAACGAGCAGACAATCAAAGCTCTCTTGCCCTC
>ONBD01000027.1 GCA_900315985.1 uncultured Eubacteriales bacterium | reverse complement strand
CAGCCGTAGGGCTGGGGCTTGCTCCAGCCGCCAAGCTATGTGCTGAACTAACGGCGGGAGTAAACCCCCGCCCTACGAACTCATTTCAGACCGAGTGTGTAATTACCTCGACAAACTCCGATTATCATTCTCTTTCGTCCGTAACGATATGCTCAATTCCGCAATGCTCACTTTGCAGATACTCCTTTATAAACGAAGGGTACGCTCTGTATTTATCAATGTCCTCAATCGGAATCCAATGCATTGTTTCTCTGACGCCCTGCGTAAAGCTATTGCTGTTAAGCTCTTTTGTGCCTCTTGGCTTCATCATAAAATAAAAAGCTATTTCATGGCAGTCCCTGTTTTTCAATGTACCGGCTTTTTCGTAAAAGAAGTTCTCGTGAATCACGGCAAGACGGTCAATTTCATACTCAACGCCGGTTTCCTCAAGCACTTCTCTTTTAACGGCATCTTCTGCAGTTTCGCCCATATAAACCGCACCGCCGATAGAATAAAAATAATCATCTGTTTCATTTCCTGCAAAAAGCACGCAGTTGTCTTCAACAATAATTGCAGCAGCTCTGTATCTAAACCACTTTTTTCCTTTATTGAAACCGCAGTCATGTTCCATGATGTTACCTCCGCAAACTCCGATTTATCTTAAAATGTTCCACATGAAACATTTATTACTTTCCTACGCAGAATTGCGAGAAAATTTCATTTACTATACTTTCGGTTGCCTTCTCTCCCGTCAGTATGTCAAGATTTTCAACAGCTATATCTATATTTACATTCACAGCGTCCCTTGTCAGTCCGTTTTCAACAGCTGTAAGAGCCTCTGAAATATTATTATATGCTTCCTGACAGCAAGCGAGCTGTCTTTCGTTCATAAGAGTTGCCTGCGAGGTGTCGAAATCAGCCGTACCGAGAATTTTTTCTATCGTTTTTTCAAGCTCTTCTATACCCTGCTGTGATTTTGCGGAGATATAAACAACATTTTTAAAGTTTTTGTTTATTATTTCTGCGTCAAGCTCTTGTTTAAGGTCTGTTTTATTGATTACGGCTATTGCGTTTTTGTCACGGCAAAGCTCTATAATTTTCAAATCCTCTTTATCAAGTTTGAGTGATGCGTCAAAAACCGCAAGCACAAGCGAAGCTCGGTCCGTCTTTTTAACTGTACGGTCAACACCTATTTTTTCAACCGTGTCCTCTGTGTCATGCAGACCTGCCGTGTCTGCAAGGTGTAATACCACATTACCCAGACTTATACTCTCTTCAACAATATCTCTTGTAGTGCCTGCAACCGAAGTAACTATTGATTTTTCGTAGCCCGTGAGCATATTCATAAGGGTTGATTTACCGACATTCGGCTTGCCTATAATTGCCGTTTCAACGCCCTCAATTATAATCTGCCCCATATCAAAACGGTCAATGAGCTGTTTCAAATCAGCCTTAGCCTGTTCTAAAGCACTTTTAAGCTGACCGTCGGACAAATCCTCAATTTCATCGTCGGGGTAATCCACCCACGCCGCCATCTGTGCGGCAATTCTTTTGAGAGTTGCAGATATTTCGGCAATTTTCTTATATAATGCGCCATCAAGCGTATTAAGCGCCGCACTTCGTGCCTGCTCGGATTTAGCTGAAATAATATTCATAACCGACTCGGCGGCGGTAAGATCCATTTTGCCGTTTAAAAATGCCCTCTTGGTAAATTCACCTGCTTCGGCAGGAACAGCGCCGTTACTCAGAGCCGCTCTTAAAACCTGCTTGGTAACAAGCAAACCGCCGTGGCAGGAAATCTCAACAACATCCTCGCCTGTATAGCTTTTAGGCGCTCTGAAAACAAGCGCAACTGCTTCGTCAAGGTATTTTCCGTCTGCTTTTACCTTTCCGAAGGCTGCTGTGTAGCCTTTCAGTTTTTCTAATTTTATACCTGATACGCTTTCAAAAATTCTATCGGCTACAGACAAGGCGTTTTCGCCCGAAATTCTGACAATTCCGATGCCGCCTGCCGCCTGACCCGTAGAAATAGCAGCAATAGTGCTCATTTTCTCACCGCCTTTTATGAAAAATAAATCGGGTGAGGAGCTCCCCACCCGATTATAAGGAATTATTCCTCGTCGCTCTTTTTTACTTCGATTTTGCCGTAAAGAGAAGCGCCTGAATAGTCGCTCTTCTTTTCACGGTTTTCCGCAATCTCGGGAACATAAGGCTCTCTCTTGGGTCTTCTGCCTCTGTCATTTCTGTCCCTGCGGCTGTAATTGCTCTTCGGTGCATTTTCGGGAGCAATTATAACTCTTCTTTCAAGGTCTGCGCCAACTGAATAAGATGTTGCGCCCTTAACCTCCTGAACAGCAGTATGAATAATTCTTCTCTCATACGGATTCATAGGCTCAAGAGTAACATTTCTGCCTGTTCTTACAGCTCTCTGTGCATTCTTCTTTGCAAGCGAAACCAAAACAGCGGCTCTCTTGTCACGGTAATCGCCGATATTAACCGAAACTCTCTTATAGCCTGAAGTTCCTTTGTTTGCAATCATTCTTACAAGGTACTGAATGGCGTCAAGTGTTTCGCCTCTTCTGCCTATTACAATACCGTAATCGTCGCCGCACTCAACCTCAAAAAGAATATCCTCATCATCTGCAAAGGTTTTAACCTCGCAGTTTTCCATGCCAAGACCTAAAATAATACTCTTTAAATACTCGGCTGCTGCGTCAAATTCATTTGTGGGCTTCAATGAAGCTTTTTTCTCTTCGGTTGAAATAACCGTAACAATTTTTTCTGCAGTAGTTACCTTTTCAGCCTTGTTTTCTGCCTTTTCGGGTTTAGGCTGTTTTTTCGGTTTGTTTTCTTTAACCGGCTGTGCCTTTTCAGGCTTAACCTCGTCGGGAACCTCAACTGTAATTTTAACCTGTGCGGGCTTGCCGCCGAAAAGACCGAGAGTCTTTTTTACAGGTGCCTGTAAAACCTCAACTGAAAAATTGTCCATCTCGGACAAACCAAGCTCTATAAGAGCGGCTGCCCTTGCCTCATCAATTGTAGGGGCTGTTTTAATACATTCTTTTAACATTATTACACCTACTGTTTAAATCAATCATTATTTAATTCGTTAATTTTCTTTGTGTTTTCCTCTTTTGAACGGCGGTAAATCGTTTCGTCAACCATTGCCTTTGCGAGCACCTTTTTAGGTGAATAGATATGGTTAAGTATAATCATCTGTAAAAATGACATAGCAGATGACATTATGATATAAATACCAACGCTTATCGGGAAAAGGAATGCAAAATAAATCTGCATTGCGGGCATCATGAGCATAGTACAGCCCATCGTCGGATTTTTTGCCATTTCGGGATTTGTTTTTCTCTGGCGGACAAGCGAATAAATGCTCGACGCAAGTGCAACTATACCGGAAACTATCGGAATTGCCCAATAAATGCTGAAGTTTTTAAAATCGGGACTCTGAGCAAGGTCAAGCCCGAAGAATGTAAACTTCTGCATAAAAGCTTCAATTTTGTCAATGTGTTCTGCAGTAAGACCTGCAATAGCCGACTTGTCAATCTCGCTCCAATGCTGTAAAGCAAAAAGCTCAAGACGGAAGGTTGACTTTGCCTCTGTTTCGGTAATAAGAGGAATAACTGCATCCTTAAGAGCTGTAACAACAGCTGTGGGAATTCTCAAAACCATTGAGAACGGATGATAGTTAACCTGATAAAGACCAATCATAACAGGGAACTGTATAAGCATCGGCAGACAGCCGCCGCCCATAGCCGAAAAGCCCTCCTGCTGATAAAGAGCCTGTGTTTCCTGCTGAATTTTCTGCTGGTCATTGCCGTATTTTTCTCTTATTCTTCTGAGCTTGGGCTGCAACCTCTGTTGCATAGCCATGCTCTTTTGCTGTTTGATTGAAGAGGGGAGAAGGCATATTTTTACAACTACCATCAAAAAGAAAATTGAAAGCAGGTAGTTGCCCGTTACTGCATAGAAAATTGAAATTACAAAGCCGAACGGAATACCTAAAATTTCATAAAATCTTGCCATTTATGTTCCTCCGAACAAAAATGCCTTTTGCATTTTCTTTACTTATTTTTTTCTTTCTTTTCAGGTACTAAATCCACACCGCCGTTTGAAAAGGGATTGCACCTTAAAATGCGCCATACTGCGAGTAAACCGCCCTTAAAAAGCCCAAAGCGCTCAATAGCCGTAACAGCATACTGAGAGCAGGTCGGATAATATTTACACTGAGGCGGAAAAAGCGGCGAAATTCTTCTTCTGTAAAACTTAATAAGCTTTATTACAAAGTTTTTCATTTAATGGCACCCGCTTTTTGTAGTAATTCGGTTAAAATCGGTTCAAGCTGTGTGCTTTTTAAATATTTTGTTTTACTTCTTGCTACAAAAACAAAATCAAAATTACCGTTTATCTGCGGCAACACCTGACGGTAGGCTGCACGGATAATTCTTTTACAGCGGTTTCTTTCAACCGCATTTCCGATTTTTTTACTTACAGTTATTCCTATACGACAAATTCCCGCACCGTTAGGCATTACATAAATAACCAGTGCAGGATTTGTATAGGATTTACCCTTATAATAAAGGCGTCTGAAATCACAATTACGATTTAAAGTTACCGTACTCAATTTTTTAACCTTTAATTAGTAAGACAACTGCTTTCTGCCCTTAGCTCTGCGTCTGGCAAGTACTTTTCTGCCGTTTCTTGTAGACATTCTCTTACGGAAACCGTGTTCCATCTGACGATGACGCTTTTTAGGCTGATAAGTTCTTTTCATCACACTACCTCCGTTTCACATTTAATAATCTTGCGAGTAGATATTATATAATAAAATGTCCATAAAAGTCAAGAAAAATCAACAGATTGCAGATATTTTTAAATTTATGTCCACTTATTGTGTTTTGTAAATTTTAAAAATCAAAATGTAGTATAGTGTTTTTATAAATTTGAGCTTGTCGTGGTAATTGATAATTGCGGAAGAATAACAAACCTGTAGGGGCGATTCACGAATCGCCCGCTTGAATTACATCAGACATTGACGGACAATCGAGGATGATTGTCCCTACGAACTCATTTCAGACCGAGTATGCAATTACCTCGCCAAACTCCGATTTATTTTATTTAAAAAATTTTTTTACCTTTTATATATATTTAATTATAATATATATATAAATTTATACCATTTTAATATATATTCGCTGTTGAAATCTTAAATTTTATGTGTTAAAATGTTATGTGGTCATAATTTTGATTTTTTAGGCGTATATTTTAATTTTTACGGCTTTATGCCGAAAACTTATATTTTTATATAAAACTTAAAATATCACATTTTATTTAGGTTTTATATAAAACAGCAAATTTTGAATAGGGGAGTAGTTATGGAATCCTTACAGGATATGTGGCAGGCAGTCTGCAATTATTCGGTTGAGAATCTCAATGTCAACGAAGGCGCTCTGAAGCTCTGGTTCAGTCCTATTTCTTTAAAATCTTTTGACGGACAAACTGTTGTACTTTCAGTTAATAATGAATTTTTGTTTCCTATTATAAAAAAGAAATACAGCGAAACCATAAATAAAGCTTTTAACGAGGTCGTAGGCTTTGAGGTTGAAATAGAATTTATACTCGAACAGATAAAAGAAGAGGACCTTGAAGAAAATTCAGCTAAAAATAAGATGTCCTCAAGAACCGTTGGCGATAATTTTGATAATTTCGTTGTAGGCAAATCAAATAATTACGCTTATGCCGCTGCTAAAAAGGTTGCCGAAGAACCGGGTAAATCCTATAATCCGCTTTTTATTTACGGCAAACCCGGACTCGGCAAAACTCATCTTTTAAAAGCTATTGAAAATGAGATGAGAAAAAATAATCCGCAGGCAAATATTGTTTACATAACAAGTGAAAATTTTACTAACGATCTTGTTTACTACATCAGAATTAAAAACACAGAGGAATTTCACAACAAGTACAGAAATGTTGACGCTCTTTTAGTTGATGATATTCAGTTTATTGCAGGCAAAGAACAGACAGAGGAGGAATTTTTCCACACCTTCAATACTCTTACGGAATACGGTAAGCAGATTGTTTTAACCTCGGACAGACCTCCGAATGAAATTCAGATTCTTCAGGAACGCCTGAAGCAGAGATTTGAATGGGGTCTTATGGCAGACATTCAGCCGCCGGATTTTGAAACAAGAGTTGCAATTATAAAAAATAAAGCTGACCAGTATTCTTTTGAATTGCCTGACGAAATAGCAGAATTTCTTGCAAGCGAGCTTAAAAATAATGTCCGTCAGCTTGAAAGCGCTGTTAAGAAAATTAAATCAATCTGCACTCTTAACAATGTAAAGCCAAGTCCCGAAATTGCAAAGGACGCAATAAAAGAGCTTACAAGCTACAGTCAGCCGGTTTCGGTTATAAATGCAAAAATTATTGAAAATGTCGGCAATACATACGGCGTTTCCGTTGAAAATATAATGTCCGATAAAAGAGATAAAAATATTAAGGACGCCCGTCAGATTTCAATGTATATCATGAGAGAAATAACAGGTGCATCTCTTGAAGATATAGGTAAATATTTCGGCGGCAAAACTCATTCAACCGTAAAACACTCAATTGATATTATCAGAAACCGTATGGATAACGAATTTCAGTTTAAAAAGACTGTCGAAGATATAATTAAAAATGTTCAGGATTTTTAAACAAGTTTTAATTTTAAACATACGAGTTTTAAACAGTTAATTTTTATCTTTAAATTATAATAAAAAAACTGATTTTTTTAAACATCATTTAAACAGTAAAATTATTACAGAAAATCAGCTGTTTCAAAGAAAATTCCATTTTTAAACAAAATAGTAAGACTCTACTAATATTACTATTTAATAATATTTATTTATTTTATTTAGGAGAGAAAAAATATGAAATTCATTTGCGACACTCAAAAGTTTTCAGAAATATGTTCAAATGTTCAGCGCTCTGTTTCCACAAAGTCAACTATACCTGCTATTGAGGGTATTTTAATTACTACTACCGAAAACTCTGTTACGGTTACAGGTTATGACCTTGAGGTAGGCGTTATTACATCTACTCAGGCAAAGGTTGAAAAACAGGGCAGTATTATACTTAATGCAAAAATTCTTTGCGATATTTTAAGAAATCTTCCTGCTCCGACTGTAAGCGTTGAAGCAGATGAGAGAATGACTGTTAAAATTAAAAGCGGTGACGCAGAATTTTCTCTTATAGGTATAAGCTCTCAGGAATATCCTGAGCTTCCGAGTGTTAATTCAAGCTTTCCTATTGTAGTTAAAGGCGGCATTTTAAAGGATATGATAAGAAAAACTGTTTTTGCCGCAGCTGAAAATGATACAAAAATTGTTCATACCGGCGTCCGTTTTGAAATAGCTGACAGACAGATAAGACTTGTTGCCGTTGACGGCTTCAGACTTGCTATAAGAAATGAAGAAATTGACTATATCGGCGAGGAGCAGGTATTTGTAGTTCCTAAAAAAGCTCTTAATGAAATTATGAAGCTTGTTATTGACGACGAGCCTGTTGCAATGAATATAGGTAAAAGACACATTGTATTTGAAATAAATAATTATATTATTGTTTCAAGACTTCTCGACGGCGAATTTTTAAATTACAAGTCTGCTGTTTCAATAAATGAAACAACAACTGTTGAAGCTAATACAAGAATGCTTATAAGCAGCATTGAAAGAACTTCGCTTGTTATTACAGACAGGGCGAAAAGTCCTATTCGCTGTATTTTTGAAGACGGCTTAATAAGAACATCTGCAATTACAACTTTAGGCAGCGCAAATGATAAAATTCCTGCTCAGATAAAAGGTAACAGAATTGAAATCGGCTTTAATAACAGATTTTTACTTGACGCATTAAAGGTTTGCGATACTGATGAAGTAAAAATTAAACTTGCAAGCCCTGTTCTTCCTATTATTATTGAGCCAAAAGAGGGTAACAGCTTTTTATTCCTCATTTTACCGGTAAAACTGAAATGATAAAAAAAAGAATTACTGCTCACATTGCAAAAAAAGAGAAAAAAGAAATTAAAATAACCACCGATTTTATAAGATTGGATTCTGCTTTGAAGCTTGCAGACATTGTTCAGACAGGCGGAATTGCCAAAATGCTTATTTCAGACGGTGAAATAAAAGTAAATTCAGAGGTTTGCCTGCAAAGAGGTAAGAAACTTCACAAGGGCGACAGCTTTGAATATAAAAATACTGTTTTTGAAGTTGTTTAAGGAATAATTATGTTTATTAACAGACTTTCGGTTACCGATTACAGAAATATAAATTATATAGAAATTGAACCTTCAAAGAATGTTAATATAATTTTCGGCGAAAATGCTCAGGGTAAAACAAATTTACTTGAGAGTATATGGCTTTTTACGGGCTGTAAAAGCTTTCGCACAAAAAAAGATTCCGAGCTTCTGCGTTTTGAACAGGATTTTTCAAAAAATAAAATTGAGTATTTTGCATTCGGCAGGGAGCAGACGGCTCAGATTATTATTGATAAAAAAAGAAATGCTCAGAAAAACGGTATTGATTTAAAAAGTCCCGCAGAGCTGATAGGTGAATTTTACGCAGTTATATTTTCACCGTCGCATTTGTCTTTAATTCAGGACGGACCTGTTTTCAGAAGAAGCTTTCTTGATACAGCCTTGTGTCAGCTTAAGCCTAATTATGCAAAGGGTCTTGCAAGATATAAACATACTCTGGAGCAGAGAAATGCGCTTTTAAAGGATATTCAGTATCATTCTGAATTATATGACACCCTTGATATATGGGATGAAAGACTTTCTTCATACGGTGCTGCAGTTGTTTTTGAAAGAATAAAATATTCCCGTCTGCTGTCGGAAAATGCAAATGAAATATATTTCGGTATTTCAGACGGCAAAGAAAATCTGACTGTTGAGTATGTAAATAATACGGGTTTATATGTAGAAGACCCTTATGAAATAAAGGAATTCTTAAAAAATAAGCTCAGAGAAACCAGACGGGATGATATCTTTAATAAAATAACAGGCATAGGTCCGCAGAGAGATGACCTTGAAATTAAAATAAACGGTTTGTCTGCAAGAAAATTCGGCTCACAGGGTCAAAAAAGAAGCTGCGCTCTGGCTCTTAAATTAAGCGAAGCAAATATTATTGAAAAAGTAACAGGGGAAGAGCCTGTTATTCTGCTTGACGATGTTATGAGCGAGCTTGATATTAAACGGCAGGATTACATTTTAAATCATATAAACGGCAGGCAGGTATTCATAACCTGCTGTGACCCTGCAAATGTGCTTCGGATGTGCGAGGGTAAAACCTTCCACATTGAAAAAGGATGTCTTGTTTAATGTATTTACAGATAGGTAAAGAAAGCTTTATAAAAGCAGAAAATATTTTAGGCGTATTTGACCTTGATAACACAACTGTCAATAAGGCAACAAGAGAATATCTTAATTTTGCGCAAAAGGAAAATGCAGTTGAAACTGTTTCGTTTGACTTACCGAAATCGTTTATAGTCTGCGTTGAAAAAGAAAAGAGAAAAATTTATATTTCTTCGCTTAACACTTCGACGATATATAAAAGACTTGAAAAATAAAACTGTACGAATTGCTATACGCATTTAATACACGGAGGAAAATATGGACGAACAAATCAAAAATGTTCAGGAAGAAGAAATTATGAATACTGTCGTTACCGAAGAATACGGTGCGGATCAGATTCAGGTTTTAAAAGGACTTGAAGCTGTAAGAAAACGCCCCGGTATGTATATCGGTTCGACGGGACCTAAGGGACTTCATCATCTGGTTTACGAAATTGTCGATAACTCTATTGACGAAGCGCTTGCAGGCTACTGTACTCATATTGAAGTTAAAATGCTGCCGGGCGACATAATTACCGTAAGAGATAACGGACGAGGCATTCCCGTTGGTATCAATGAAGAAGAGGGCTTGCCTGCGGTAACCGTTGTTCTTACAGTGCTTCACGCAGGCGGTAAATTCGGCGGCTCAGGCTATAAGGTTTCAGGCGGCTTGCACGGCGTTGGCTCATCTGTTGTTAACGCACTTTCAGAGTGGTTTGAGGTTGAGGTAAGCCAGAACGGTCATATTTATAAACAGCGTTTTGAGAGAGGTGAAATTGCCTCTGACCTTGATATTATAGGCGACACAGACGAAACAGGTACTTTTATAAAGTTTAAGGCAGACCCTGAAATTTTTGAAGAAACCACGGTTTATGAATTTGAGGTTTTACAGAGAAGATTAAGAGAACAGGCATTTTTGAATGCAGGTCTTAAAATCACACTTACTGACGAGAGAGATCCCGAAAATATTGTTGAAGAGGTATACTGCTATGAGGGCGGTATAAGAAGCTTCGTTGATTTTATAAATACATCAAGAGGCTTAACACCTATTCATGATGAAATTTTACATTTTTCAACCGTACAGGGCGACAGAAGCGCTGAGGTTGCAATTTCTTATAATGACGGCTATAACGAAATAATACTGTCCTTTGCAAATAATGTCCGCACTATTGACGGCGGTACTCATGAGGACGGTTTTAAAACTGCGCTTACTAAGGTATTTAACGATTACGGCAGAAAATTCAAGCTGTTAAAGGACAACGATAAAAATCTTTCGGGCGATGATGTCCGTGAAGGTCTGACGGTGGTTATAAGCGTTAAGCTTACCGAAGCGGAATTTGAAGGACAGACAAAAGGCAAACTCGGAAATACCGAGATGCGCGGTCTTGTAAATAAAATGCTTTATGAAAAGATGATGACCTATTTTGAGGAAAATCCTCAGGTAGCAAGAAACATCTTCTCAAAAGCTCTTGACGCTTCCCGTGCAAGAGAGGCCGCAAGAAAAGCAAGGGATTCCGCAAGAAGAAAGTCTGCTTTTGAGGGTAATTCACTTCCCGGTAAGCTTGCAGACTGTATAGATAAAAACCCCGAAAACACAGAGCTGTTTATCGTCGAGGGAGATTCTGCGGGCGGTTCTGCAAAAGAGGGCAGAGATAACAGAATTCAGGCAATTCTTCCGCTTTGGGGCAAAATGCTTAATGTTGAAAAAGCAAGAATTGACAAAGTAATAGGCAATGACAAGCTTACTCCCGTTGTACTTGCTTTAGGTACGGGCATAGGCGACGAATTCGATATAGAAAAAATCCGTTATCACAAAATAGTTATCATGGCGGATGCCGATGTTGACGGTCAGCACATCAGAACGCTTTTGCTTACTTTCTTTTTCAGATATATGCGTCCGCTTATTGACGAGGGTTATATTTATATAGCTCAGCCGCCGCTTTTCAAAATTTCAAAGGGTAAGCAGCAGGCTTATGCTTATTCTGATGACGAGAGGGACAGGCTGCTTTCGGAAATGGGCGACAAATGCGATGTTCAGCGCTACAAAGGTCTTGGTGAAATGGACCCCGAGCAGCTTTGGGAAACAACCATGGACCCCGCATCAAGAATAATGCTCCGTGTTACTCTTGAGGACGCTATGGAGGCTGACGAAACCTTCTCAATTCTTATGGGCGACAAGGTTGAGCCAAGAAGAGAATTTATTGAGAAAAATGCAAAGTATGTTAAAAATCTTGACATATAATTTAAAGAGGTAACATAATGGCAGACAAAAAAACACATAATCATAATTTAGGCGACTATGTTCCGCTTGAAATGCAAAATATTAAAAATGTTGAAATCAACAGCGAAATGCGAGGTTCATTCCTTGACTATTCAATGTCGGTTATAACCTCCCGTGCGCTTCCCGATGTAAGAGACGGCTTAAAGCCCGTTCACAGACGAATTCTTTACACTATGTTTGAAAACGGACTTTATCCCGACAAGGCATACCGTAAGTGCGCTGACACGGTAGGTTCTGTTCTGGGCAGATATCATCCGCACGGCGACGCATCTGTTTATGATGCAATGGTAAGACTTGCCCAGACCTTCTCTATGAGGTACATTCTTGTTGACGGTCACGGCAACTTCGGTTCAATAGACGGCGACCCGCCTGCTGCATACCGTTACACAGAGTCAAGAATGTCAAAAATTGCCCTTGAAATGCTTACAAACATTGACAAGGACACGGTTGATTTTACAACAAACTATGATGACAGACTTAAAGAGCCGACAGTTCTTCCGTCAAGATACCCGAATCTTCTTGTTAACGGTTCAACGGGTATTGCTGTCGGTATGGCTACAAATATTCCGCCTCACAATATGGGCGAGGTAATAGACGGCATCTGCACTCTTATTGACAACCCCGATGCTTCTCTTGAGGAGCTTATGGAGCACATTAAAGGACCCGATTTCCCGACTCAGGGAATTATTATGGGCAGGGCAGGTATCCGTGCGGCTTATGCTACGGGCAGAGGTAAAATCACCCTTCGTGGCAGGGCAGAAATTGTCGAAAATGAAAAAAGCGGCAGATTTCAGATTATAATTACCGAGCTTCCTTATCAGGTAAACAAGGCAAGACTTATTGAAAGTATTGCCGATTTACACAAGGACAAGAAAATTGAGGGCATGGCTGATGTCAACGACTATTCCTCACAGCGTGGCGGCGGTATCAGAATTGTTATCGACTTAAAGCGTGACGCTAACCCACAGGTTATTCTTAATCAGCTTTATCAGATGACGCAGCTGCAGATTTCCTACGGCATAATTCAGCTTGCGCTTGTAAACGGCGAGCCGAAAATTCTCACCTTAAAGGAAATTCTTGAGCAGTACATCAATTTCCAGTGCGAAATCATCACAAGAAGAACAAGATACGACTTGAACAAAGCTCAGGCAAGAGAGCATATTTTAGAGGGTCTTGCCCGTGCCATTGATATTGTTGACGATATTATTGCTACAATCCGTGCGTGCAAGGGCGGCAAGGCTGAAGCCAAGCAGGCAATTATGGACAAGTTTGATTTTGACGACCCGCAGGCAACTGCCATCGTTAACTTCCAGTTAGGTCAGTTGGCAGGTCTTGAAATCAATAAAATCATTGCTGAGCGTGACGAATTGAAGCGCAAGATTGAAGAATATCTTGAAATTTTAGGCTCAGAGCATAAAATCAAGGAAATTGTTAAGACAGAGCTTACTGCAATCGGCGACAAATTCGGCGACGAGAGAAAAACAGAGATTGTCAATGTCAGCGGCGAGGTTGATATTGAGGACCTTATTCCCGAAGAGGACTGTGTTTACACCCTCACAAAGATGGGTTACATCAAGCGTCAGCCTGTCGCAACTTATCAGAGCCAGCGCAGAGGCGGCAAGGGCATAAGAGGTATGACCAGGCGTGAAGAGGACTACGCTGAAACAATGTTCACCTGCTCCTCACACGATTACATTATGTTCTTTACCTCGCTTGGCAAGGTTTACAGACTTAAGGGTTACGAAATCCCCGAGGGAAGCAGAAACTCAAAGGGTATGAATATAGTTAACATTCTTCCCGTTACTTCGGAGGAAAAGGTTACAGCAATGATAAGAGTTCCCGACTTCAACGAGGAGGAAAGCTATTATCTTTGCATGCTCACAAGAGGCGGCATTATTAAGAGAACACCTCTTAATGCTTATAAAAACATCCGTAAAAACGGCATACTTGCAATAAATCTTGATGAGGGCGACGAGCTTGACTGGGTTGCTCTGACAGACGGCACAAAGAAGATTATGGTTGCTACCAAGAAGGGCTTTGCAATAACCTTCAACGAGAGCGACGCAAGAGTTATAGGCAGAACCGCAAGAGGCGTTAAGGCAATTACACTTCGCAAGGGCGACGAGGTTACGGGAATGTGCATACTCGAAGAGGGTAAAAAGGTGCTTACAATTTCCGAAACAGGCTTCGGCAGAAGAAGTGAAATTGACAATTACCGTATTCAGAACAGAGGCGGTAAGGGTATTACCAACTACAAGACCGAGCTTTACGGCGATGTTACGGCTGTTTCAATGATTGACGATGATCAGGACATCATTATAATTGCCTCTGACGGTATCATTATAAGAATTAAAGCTACCGACATTTCTACCTTCTCAAGAACTTCAAAGGGTGTAAGGGTAATGCGTGTTTCTCAGGGCGAAAAGGTTGTTGCCTTCTCACTTGCAGAGCATGAAAGCGACGAGGACACAGCAGATGTTGAAGCCCCCGATGAAGAGGGCAATTCAACGGAGGCTGAAAGCGAAGAGTAATAAAATTCCATATTTATTACTATTTTTGTAACAGTTTATTAACCATTGAGTGATATATTCATAAAAAAATGTAAAGGAACAAAGTATGAATTATTATCCGCCACCAAATAATTATAATAATTACCAAATGAACAACGGGTACCCTTATAATTATCAGACTCCAAACCCCGTATTTATGAAGGCAAACGAAAAAAGGCGCATTTCAACGCTGGGTAAATCCTTTGCCGTTGCAGTTATACTGTTTGCCGTGCTCAGCACGGTTTTCGGTCTGCTGCTGAGTCGGAATACGACACTCTTAAATGAATACACCAACAATTCAGCGGTTGCTAATTCAATGAATACGGTTATTACCATACTTATGCTCGGCGGACCGTTTGCTGCAGTCTACTTTTACCTTAAAAAGAGAGGCTTTGCAGGCGGAATTCCGCTTGGCTCACCGTATGATAAAAAGGATTTCCTGCTGCTTTTACCCTTAGGTCTTGCGGTTTGTATTCTCGGCAGCTTTGCTACGGGTCTTTTTGCAACTTTTGTTGATGCAATCTTCGGCGTAGAGTTTTCACAGCCTGATGACGGCTCGAGCTATACAAGTCCTATGGGAATAGGAATGTCGCTGTTACAGACAGCCTTTGTACCTGCTTTTATTGAGGAGTTTGCAATCAGGGGCGTGGTTATGCAGTCGCTTCGCCGTTACGGCGACGCCTTTGCAGTAGTGGCGTCATCTGCTGTTTTTGCTTTAATGCACGGCAATATGATACAGATACCTTTTGCATTTATAGCAGGTCTTGCCATAGGCTATGCTGTAATTAAAACCGGCACCATGTGGACGGGAATTATTATTCATTTTCTTAACAATTCAATGGCAATTCTTTCCCTTTCGCTTGCTGACAATTTTTCAGAGATGCAGGCTACAATTATAATGACAGCTTTTTATGCGGTTGTTTTTGTACTTGCTATTATCTGCGCCGTGATTTATTTCGGAAAAAACCGCAATATGTTCAGCTGTTTTTCAAAAGGCGAAATAACCTATTTCAAAAACAGTGAAAAAGCGTCGGCTCTTATTTTTAACATACCGGCAATTGTGGCAATCATTGTTTATGCTGTTGAAACAGCAATGTATATAGGCTGATGGAAAGTATTGATTTTATGCGTCTTGCTTTAGAGCAGGCGAGGCTTTCCGCAGAGGAGGGCGAGGTGCCCGTCGGCGCAGTTGTTGTAAGAAACGGCGAGGTTGTTTCATACGGCAGAAACCGCAGGGAAAAAGAAAAAAATGCCCTTTGTCATGCGGAAATTGAAGCTATAAATAACGCCTGCAAAAAGCTTGGCGGCTGGAGGCTCTGGGAGTGTGAAATTTTTGTTACTCTCGAGCCTTGTCCTATGTGTGCAGGCGCAATTATAAATTCAAGGCTTAAAAGGGTAAGTTTCGGAGCTTACGACGCAAAAAACGGCGCAATTTGCTCTGTGATGAAAATGTTTGATTTTCCGTTTACCCACAAGCCTGAAATTCACGGCGGTATTCTCGAAAAAGAGTGCGCTGATGTTTTAAGTGATTTTTTTAAAAATCTGAGAGAGAATAAAAATAAAGATTAAATATATAGCAAGGAGATTATTTATGAGTGGTTGTAATCACGATTGCTCAAGCTGCGCTTCAAAGTGCAGTGAGGAGAAAAGGGATATGCGCTTAGCGCAGAATGAGTACAGCAATGTTAAAAAGGTAATAGGCGTTGTAAGCGGCAAGGGCGGCGTAGGTAAAAGCACCGTTACCTCGCTTCTTGCGGTTGCGGCTCAGACAAAGGGGTATCAGACAGCAATTCTTGACGCTGATGTTACAGGCCCGTCAATTCCCAAGGCGTTCGGTATTCACGAGAGGGCAGAGGGCACAGAGCAGGGACTTTTCCCTGTCGACAGCAAGCTCGGCATTAGAATTATGAGTGTAAATCTGTTACTTGAAAAAGAGGACGCTCCTGTTGTATGGAGGGGTCCCGTTATTTCGGGCGTTATAAATCAGTTCTGGCAGGAGGTTATGTGGGGCGATGTCGACTGTATGTTTGTCGATATGCCTCCCGGAACAGGCGATGTTCCGCTGACGGTATTTCAGTGCCTTCCGCTTGACGGAATTATTATTGTTACCACACCCCAGGACCTTGTAACAATGATTGTTAAAAAGGCATATAATATGGCTAAGCTTATGAACATTCCCGTACTCGGAATTGTTGAAAATATGAGCTATTTTGAGTGCCCCGACTGTCATAATAAGCATTATCTTTTCGGCGACAGCAAGGCAGAAGAGGTTGCAAAGGAGCTTGGCGTGCCTGTGCTCGCACAGCTGCCCATTGAGCCGAAGACCGCACAGCTTGTAGACAAGGGTGCTGTGGAGCTTGTTGACACCAAGGCAATGGAAAGCGTTATAGATGAAGTATTATCTAACTAAAATAACTAAAAACACCTGCAAATATGCGGGTGTTTTTTCGTTTTTAACTATTGAATTGCATTGCTGTATAATGGTATAATTTTTAAGGTAAAATAGGTAAGTTATAATTAAAGGTAAGGAGCAAAAAAATGTACAATGTTTTAGACTCGCTTGATTTTGTTTCAAGCTATGACGCCGAGGTAGGCGAGGCAATGAAAAAGGAGTTTGCCCGTCAGCAGAGAAATATTGAGCTTATTGCAAGCGAAAACATAGTTTCACCTGCTGTTATGGCGGCTATGGGCAGCGTGCTTACAAACAAATATGCCGAAGGTTATCCTGCGCACCGTTACTACGGCGGCTGTGAATGTGTTGATATTGTTGAGGACATTGCAAGAGACAGGGCAAAGCAGCTTTTCGGCGCAAAGTTTGCAAATGTTCAGCCTCATTCGGGCGCACAGGCAAATATGGCGGCTTATTTTGCGCTTATCAATTTAGGCGATACCGTTATGGGTATGAATCTTGCCGAGGGCGGTCATCTTACACACGGCAGTCCCGTAAATATGTCGGGTAAATATTTTAATTTTGTTCCTTACGGTGTTAATGAAAACGGTTATATTGATTATGACGAATTTGAAAGAAAAGCTAAGGAATGTAAACCGAAGCTTATAGTTGCAGGCGCATCTGCATACGCAAGAATAATTGATTTCAAGCGTATTTCCGAAATTGCAAAAGAGGTCGGCGCATACTTTATGGTTGATATGGCTCACATTGCAGGCCTTATCGCCGCAGGGCTTCATCCGTCACCCGTGCCTTATGCAGATGTAGTTACCACCACAACTCACAAGACCTTAAGAGGTCCGAGAGGCGGTCTTATACTTACAAATGACGAGGAAATTGCAAAGAAAATCGACAAGGCAATTTTCCCGGGAACACAGGGCGGCCCGCTTATGCATGTAATTGCAGGTAAGGCAGTCTGCTTCGGCGAGGCATTAAAGCCGGAATTCAAGGCTTATCAGCAGGGCGTTATTGATAACTGCAAAACACTCGCAAACGGTTTGCTTTCAAAGGGCATAAATCTTGTTTCGGGCGGCAGTGACAATCACCTTATACTTGTTGATTTGCGCTCGACGGGCATTACGGGCAAAGAGCTTGAGCAGAGGCTGGACAAGGTATACATTACAGCCAACAAAAATGCAATTCCCAACGACCCCGAGAAGCCGTTTGTTACAAGCGGAATCAGACTCGGCACTCCTGCCGTTACCACAAGAGGCTTCGGCAAAGAGGAAATGGAGAAGATCGCAGACTTTATTTATCTTGCCGCAACTGATTTTGATGCTAAGGCTGATTTCATCAGACAGGGCGTAACCGAAATCTGCGACAAATATCCGATTTATAAATAAACTGAATGGAGGCACAGCCTCAGTACATACAGCTTTAGCTTCTGAGGCGGCGGAATTTGAGAGAAATTATTGTAGCCTCGGCAAACGCCAGGGCGGCTGAGCATGTTAAGACAATTTTACAGGGCGGTCAGCTTTTTGTGAACAAGGTGCTTACAACAGGCAGAGATATTCTTGCCTATGCAAGCTATCATTGTGACGCCCTTCTTGTGCTGGGCAGACTTAACGATATGTCTGCCGTGTATCTTGCTCAATGCCTGCCTTCAGGCTATGATATTGTTCTGCTTTTACCCTCGGGCGAGCCGCAGACAGTGTATATGAGCAATCTCGTTACGCTCTATATGCCGCTTGACCGTGCTGAATTTCTTGACACGGTTAAGCTGCTTGCTGCAACTTCTGCCCAAAAAAACACGCAGTCGGCAAAAAGAAGCGAGGGCGAAAGCGAAATTCTCAGAGAAGCTAAAAAAGTTCTTATGAACAGGCATCATATTTCAGAGCAGGAAGCGCATAAGCTTTTGCAGCGAAGAAGTATGGAAACAGGGCTCAAAATGGTTGAGCTTGCAGCAATTATAGGGGATGAACACAATGAAATTCACTAAAATGCACGGCGCAGGTAATGACTACATCTATGTCAACGGCTTTGAAGAAAAAATCAAGGACCGTTCAGCTTTTTCCGTTAAGGTCAGCGACAGACATTTCGGCATAGGCTCTGACGGACTTATAGTTATTGACCCGAGCGACAAGGCGGATTTTAAAATGGATATGTATAATGCCGACGGCTCGCAGGGCAAAATGTGCGGTAACGGCATCCGCTGTGTTGCAAAATTCGTTTATGACAACAAAATGACTGACAAGGATGAGGTCGCAATCGAAACTTTAAGCGGAATTAAGTACATAAAGCTTAAAATTGAGGGCGACAAGGCAGTTGCCGCAACCGTAAATATGGGAAATCCCATTTTAAAAGCAGAGGAGATACCCACAAAATTTGAGGGTGATACAGTTGTTAGTAAAAAATTGTCTATCGGCGAAAACGATTACAGCGTAACCTGCGTTTCAATGGGAAATCCTCATTGCATTTTATATGTTGATGATGTCAAAACACTCAATCTGGAAAAAATCGGACCCGATTTTGAAAATCATCCAATGTTCCCTGAGAGAATAAATACGGAGTTTATTCACATAGTCAGTCCTACCGAAATGGATATGAGAGTCTGGGAGCGTGGCTCGGGCGAAACGCTTGCCTGCGGAACAGGTGCCTGCGCCGCCGTAGTCGCTTCCGTACTCAACGGCTGCTGTGAAAGAGATAAGGAAATAAAGGTCAACTTGCTTGGCGGCACGCTGTTTATTAAATGGACTCAGTCGGGCGAGGTCTATATGACAGGTCCTGCACAGACGGTCTGCACAGGCGAAATTGACGAGTAAAAATACAGAGGTGAACACAATGAAAATCAATGAAAACTTTTTGAAAATTGAATCAAGCTATCTTTTTTCAAACATTGCAAAAAAGGTTCGTGAATATTCGGAAAGTTATCCCGAAAAGGCAAAAAATATTATAAGACTCGGTATCGGTGATGTTACACTTCCGCTTGCGCCTGCCTGCATTGAGGCTATGCACAAGGCTGTTGATGAAATGTCAAAGGCAGAAACCTTCAGGGGTTATCCGCCCGAGTACGGTTATGATTTTCTTCTTAACGCCATTAACGATAATGATTATAAGGCGAGGGGAATAGACCTTGACATTTCCGAAATCTTTGTTTCAGACGGCGCAAAGAGCGACACGGGCAATATAGGCGATATTTTCTCGCTTGACAACAAGGTTGCAATCTGCGACCCCGTTTATCCCGTTTATGTTGACACAAATGTTATGTCGGGCAGGTCAGGCGACAAGGCAGACGGCAAGTGGTCAAACATTTATTATATGCCCTGTCTTGCTGAAAATAATTTTCTTCCGCAGATTCCCGATGAGCGGGTAGATATAATTTATCTATGTTTCCCGAACAATCCGACAGGTATGGCAATTACTAAGGATTACCTTAAAAAATGGGTTGACTATGCAAATGAAAATAAGGCTGTAATTCTTTACGATTCGGCTTATGAAGCATTTGTAAACGAAGAAAATGTACCTCATTCAATTTATGAAATTGACGGTGCAAAGACCTGCGCTATTGAATTCAGAAGCTTTTCAAAGACGGCAGGCTTTACGGGCGTAAGATGCGGTTATACCGTTGTTCCTCACGAGCTGAAAATGGGTGAGGTTGAACTCAATAAGCTCTGGGCAAGACGCCAGGCAACAAAATTCAACGGTGTTTCGTACATTACCCAGAGAGCTGCCGAAGCGGTTTATTCCGACGAGGGCAAAAAGCAGATTAAGGATATACTTGCTTACTATCAGAACAATGCAAAAATTATTTATGACGGTCTTGCCTCCTGCGGTTTTGAGGTTTACGGCGCAAAAAATTCGCCTTATGTATGGCTTAAAACACCCGACGGGATGGGCAGCTGGGAATTTTTTGACCTGCTTCTCAACGAGCTTCAGGTTGTCGGCACACCCGGCGAGGGCTTCGGTCCCGCAGGCGAAGGTTATTTCCGCCTGACCGCTTTCGGCTCAACCGAAAACACCAAAAAGGCTGTGGAGAGAATTAAAAATTATTTTGCGAAATAAAAATGAACAGGGATTATCCGAAACGAAAAAGCTTGCGGTTAGAAAAATATGATTATTCTCAAAACGGTGCATATTTCGTAACCATATGTACGGACAGCAAAAAGTAGTTGTTTGGCAGATATAATGTAGGGGCGATTCACGAATCGCCCGTGCGCTTTACTAAAGACAAGTGTATAAGCTTAAACAAAAACGGAAAAATTTGTGATAAGTATATTAAGCAAATACCAAATAATTATTCGGCGGTAAAAGTTGTTAATTATATAATAATGCCAAATCACATTCATTTGTTGCTGCTGTTTGACGGAGAACCTATACGGGCGATTCGTGAATCGCCCCTACAACGAAGTTTGCTCTCAAAGGTAGTAGGGCGGTTGAAA
>ONBD01000053.1:9643-22475 GCA_900315985.1 uncultured Eubacteriales bacterium | reverse complement strand
CAAATATTTGGGAATAATAACTTGACAAAATGCAAAAATATAATTAAAATTGATTATGTTAGCACTCGGGAGTCAAGAGTGCTAAACGGTGCTAAATCCGATAAAGGTCAGTAAAGGCGGTGCGAAAATTGGAAATGACCGAGAGAAAAAATAAAATACTTGCCGCCATAGTTGAACGGTATATTCAGACCGGTGAGCCTGTCGGCTCAAAGGCTTTGGTTGACACGCTCGGCTTTTCGGTTTCTTCGGCTACCGTGCGCAACGAAATGGCTGACCTTATAGAGATGGGCTACCTTGAGCAGCCTCACACCTCGGCAGGCAGGATTCCCTCGACAAAGGGTTACCGTTATTATGTTGAAAATCTTATGACGGCTTATGATATGTCGCCTGCTGAGAAGAATATAATTAACCATAAGCTTAAAGAGGCGGCAGGTGAGCCTCAGTCGGTGCTTGAAACGGCAGGCAATATACTTGCGGACCTCACAAACTGCGCCGCTATATCGACAACACCAGCAGATTCAGAGGCAGTTGTCAAAAGAATTGAGCTTGTACCAATCGGCACTCACACTGCAATGGTTGTTATGCTAACCTCGTTCGGAATACTCAAAACAAAGGTTTGCAGAACCGATTCCGAAATTACAATAGATATTGCGGAGGCGTTTTACAACATCACAAAGCAGTATTTCGTAGGCAAGCCGACAGCAGAAATCACAATAGCAAAAATTCAGACTCTCGCCCTCTCGTTAGGCGAAAAAGCATTGGTAATGACTCCGTTGCTCGTAGCTCTTGCTGAGCTTTCAAAAATGACCGAAAAAACAGAAATGCTTTTAAAAGGGCAGACAAATCTTTTCGGGCATAAAGAATTTGAGTCAAATGCGCTTGAGCTTATGGAGTTTTTAAGACGCTCCGAGCCGCTTAACACAATATTTGACTCGTCGGACAAAAATGTCGGCGCAGCGCCAAGCGTGGTAATAGGCAACGAAAACATTTTCAAGGAGCTGCAAAACTCCACAATGATTTTTTCACGCTATTCCATAGGCGGCAACGCCAAAGGTTCAATAGGAATTATCGGTCCTACAAGAATTGATTATGCAAGGCTTATTCCGAGCATCAAATACCTTACGGATGTTGTCGGAATAATTCTTTCGGATAATATGGAGGATTAAAATGGCTAAGAAGGAAAAAGAAAACAAACAGCCTGAAAACGAAGCTGTTGAAAACGAAGCGGCAGAAACAGAACAGACTGTTGAAGCAGAAAAGGAGCCGACAGCTCTTGAAAAGGCGGAACAGCTTTTGAAGGAAGCAAACGACAAATTCCTTCGCACGCTTGCAGAGTATGACAATTTCCGCAAACGCTCGCAAAAGGAAAAGGAAGCGGCGTTCGGAGATTCAAAGGCGTCTGTACTTGCAGAGCTGCTGCCTGTTATGGACAATTTCGAGAGGGCGGTCAGCAACAAGGACGCTTCGCTTGAAGATTATCAGAAGGGAATTGATATGATTTTCGGTCAGTTCAATGACATCTTCGCAAAGCTCGGCGTTGAAGCCTTCGGCGAAAAGGGAGACGAATTTGACCCGAACATACACAATGCGGTAATGCACATAGAGGATGAAAACGAAAAAGAAAATACCGTTGTTGATGTATTCTCAAAGGGTTACAGATTAGGCGACAGAATTTTGCGGCCTGCAATGGTCAAGGTTGCGAATTAAAATAAAAAAATAAACTTATAAATAATCTTACGGAGGTAAATATTATGGGAAAAGTAATAGGTATTGACTTAGGTACAACAAATTCATGCGTAGCAGTAATCGAGGGCGGCGAGCCTGTTGTTATCGCTAACGCTGAGGGTGCAAGAACAACACCGAGTGTTGTTGCTTTCTCAAAGTCAAATGAAAGAATGGTAGGTCAGGTTGCAAAGCGTCAGGCTATAACCAACCCCGACAGAACAGTTTCTTCAATCAAAAGACACATGGGTTCCGATTACAAGGTAAATATTGACGATAAGGCTTATACACCGCAGGAAATTTCAGCTATGATACTTTCAAAGCTGAAGGGCGACGCAGAAGCATATCTCGGCTCAAAGGTTACCGAGGCTGTAATCACAGTACCCGCATATTTCACAGACTCACAGCGTCAGGCTACAAAGGACGCAGGTAAGATTGCAGGTCTTGAGGTTAAGAGAATTATCAACGAGCCGACAGCTGCAGCTCTTGCATACGGTATTGATAAGGAAGACGACCAGAAGGTTATGGTTTATGACCTCGGCGGCGGCACATTCGATGTTTCAATTATCGAAATGGGCGACGGCGTTCAGGAGGTTCTTGCAACAGCAGGTAACAACCACCTCGGCGGCGACGATTTTGACCAGAGAATTATCGACTGGCTTGCAGACGAATTCAAAAAGGAACAGGGCATTGACCTGCGTTCAGACAAAATGGCAATGCAGAGATTAAAGGAAGCCGCAGAAAAAGCAAAGATTGAGCTTTCAGGCGTAACAACCTCAAACATCTCACTTCCCTTCATCACAGCAGACGCAACAGGCCCCAAGCACCTCGAAACAACTCTTACAAGAGCAAAGTTCAACGAGATGACAGCAGACCTTGTTGAAGCTACAATGGGTCCTGTCCGTCAGGCTCTTTCGGACTCCGGACTTAAGACATCAGACCTTAACAAAATCCTTATGGTAGGCGGTTCTTCAAGAATTCCCGCAGTTCAGGAGGCTATCAAGAACTTCACGGGCAAAGAGCCTTTCAAGGGCATAAACCCCGACGAATGTGTTGCAGTAGGCGCAGCAATTCAGGGCGGCGTTCTCGGCGGCGATGTTGAGGGCATACTTCTTCTTGATGTTACTCCGCTTTCACTCGGTATTGAAACCATGGGCGGCGTTAATACAAAGATTATTGAGAGAAATACAACTATTCCTACAAAGAAGAGCCAGATTTTCTCAACCGCAGCAGATAATCAGACCTCTGTTGAGGTTCATGTTCTCCAGGGCGAAAGAGAATTTGCCAAGGATAACAAAACTCTCGGCGTATTCCATCTTGACGGCATTATGCCCGCACCCAGAGGCGTACCGCAGATTGAGGTTACCTTTGATATAGACGCAAACGGCATTGTTCATGTATCAGCCAAGGATTTAGGCACTCAGAAGGAGCAGTCAATTTCTATAACATCTTCAACAAATATGTCAAAAGAAGATATCGAAAAGGCTGTTAAGGAAGCTGAGCAGTTTGCTGAGCAGGACAAGAAGCAGAAGGAAGCTGTTGACGCTAAGAATGAAGCTGAACAGCTTGTATATCAGTCAGAAAAAATTATTTCCGAGAACGGCGACAAATTCTCCGAGGCTGACAAGAATGATGTTCAGACAAAGATTGACGCTCTCAAGGAAGCTTTGAAGACAGATAATATTGATGACATCAAGGCTAAGAAGGAAGAGCTTACAAAGTCCTTCTATAAGGTATCAGAGGAGCTTTACAAGCAGGCAGCTGCACAGGCTCAGGCACAGCAGGGCGCAGACGGCGCACAGGCTGGCGCAAACAAGGGCGATGACGGCTACTATGAGGCTGACTACACAGATGTAGAGGACCCCAAAAACTAATTTTAAAGTGAAAGGTCAGGGGTTTTCCCCTGACCGTTGACTCTTGATTACGGAGTGTACTTATGGCAGAAAAAAGAGATTACTATGAGGTTCTCGGCGTTGACAGAAATGCCACGGAGGACGAAATAAAAAAGGCATACAGACAGACTGCAAAGAAGTATCACCCCGACTTGCATCCGGGCGATAAGCAGGCAGAGGAAAAATTCAAGGAAGCAAACGAGGCTTACGAGGTGCTTTCCGATGCTGAGAAAAAAGCTCGTTATGACCAGTTCGGTCATGCGGGAGTTGACCCGAATTACGGCGCAGGTCAGGGCGGCTACGGCGCAGGCTTCGGCGGTATGGATTTTGACCTCGGCGACATCTTCTCAAGCTTTTTCGGCGGGGGCTTCGGCGGCGGAAGGTCAAATCCCAATGCGCCGCAGAGAGGCTCGGACACTCAGGCGAGCGTAACTATTTCGTTTGAGGAAGCCGCAAAGGGCTGCAAGAGAACTGTCGAAACAATGAAAATAGATGTCTGTGACGAATGTCACGGCAGCGGGTGCGCCGCAGGTACGAGCGCAAAAACCTGCCCCGACTGTCACGGCTCCGGACATGTTACGGCTCAGCAGAGAACGCCCTTCGGTGTAATTCAGACGCAGAAAACCTGCTCCCGTTGCAACGGCAGAGGTACTGTAATAGATAATCCCTGTAAAAAGTGCCACGGCGCAGGCAGGGTAAGAAAGCCGTCGAGCATTGAAATCAGTATTCCTGCAGGTATTGACGACAGACAGGTTATCAATGCAAGAGGGCAGGGCAATAAGGGTGTAAACGGCGGTCCTGCAGGCGATTTAAGAGTTATCGTAAATGTCAGACCCCACCCGATTTTTGAAAGAGAAGGCTATAATGTCTGGGTAGAAATGCATATAAGCTATCCCGAAGCGGTTTTAGGCTGTGAGCTTGAAGTGCCCACGATTGACGGCAAGGTCAAGTACAATGTTCCCGCAGGCACTCAGTCGGGTGATGTTTTCAAGCTTCGTAACAAGGGTATTCAGACGCTTAATAACCGTGGCAGAGGCGACGAGCTTGTAAGAGTAATTGTCGACATACCCAAGAAGGTAACGGAGAAGCAGAAACAGCTTATTCTTGAGCTTTCCAAGGAACTCGGCACTAACGGCACAAGACTCGGTGAGGACGACAAAAAAGGCTTTTTCGGCAAAAAGAAAAAGTAATATATAAAAAACAAAAACAGACCTGATTTTTCAGGTCTGTAATTTTTCTAACTTATAACGGGTTGAATCTGTCTGCCGAGCAGGGCTGCTTCAACTGTTTCTGGTATTTTAATGAAGTCTGCCACAACCGAGCGTGGCTTGTTGAGGCAGTCATCCTGCTTCATAGGTACAAAATAAATGTTTTTGTAATTTAAAAGCGCACCTATGTTTTTGCCTGCCGAGGCAAGCGCATCATTTGTAGATACGGCAATTACAACGGGTCTTTCGTTTCTCAGATGAGCCTTGACCGCAAGCGTTACGGGCGTATCGGTAATGCCGTTTGCAAGCTTTGCAAGCGTGTTGCCCGTGCAGGGCGCAACCACAAGCAAATCAAGCAGCTTTTTAGGCCCTATCGGCTCTGCCGACGGTATTGTGTGAATTATTTTGTTTTCTGCAATGCCTTCGATTTTTTTAATAAAATCTTCAGCCCTGCCGAAGCGTGTGTCCGTTTCGTATGAAACTGCGGACATAATAGGAATTATGTTGTAGCCTATATCCTTTAAAATCTGAATTTCTTTAATTACCTGCGAAAAGGTGCAAAAGGAGCCGCACATAGCGAATCCTATATTCAAAATCAACTACCTCCCTTTAAAATCAGCTCAATCCTCCTGCCTATGAGCCTGCCTGCCTCGTCGGGAAGGTACCTGCCCGGCAGGGAGAGCGCTCTTACTAACCTTAATTTATACTGTTCGGCAAGACAGTCGCTTATGCCGTAGGGCGCAGATGCAATGTCAATTATAACTGCATCTTTTTTTATGCGGCTGAGCATGCCTTCGTCAAAAATCAAGGCGGGTACAGTGTTGATTATTATATCAAAAAACGGCAATTTATCTGTAAAGCTTTCAAGCTTTACAAAACGGTAATTTCGGCTTCCTGCCTGCGTTTGCGCCGTTTCACTGCGTGCGGTAATTGTGAAATCTGCATTTTCAGTTTCAAGTAACTTTGCAATCGCCTTTGCAGTTCTGCCAAAGCCCGTTACGGCAATTTTTTCAGCCTTGTAATCAAGCTTCAATTCGTCGAAAAGCATTAAAACTGCCTTTGCCGTGAGCACGGCATTGCCCTCAATCATTTTGCCGTCATAGTAGTCATATCCCGTTGCCCCCACAGAGCACACTGCCTGTCTGAAGCTGTCAGTCAGCAATCCGCCTGCTACTTTGTCGCCCTTTTTTAATAAAGATATAAATTCGTCGAGGAACATTCTTCCATCTGCGTCTGAGCAGTTTAGCCGAATTTTATCTCTCGAAAAGGGCAGGGGAAGTATGAAAACAGCAGGCTCCCTTTCATCACTTTTAAGGTATGAAAGAAGCTCTTTGCTGAATCTGCACACCTCAAAGCCTTGCGCCCTCAGGTATTCTTCAGTATATTCAAAACGGCAGTCCGAGCCGAAAATAACTGTTTTTTGTGTGTTCAAAGTGTAACACCTCCGCCTTAATTCTACATCACATTCTATGAAAAATAAATAATTAGTGTGAAAATATCAATTTAGGGTTTAATTTTCATTAAAATTGCAATATAATATATACAACTAATTTTTACGAGGATGAAAAATGAGTAATATTTCCGAGGTTTTAAAAAACGCTAAAAGAATTCATTTTATAGGCATAGGCGGCAGCGGTATGTGTCCGCTTGCCGAGATTCTGCATGCAAAGGGCTATTCCCTGCAAGGCTCTGACAACAACGAAAGCTCTATTGTAGAGAGGATAAGGGCATTGGGAATTCCCGTAATGATGGGACAGAGAGCCGAAAATATACAGGGCGCTGATATGATAGTTTATTCAGCCGCCATAATGAAAACAAATCCCGAGCTTAAAGCGGCTCTTGAAAGCGATATACCGACCTTTACAAGAGCAGAGCTTTTCGGTGAAATAACAAAGCATTTTAACAACTGCATAGGCATCTGCGGCACTCACGGCAAGACCACAACCACCTCAATGACCGTGCAGACCATGCTTGAAGCGGGGCTTGACCCGTCATGCGTAATAGGCGGAAAACTCCCCCTGACAAACAGCTACGGCAGGGTAGGTAAAACCGAAACAATAGTTGTTGAAGCGTGCGAATATGTTGACACCTTTCTGCATCTTTTCCCGAATGTCAGCGTCATTCTTAACATTGACGAGGACCATATGGAATATTTCAAGACTATGGAAAACCTTATTCACAGCTTCCGTGAATTTGCCCTGCTTGCAAAAAGTGCTGTTATTTACAACGGCGACGATGAAAACACCGTTAAAGCGGTTGAGGGAATTGAGGGTAAGGCGCTTATAAGCTTCGGCTTTGCCGACACAAACGATTATTACTCCGAAAATATTAAGGAATACGGCGGCGCATATACCGAATTTGATGTTGTGTATAAGGGTGAAAAACTCGGACACATCAAGCTTTCCGTACCCGGCAGACACAATATTTTAAATGCTCTTGCCGCCATAGCGAGCGCAGTTTATTCGGGCGCAGAATTCAAGGACTGCATCAAAGGAATTGAATCCTTCAAGGGAGCAGGCAGACGCTTTGAGCATCTGGGCACATATCAGGGCATTGATTTTATTGACGATTATGCTCACCACCCTGCAGAATTAAAGGTAACTCTCGAAGCTGCTATGAAGCTCGGTTACAAGACGGTCTGGGCGGTATTTCAGCCTTTCACCTATTCAAGAACGGCAATGCATTTTGACGAATTCGTTGATGTGCTTAAAATCCCCGACAGATGTGTAATGACCGAAATTATGGGTTCCCGTGAGGTCAATACCTATAATATATATACCTCACAGCTTGCAGAGAAAATACCGGGCAGCGTGTGGTTCAATACACAGGAGGAGGTCTGCGACTATGTGCTCAAAAATGCAAAAGCAGGCGACCTCGTACTGACTATGGGCTGCGGCGACATCTATAAATCAGCTTATATGATGATTGAAAAACTGAAACAGTAAGTAAAGCAGATTACAAAAAGACGGGCAGCTGCCCGTCTTTTTTTATAGATTTGAGTTTGCAGAAATGATTGATAATTGCAGTGGAAAGACATACCCGTAGGGGCGATTCACGAATCGCCCCTACGGGTAGTTCGTTACCCACAATAAATAATATAATGTTTGTAAGCGAAGCTTACCCTCAACTTGCCGAAGGCAAATTTCACTCGTTCGAAGAATGAACTTCACTGCCGTTAGGCAATTTATCTCTTGCGTAGCAAGAATTTCACTGCGAGCCTTTGGCTCGCCAAACTCCGATTTGTAATTTTTTGTCGATAAATTTTTTGAAAAAAATGAAATTCGCTATTGCCAAAATTATCCAAAAATGGTAAAATATGGCAGAAATTAAAAAACGGAGGTACAAAAAATGGAAAGAAATATTAAAGTGATGTTAGCTGAACAAGGAAGCGACTTTGCACAGAATTGTGCCGCAGCTCTTGAAAATATGGAGTTTGAGGTCATATTTACTCTTAAAGACGGTAAAAAGGTTTTGTCGGACTTTGAAAAAGAAAAACCCGATGTGCTTTTGCTTGACGCCTTTATGACTAATATTGACGCCTTGGGCGTGCTGAAAAAGCTTAAGGGCGGCGATAAGCCAACTGACAGTCTTATAATGGTAATCTCTGCTGTTGACAACAGACTGTTTGAGGAGGAAATCCTTGCAGCAGGCGCTGACTATTATTTCTTGAAGCCGTTTGATGTAAATATGCTTGCAAACAGAATCAAACAGCTTGTTGAGCGCAAAAGCTCAAATGCGTCAAAGTCCTTGCCCGTGAATACAGACCTGCAGGTTATGGTCAGCAACATTATGCATCAGATTGGCGTGCCTGCTCATATTAAGGGTTATCAGTACTTAAGAGAGGCTATAATTCTTTCTATTGATGACAGGGAAATGATGAACAGCGTTACAAAGCTTCTGTATCCGACTGTGGCAAAGAAATTTGCAACAACACCTTCAAGAGTGGAAAGGGCAATCCGCCATGCCATTGAGGTTGCCTGGGACAGGGGAGATGTAGATGTTTTAAGCTCTTATTTCGGCTATACAATTCAGAGTACAAGAGGCAAGCCTACAAATTCGGAATTCATTGCAATGATAAGCGACAAGCTTCGTCTTGAGCTTAAAATTTCATAAAAAATATCGCAGGTATGCACGGGGCATACCTGCTTTTTAAATGCTTAACCGAGGTTAAAGCATACTGTTAGCAGCCGCAACCGCAGCCACAGTCATTATTGCAACCGCAATCGTTGTTGCAGCCACAGCCGTTGTTGTCTGCTGTGAGCAAGATAATGATGATAACAAGAATTAAAAGACCGTTATTACCGAAAAAGTTCATTATTGCGTCCTCCTTCCCTGAGCTTTCAATACATCTTATGATAATTTGAAAAATTTGTGCGGCTTTGAATTAAATATTTAAAAAGCGCATAAACTATAATTGTAAGAAAATCAGGGAGGAATTAAAAATGACAGACGAAAAAGCATATGATAATGCATTGGAATATCCCGTTGAGGTCAGCGAGGACCCCTACGGCGAGAGAACGGTTTACGATGTTGAAAAGACAACATTTAAAAACAGACGAAAAAATAAGAAAATAAAAGAAAATGACAGTTTGAATTAAAAAATCAAACAAAAACAAACAAATTTGACCTTTTTTGACCTTTGACGAAAAGGTCAAATTTTCTATAATAATAATTGTTAAAGGTCAAAGAAAGTCAAAGTCAAAGTGAGGCGGTTGAAAAGTATGAATTTAAGTAAAGAAATAGCCGATATGATTATTAAAATGCTTGATGCAGGCAACAGCACTGCAGAAATCAGGCGAAACGATTTAGCGGAACGAATCGGCTGCGTTCCCAGCCAGATAAACTATGTTATTTCCTCCCGTTTCACACCTGAGAGGGGGTACATAGTCGAAAGCCAGCGAGGCGGCGGCGGTTATATAAGAATAACCCGTGCAAACTATGACCTTTCAACACTTAAAATGCACCTTATAAACTCGGTAGGCGGGCAGATAAGCGAAAAGTCCTGCAGGGCGAATGTCATAAATCTTTATGACAGAAAACTTTTAACAGAGGAGCAGGCAAAGCTTATTTTGTCAGCGACCACCGACCAGTGCTATAAGGAGCTGCCTGAGGAGCTTCGTGACAGCTTCAGGGCGGCAATGTTCAAAAAACTTTTGTTAACTACCATGAATTAAAGGAGAGATATATATGCTTTGTCAGAATTGTCAGAAAAATGAGGCTACAACTCATATTAAAAGAATAGTAAACGGAGAGGCTACTCAGGCTCATCTTTGCTCGGACTGCGCAAAGAGCTTAGGCTATGACAGCATGTTCTCGGACATAGGCTTCGGCTTTTCGGATATGCTCAGCTCTTTCTTCAACGAGCCTGTGCTCAACACACTCGGCGGACACACTCTTCGCTGTGAAAAATGCGGCAGCACATTCCGTGATATTGTAAACAGTGGAAGAATAGGCTGTGCAGACTGTTACGAAACCTTCTATGACAAGCTTCTGCCGTCAATTCAGAGAATACACGGCAAAACCAATCACGAGGGTAAAATTCCGAACGCCACAGAGCAGAGCGTAAAAAGGAATGAGCTTGACGAGCTTAAAAATGAACTCAATGAAGCCGTTGAACAGCAGAATTACGAAAAGGCTGCAGAGCTTCGTGACAAAATAAAGGAAATGGAAGGAGAAAATGACCATGAGTAAGTGGTATATAGGCGAGGGCGACCATAACGATATAGTAATTTCAACAAGAATAAGGCTTGCAAGAAACCTTGCCGACTATCCGTTTCCGTCAAGGCTTGACAACAAGTCAAAAATTGAGGTCAACGAAAAGGTCAGAGATGCGCTTGAGGGTAAGGAAAAACTGAATTATACAGAGCTTAAAACACTCACGAGAGCGCAGATAGTTTCACTTGCCGAAAGGCATCTTATAAGTCCGGAGTTTGCTTCAAATTCAGACGGCAGAGCTTTGCTTCTGTCAGAAAATGAAGATATAAGCATTATGCTTTGTGAGGACGACCACATCAGACTTCAGGTTATGAAATCGGGACTTGATTTGCAGGGTGCATACGAGCTTGCAGACAAAATTGATACCGAAATCAACGAAAGCTTAAAATACGCATTTGACGAAAGACTCGGCTATCTTACGCAGTACCCGACAAACCTCGGAACAGGTATGAGAGCTTCCGTTATGCTTCACCTGCCTGCACTTACTCAGAACGGTCAGATTAACACCCTGGCTTCAACCGTATCAAAGCTCGGACTTACCATCAGAGGCTCATACGGCGAGGGCACGGCAATGGGCGACCTTTATCAGCTGAGCAATCAGGTTTCACTAGGCATAAGCGAAAAGGAAGCTATTGACAACCTTAAGACCATCACCCTTCAGCTTGCGGCTCAGGAGAGAAGCGCAAGGGAGGAAATGGCTAAGAGCATAGTAACCGAGGACTCTGTATTCAGAGCATACGGCACACTCAAAAGCGCAAGACTTTTAAGCACAAAGGAGTTTATGAATCTTATTTCAAAGGTTCGCTTCGGCGCAGTCTGCGGTATGCTTAAAATCGACCTCAAAACCATAAATGAATTGATGGTATCTATGCAGCCCGCAACAATAAATGCCTTTGTCGGCAGAACTCTCACGGCAGATGAAAGAGATGTCGAGAGGGCAAAAATAGTAAGAGAAAGACTTTAAAAACCAAAACTTAATAAGATGAATTTAAAGAAAGGACTGATGCTTTATGTATAAATTCACAGGTTTCACGGAAAAGGCAAACAAAGCCTTGAACAAGGCTCTTGAAGCGGCTCAAAGCTTGGGACACACATATGTCGGCAGTGAGCATCTGCTTTTAGGTCTTTTGTATGACAGCTCAACCGTAGCAGGTACAGTCCTGAATGCAAAAAATATAAGCTATAAAAATGTAGACGATTATATTAGAGAAACAATAGGCGCAGGTTATCCGACGAGCCTCGGTATTCAGGATTTTACACCAAAAAGCAAAAGGATAATCGAAACGGCGCTGTCATTTGCAGTACAGACAAATTATTCGCTTGCAGGCACAGAGCATATTTTGATGGCAATTATGAATGACTCTTCCTGTTATGCTCACAGAATTTTAAAGCAGGCAGGCATAAATCCTCAGGACATAGTAAACGGACTGTCTGACAAGCTTATGAATTCACCTGCTTCAAAGAATTCACAGTCAGGTAATTCCGACGCAGACGGCAATGAGGGTACTCTCGGCGAATTCGGCAGAGACCTGACCGAAGCCGCAAAGCTCGGCAAAATCGACCCCGTTATCGGCAGGGAAGAGGAAATTCAGAGAGTAATTCAGATTCTTTGCCGCAGAACAAAAAATAATCCCTGCCTTATAGGCGAGCCGGGCGTAGGTAAAACCGCCATTGCAGAGGGGCTTGCGCTTAAAATTGTGTCGGGCGAGGTACCCGAGCTGCTCAAGGACAAAAAGATTATTGCCCTTGACCTTACTGGTATGGTAGCAGGCACGAAATACAGAGGCGACTTTGAAGAGAGAATTAAAAAGGTCATTGACGAGGTTAAAAATTCGGATGACAAAATTCTTTTCATTGACGAGGTTCACACCCTTATAGGCACAGGCGGCGCAGAGGGCGCAGTTGATGCGGCAAATATCTTGAAGCCGTCGCTTGCAAGAGGTGAATTGCAGGTTATCGGCGCAACCACCATTGACGAGTACAGAAAGCATATTGAAAAGGATGCCGCTCTTGAAAGAAGATTTCAGCCCGTAAAGGTCGGCGAGCCGTCAAAGGAGGAAGCGGTTGAAATTCTCAAAGGGCTTCGTGACAAGTATGAAGCTCATCACAAGCTTAAGATTACAGATGATGCCATAACTCAGGCGGTTGAACTCTCAAGCCGTTATATCGGCGACAGATACCTTCCCGACAAGGCGATAGACCTTATAGACGAAGCGGCATCAAGGGTAAGACTTAAGACCTATACCGCTCCGACCGAAATCAAAGAGCTTGAACAGCGTCAGAAGGAGCTTGAGG
>ONBD01000053.1:0-9635 GCA_900315985.1 uncultured Eubacteriales bacterium | reverse complement strand
GGAGCCCTGCTTAAAATCTTTGAAACGGCGGCAAAGCTTCGTGACGAGGAAAAGGAAATCACCGACAAATTAAATGCCGAAAAGGAAAAATGGCAGGAGAGCGCAAACAGCTATAAGGGCGAGGTAACGGGCAAAGAGATTGCCGAAATTGTATCCTCGTGGACCGGTATACCCGTATCGCAGATGACTGTTGAGGAAAGCGAAAGACTTCTGAAAATGGAAGATGTACTGCATGCGAGAATTGTCGGTCAGGACCAGGCTGTCAAGGCTGTTTCAAGGGCTATAAGACGAAGCAGAACAGGACTTAAAGACCCCAAAAAGCCGATAGGCTCATTTATATTCTTAGGACCTACGGGCGTAGGTAAAACAGAGCTTTGCAAGGCTCTTGCCGAGGCTCTCTTCGGTGACGAAAATGCTATGATAAGGCTCGATATGTCAGAGTATATGGAAAAGTATTCCGTATCCCGTCTTGTAGGCTCGCCTCCCGGTTATGTAGGCTATGACGAGGGCGGACAGCTGACGGAGCAAATCCGTACAAAGCCTTATTCGGTAGTGCTGTTTGACGAAATAGAAAAGGCACATCCAGATGTGTTTAATATGCTTTTGCAGATTCTCGATGACGGTATTCTCACCGACTCACAGGGCAGAAAGGTAGATTTCAAGAACAGCGTTATTATAATGACCTCAAATGTCGGCGCAAAGCTCATAACACAGAAGCAGAGCGCATTCGGCTTTGCAGACGAGAAAAATGAGAAGCAAGCAGATGCCGAAAAGATTAAAGAGGCTGTAATGGGCGAGCTGAAAAACACCTTCAGACCGGAATTCCTTAACAGAATTGACGACATCATAGTATTTGACCGCTTAGGCGAAAAGGATATTGAAAAAATAGCGGGCAAGCTTATTGAAACTCTTAAAAAGAGAATTGAAAAGCTCGGTATTGAAATTGATTTCACCGATGCCGTAATCAAAAAGGTTGCCAAGGCAGGCTTTGACGAGGTTTACGGCGCAAGACCGCTTAAGAGAGCAATTCAGAGCGAGCTTGAGGATGTCATTTCCGAAGAGATGCTCAAAGGCAATATCATAAAGGGCGAAAAGTATAGCTGTAAAATTGAAAAGAATAAAATAGTTTTCAAAAAGCAGTAAAACTGAGCCATAATAAATGACAGGGCAGGGATTTTTCTCTGCCCTGTAAATTTTTTAACTAATTATCAAAAAACACTTGCTTTTTTTGTCAATATATAATATAATTCAGATAACGAACATTTGTACGATTGAGAGGTAATGAAAATGGCGGCTAAAACATCAAAGGCAATAAATACAGATATTACATCGGAAAATAAAAAGAAGGCGCTTGACACAGCGCTTGCGCAGATAGAAAAGAAATACGGCGAGGGCGCAATTATGCGTCTTGGCAATAACGGACTTAATATTGAGGCTGTTTCAACAGGCTCAATCGCTCTTGATGCGGCTGTCGGTATCGGCGGACTTCCCAAGGGCAGAATTATTGAGATTTACGGACCCGAATCCTCAGGTAAAACTACGCTTGCTCTGCACGCTGTCGCTGAGGTGCAGAAGGCAGGCGGCGAGGCGGCTTTCGTTGACGCCGAGCACGCTCTTGACCCCGTTTATGCGGCAGCTCTGGGCGTTGATGTTGACTCCTTACTCGTTTCTCAGCCTGACTACGGCGAGCAGGCTATTGAAATTGTCGAAGCTCTTGCCCGTTCAGGCGCACTTGACATTATCGTAGTTGACTCTGTTGCAGCTCTTGTTCCCAAGGCTGAAATAGACGGCGAAATGGGCGATAGCACTATGGGCTCTCACGCAAGACTTATGTCAAAGGCTATGAGAAAGCTTACAGGCGTTATCTCAAAGACAAATACCATCATCATTTTCATAAATCAGCTTCGTGAAAAGGTCGGCGTTATCTTCGGCAACCCCGAAACCACCACGGGCGGCAGAGCGCTTAAGTTCTATGCCACCATTCGTATGGAGGTCAGAAGAAGCGAAACTCTCAAGGGCGCAAACGGCGAATTTGTAGGCGCACACACCAAGGTTAAGGTGGTTAAAAACAAGGTAGCTCCTCCCTTCAAGACTGCAGAGTTTGACATTATGTTCGGCGAGGGCATTTCTCACGAGAGCGAGCTGCTTGATATGGGCGTTGAGCTTGATGTTGTAAGAAAGAGCGGCGCATTCTTCTATTATAACGAAGAAAGAATAGGTCAGGGCAGGGAAAATGCCAAGACATATCTTAAGGACAATCCCGAAATTGCGGCAGAAATTGAAACAAAAATCCGTGCAAAGATTGACGAGCAGAAGGCAAATCAGGCTTCTGATAATGATGACCTTTCAGACGATGTTGTTACATACAGACCCGTAGCAACAACCAAGGACGCCGCAAGAGCAAAAATTGATGTAATAGTTGATGACGACGAATGATATTAAGCGTTAAAGCGGGCAAAGCCGACAAGGTACACATATACATTGACGGCGAGTACCGTATGACCTGCGACAGCAGCTTCTGGTACTCTGAAAAATGGCATAATTTAAAAGATATTAACGAACAGGAGCTGACCGAGCTTGAAGCTGCGGTCAGCTCCCGCCGTGCTTTTTTGACGGGTGCAAATCTGCTATCCCGCCGTCTGCACTCAAAAAAAGAGCTTTACTTAAAGCTTCTGCAGAAGTATCCGAAGGAAGCGGCGCAATCCGCCTGCGACAGGCTTGAGGAGCTTTTAATGCTCGACGACGAGGACTTTGCTTTGCGTTACGCAAAAGAGCTTTACGAGCGTAAAAAGTATGCCCCCAGGCGCATTGAACAGGAGCTTAAATTAAAGGGTATAAGCTCCGAAATTGCTCAAAATGCCGTTGCGGCACTTGACAAAGAGGATTATAATCGTATTATATTATTGTTAAACACGAAGTATCAGACTAATTTGACTACCGAAAAGGGCATCAAGAGAACTGTTAACGCACTTCTCAGAATGGGTTACAGCTACTCCGACATAAAAAAGGCTCTTGACGAGGTAGGCACGGAAACGGAAAGTGAAGACTATGAGTAAAAAAATAGGAATGATTTCCTTAGGCTGTAATAAAAATCAGATTGATGCCGAAATTATGCTCGCAAAGCTTGCCGAACAGGGCTTTGAAATTACAGACGAGGTTGACGGCGCAGATGCAGTTATCGTCAACACCTGCGGCTTTATTGAGGACGCCAAAAAGGAAGCTATTGAAAACATACTTGATATGGCAGAGCTTAAAAAAGAGGGCGTTATAGGCAAAATTATAGTAACGGGCTGTCTTGCCGAGCGTTACAGGGAGGAGATACTCTCAGAGCTTCCCGAGGTTGACGCCGTTGTAGGTCTCGGCTCAAACAAGGACATTGCAGAAATCTGCGGCAGAGTGCTTGCAGGCGTGCCCGTAGTAAGCTTCGGCGAAAAGACCTGCCTGCCACTTGACTCTGAAAGAATGTTGACTACGCCCAATTACTATGCCTACCTTAAAATAGCCGAGGGCTGTTCAAATCATTGCACTTACTGTGCAATACCGAAAATCAGAGGGGAATTCCGCTCCCGTCAGCCCGAAAGCATTTTGAAGGAAGCCATGGAGCTGGCAAAGCAGGGCGTTAAGGAGCTTGTGGTAATTGCTCAGGACACCTCCCGTTACGGTGAGGATTTATACGGAAAATCCGCCTTGCCTGCGCTTCTTACCTCGCTTTCAAAAATTGAGGGCATTGAGTGGATAAGGGTGCTGTACTGTTACCCGGAAAGAATAAGCGACGAGCTTATTTCAGTTGTGAAGAACAATGACAAAATTGTCAAGTATTTTGATATTCCGTTACAGCATGCTGACGCACAGGTGCTTAAAAGAATGAACCGCAAGGGCGATTATGACAGTCTGCTTTCACTGATTAGAAAAATCCGTTCCGAAATTCCCGAGGTTGTGCTTCGCACCACGCTTATAACAGGCTTCCCCGGTGAAACGGAGGAAAACTTTGAAACGCTGTCAAGGTTTGTAAACGAAGCGAAATTTGACAGGCTCGGTTGTTTTGCATACTCTGCCGAGGAGGGTACGCCTGCAGCATTGCTTGACGGTCAGCTTGACAGCGAAATCAAGCAGAGCAGACTTGAAGCTGTTATGGAACAGCAGTACCGCATAGCTCAGCAGAAAAACGAGGAGCAGGTCGGTAAAATTTTAAAAACGGTTGTTGAGGGTTATGACGCCTATACTGACACTTATTACGGCAGAACATGGAGGGACGCTCCCGAAATTGACGGGCAGATAAACTTCACCTGCGGTTATGAGCTTAACGAGGGCGATTTTGTAGATGTTGAGGTTATGGGGATAAACGAATATGACTTGATAGGAGAAGTAGTATGAAGTTAAATGTACCAAACCAACTGACGATTGCAAGAATTTTAATTACACCCGTATTTCTGGCTGTACTTTTATGGGAGGGCTTGCCGCACCGCTTTTTGTGGGCGTTCATAATATTTGTGGCAGGCTCCGTTACAGATGCAGTTGACGGGCATCTTGCAAGAAAAACAAATCAGGTAACAAATTTCGGCAAGCTTCTTGACCCGATTGCCGACAAGGTGCTTACAACAAGCGCATTGCTCGCATTTCTCTATATGGGTCTTTGCAATGTGTGGATTGTAATGATTATACTCACAAGAGAGTTTACAATTTCATCAATCCGTATGCTTGCCGCCGCAAACGGCGTGGTAATACCTGCTAACATCTGGGGCAAAATCAAAACCGCCAGCCAGATGGTATTTACAGGTCTGATTTTATTCTTATGTGAATTTGAGTTCGTTTTTGAAAAAATGCCTTTTACACTTGCGCAGTTTTCAAACGGCATTTTGTGGATTACTGCTATACTGACCGTAGTTTCGGGTATCATTTATATTAAAGATAGCAAAAATGTTATTGACTACACAAAATAATAGGTGCATTTTTAAAAATAATGTGATATACTGTTATAAATGATAAATGCGTAGATTGAGAGAGTAGCTTTTATGAGCATTCAAGAGAGTAGATGTCATTGGCTGTGAGCATCTTAATGCGGTTTTAAGCGAAATGCACTCATGAGCAGGCAGGGGGAAGAGAGTATCCCTGCACGGCAGGCACCGTTAAAGGCTTAAGAGTTATAAATCGGAGTGGAACCGCGATTTTGTCGCCTTCGGGGTATATTACCCTGAAGGCTTTTTGTTATTTTGGAGGCTATAAATGTTCAAACAGTTGAAAGAGGATATTCAGGCGGTCAGAGACAGAGACCCTGCCGCAAAATCCACGGCTGAAATCTTACTTTTGTACCCCGGACTTAAGGCTATAAGAATGCACCGCCGTGCATACTGGCTGTGGAATCATAATCATAAATTCCTTGCCCGTGCAGTTTCGCAGAAGGCTGCAAGAAAAACGGGTATTGAAATTCACCCTGCCGCTAAAATCGGCAAAAGGCTGTTTATAGACCACGGCACAGGCGTTGTTATAGGCGAAACCACCGAAATAGGCGACGATGTAACAATTTATCAGGGCGCAACTTTGGGCGGTACGGGTAAGGATGTCGGCAAAAGACACCCCACAATAGGCAACGGCGTTATGGTAGGCGCAGGCGCAAAGGTTTTGGGACCTTTTACTGTCGGCGACAATTCAAACATTGCCGCAGGCGCAGTTGTGCTTGAGGAAATACCGCCTAACTGTACGGCTGTCGGTGTGCCTGCAAGGGTAGTAAGGCAGAACGGACTGCGGATTGACAAGCTTGACCACATTCACATACCCGATCCTGTATCGCAGGAGCTTTGCAAATTAAACTTCAAGGTCGAGCAGCTTGAAAAGAAAATTGCCGAAAAAGGAGAATGAAAATGAAGGTTTACAATACTTTAACAAGAAGAAAAGAAGAGCTTAAAACAATAGATGAGGGCGAGGTTAAAATCTACGCCTGCGGACCTACGGTTTACAATTACATTCATATAGGCAATGCAAGACCCATATGCGTATTTGACACGCTTCGCCGTTACCTTGAGTACAGAGGCTATAAGGTTAAATATGTTCAGAATTTTACCGACATTGACGACAAAATCATAAAAAAGGCAATCGAGGAAAATTCGGATTACAAAACCGTTTCAGAAAAGTATATTGAAGAATTCTGGACAGATGCCCACGGTCTTAATTTCCGTGAGGCTACCGTTCACCCGAAGGCAACCGAGAATATTGACGAGATTATAAATATAATTCAGACCCTTGTTGACAAAGGATTTGCTTACCCCGTAGAGAACGGAGATGTGTATTTCAGTCCCAAAAAGTTTGACGAGTACGGCAAGCTTTCGCATCAGCCGTTGGAGGACCTTGAGGCAGGCGCAAGAATTAACATAGGCGAGCTTAAAAAAGAGCCTATGGATTTTGCACTTTGGAAGGGCGCAAAGCCCGGCGAGCCTTACTGGGAGTCACCCTGGGGAAAGGGCAGACCCGGCTGGCACATTGAGTGCTCTGCTATGGCAGGCAGATATCTCGGCAAAACCATTGACATTCATTGCGGCGGTCAGGATCTTATTTTCCCGCACCATGAAAATGAAATTGCACAGTCTGAGTGCTGCAACGGCGTACCCTTTGCAAATTACTGGATGCACAACGGCTATATCAATGTTGACAATGTTAAGATGTCAAAATCCCTCGGTAATTTCTTTACTGTGCGTGATGTTGCCGAGAAGTACGGCTATGAGCCTATCCGTTATTTAATGATTTCTTCTCAGTACAGAAGTCCCATAAATTACAGCGTAGATATAATTGAGCAGTGCAAGGCGGCGCTTCAGAGGCTCTACACCTGCCGTGACAGTCTTGACTTTGAACTTGCGAATGCCGATGACAGCGTGCCCGAAAATGCCGATGAAATCAAGAAACAGCTTGACTCACGCCGTGAGCAGTTTATTGAGGCTATGGATGACGACCTTAACACTGCAGACGGAATTGCCGCTGTGTTTGAGCTTGTAAAAGATATAAATGTTAATGTTCTTGCTTCTGGCTCAAAGGAGCTTATTGAGTATGCAACGGCACTTTTTGATGAGTTGACAGGCGTACTCGGTCTTGTGTATAATAGAAACAACAATAATCTTGACAGCGAAATTGAAAAGCTTATAGAGCTTCGCACAAAAGCAAGAAAAGAAAAGAACTGGGCAGAGGCTGACCGTATAAGAGATGAGCTTAAAGCTCAGGGAATAGTTTTGGAGGACACACCGCAGGGTGTTAAATGGCATAAAGAATAAGGGGGATTACCATGAGCTTTTTAGACAAAATCAAAGGCGCTTTTTCAAAAGAGAAAAAAGAAGAACCTTCGGCAAGACTTCCGCATTTCAACAACAACAGTCATTACAGCGGTAATGCAATTATCTACACACCCGGTCTTGAAACCAACAACGCTAAGAAGGCGGAGGCTAAACCTGATTTTGTTCCGATTACCGAGCAAAAGCAGGAGGTTGCCGCAGAGCCTGCAGTAAGCTTTGAAGAGCCTGTCGCAGAGGTTGCAGAAGTTGTTGAAGAACCTGCCGTAAGCTTTGAGGAGCCCGTTGCGGAGGTTTCAGAAGCAATCGAAGAGCCTGCAGTGAGCTTCGAAGAACCTGTCGCAGAGGTAGAAGAAGCTGTTGAAGAACCTGCCGTAAGCTTTGAAGAGCCTGTCGCAGAGGTAGCAGAAGCAATCGAAGAGCCTGCCATAAGCTTTGAAGAGCCCGTTGCAGAGGTTGCAGAAGCTGTTGAAGAGCCTGCAGTAAGCTTTGAAGAGCCCGTTGCAGAGGTTGCAGAAGCTGTTGAAGAGCCTGCCATAAGCTTCGAAGAGCCTGTTGCAGAGGTTGCAGAAGCAATCGAAGAGCCTGTCGTAAGCTTTGAGGAGCCCGTTGCAGAAGCTGTTGAAGAGCCTGCCGTAAGCTTTGAAGAGCCTGCCATAGAGGTTACGGAAAACGCTGATTCATTTTTCTACACTCCCTAAACAACAGAGAGTGAAGCCGAGTCATTCATTTACACGCCTGAAGAAACAGACCTGTCATTTGAGTCCGGCGCAGACTTCGGCACAGTTAATGATGATGACATCCCGTCATTTGAAATTGTTTCGGATGATGAGCCTGCAATCAGCTTTGACGAAGGCGTTGACCTCGACTTTTCAGCGCCGACAGATGACGAATAACCAAAACATCGGAAATCCTGCCGCTTGAGGCAGGGTTTCCTTTTTGGTTGACGGGTTATAAATAACTGTGTATAATATGTATATAATATATAGCTGACGCTATAAAAATATTGGAGGACAAGAGTATGGATTTTTTAAACAGAAAAGCTATAAAAGCTGAAGCAAGAGCTTTTATAAGACCTGACAGAAAATGGTTCAGTATTTTTCTGGCAATTTTGCCTTATGTTATTGTAACCAATATGTTTACCGTAGCTTACAGCGTTAAAGCAGGCGCAGATTTCAGTGACGGTAATTATTATCAGGCACAGGGCTCAAGCTGGAGCTTCATAGGTAATATAATTAAGCTGATTGCAATTCCTTTCGGAATTGCGGCGGCAGGCTATATGCTCAATCACATCAGGGGCTTTAATCCCGAGTGGAAGTCGCTTTATGTTGAGGGCAAGGACCGTTTCGGCAAATACTTTGAGGTAGGTTTTATTACCGGATTGGTAACTTTTCTCTGGAGCCTGCTTTTTATCATTCCCGGTATTGTTAAGGGTTATGCATATTCACAGGTTTCGTATATCATTCATGACAATCCCAACCTTTCAACTCAGGATGTCAGAAAAATAAGCGACCTTATGACTAAAGGCTACAAGGGTGAGCTTTTTGTTAAGGATTTAAGCTTTATTCTCTGGTATATGCTTATAATTTGCACCTGCGGCATTGCTGCAATTTATGTAACACCTTACTTGATGACAGTAAATGCCATGTACTATGAAAACCTTAAAAACCATGCAATTGAAGCAGGTATTGTAGCTCCCGAAGCTTTCGGAATTGTTAATACGCCTGCTGACGAAAACAATATGCAGGGCTTTGATATGAACACTCAGCCTCAGTTTACAGGCACAGCGACAACATATACACCTGTTCAGCCCGCTGATAACGGCTATCAGGCACCGCAGAACAATATGTATCAGCCGCCTGTCAACAATGCTTATCAGGCACCCGTTAACAACGGCTTTGAGCCTGTTGCTCCCGAAGCTCCCGAAGCAGCTGAAAATTCATTTATTCCCAAGCAGGATTCCGGCTTTGCCGATGACAGCAATATGGAGTTTGATCCTGCGCAAAAAGATATTACAGCTACAGAGGAGCCTTCAGAATTTGACGGCAATTCCGATGTTAACGGGTAATCAATTCAGTGCTTTAACCTTTTAAACAGATAAAATTTATTTGTCTAAAATCAAAAAACAGTGTTGACAAGTTGAATTTGTTGTGCTATCTTATAAAAAACGAACAAACCTATGATTAAGAGTAGTAACCTTTTATGAAGCTCAAAGAGAGCTGCCGACAGTGAGATGGTAGCAGTGGAGTATCAGGCGAATGGACTTATGAGGGCGGTCGAAAGCGAAAGCGAGTAGTAACCGACGGGGTGTACCCGTTACAGTACAGCTCATATATTTGTATGAGGCAAAGAGGGCGATTATCG
>ONBD01000081.1 GCA_900315985.1 uncultured Eubacteriales bacterium | reverse complement strand
AACCCCCGCCCTACGGACTCATTTCAGACTGAGTGAGCAATTACCTCGCCAAACTCCGATTTGCAAAGCAAAACGGACGGGCAAAACGCCCGTCCGAAAGCATAATATTATATTTATATTTTCTCGACAGATTTAAATATTCTCAACTGCCGTTTTTTCGACTGCGAGGGCTTTATTATATAATTTCATATATTCCTCGAAGCCTTTGACATCGTCGGGGTCGGGGTCAACGGCGGTGCTTTTTGCGTTTTTGAAAACTCTGTTTTCAAGATAGCTGTCAAGTGTTTCGCCTTTACACTTGTTCTGCATATACCCTGCAAGTATTGCCATGCCCCACGGTCCGCCCTCGCCTGCAGTTTCGGTTACGGTTACTCTTGTGTTGAGTGCAGCGGCGGTAATTTTCTGCCCCACGCCCTCGGTCTTGTAAATTCCGCCGTGTCCCGAAATGCTGTCAAGCTGAACATTCTCTTTTTTAAGCAGTATATCGTTGCCGTTTTTGAGTGCGGCAAATGCAGAATAAAGCTCATTTCTCATAAAGTTTGCAAGGTCGAATTTGCTGTTCTGTGTTCTTATAAAAAGCGGTCTGCCCTCGGACAAATCGGAAACAGGCTCGCCCGAAATGTAATTGAACGAAACAAGTCCGCCGCAGTCTTTGTCGCCCTCTAACGCCTTGAAATAGAGCATATCATAGAGCTTGCTCTTTTCAATGGGTGCGCCTGCGGTTTCAAAAAGCTCCGAGAAAAGCTTTACCCAAGCGTCAATGTCGCCCGTACAGTTGTTGCAATGCACCATTGCTACGGGTTTGCCCGTGGGGGTTGTGACCATATCAATTTCTTTGTAATAGCCCTGCATTGCCTTTTCGAGCACTACCATAGAGAAAATGCTTGTGCCTGCGCTGACATTGCCCGTTTTTTCTTTAATGCTGTTGGTTGCGACCATGCCCGTGCCTGCATCACCCTCGGGAGCGCACATAGGTATGCCAGAAACAAGCTCGCCGTCCTCGTCAATAAGCTTTGCGCCCTCTTCCGTGAGCGTTCCTGCATTTTCGCCTGCGACAAGCACTTTTGGAAGAAGCTGTGCCGCCTTGAAGGAATAACCTGCCTTTTCAATAAGGCTGTCGAATTTTGCAAGCATTTCCGAGTCATAATCGTTCGTGCTTGAATCAATAGGGAACATACCGCTTGCCTCGCCTACGCCTGCTACAAATTCACCTGTAAGAAGATAGTGAATATACACAGCAAGCGTTGAAAGCTTTTTAAGGCGTGGCAGATGCTCCTCTTTGTTTAATATAGCCTGATACAGATGCGAAACGCTCCAGCGCTGAGGAATGTTGAATTTAAACTCCTCTGTAAGTATTTCGCTCGCCTGCTCAGTTATTGTGTTTCGCCATGTTCTGAAAGGAACAAGCAAATTATCATTTTCATCAAGAGCGATATAACCGTGCATCATAGCAGAAATTCCGAGTGCGCCGACTTTTGTAAGCTCAACGCCGTATTTCCATTTGATTTCCGCCTTTAAGTCCTTGTAGCAGGCACGAAGTCCTGTCAGAATGTCCTCTTGCGAATAAGTCCACACTCCGTTTTCAAATCTGTTTTCCCAGGTATGACTGCCGACAGCTAAAACTGCGGCATTTTCATCAATAAGCACGGCTTTAATTCTTGTGGAGCCGAATTCAATACCAAGACTTGTTTTGCCCTGTAAAATTATTTCTTTAATATCCATAATAATCCCCTTTTATATGTAAATCATATTACAAAATAACCTATTATGCCAGACAGTATGCCGATTGCCGCACCGACAAGCACATCAGACGGGTAATGCACGCCGCCTGCTACCCTTGCGAGCGCAAGCACTGCGCCTATAAAGAAAAACGGCAGCGACAGGTACGGATTTATATACAGAAATGTCATTGCTATTACAAACACCGAAAAAATGTGTCGGCTGGGCATTGACTGACCGTTTTTGTCTTTTTCGATAAGCGGTTTTATGTTAAGCTTTTCATAGGGTCTCGGTCTGTCTATTACCTTTCTCAACCCGCTTACAAACAAAAACATTGCGCCCGGCACTATAAGACAGCGCTGAAAATGCACTGATTTTGTAATTAAAAGATACAGCATCAGCGCAGGGTACGCCGCATAGACTATGCCCGTAAATATGAGATTTACAAGTCTTAAGGCTACAATAAGGTTTTTGTTTTTTAAAAACGGCGCCGTTATTTTTTTGTATTGCTTTTCTGTCATAGTATTACCTCAGATTTAGTATAGCTTAAAACTTTAATTCTTTCAATTATTATTTTATTTTAATTGACAAACACGGCTTTTTTAATATACTATATATAGTGATTTTGGTACAGGAGATTTTATAATATGAAGCAGTATTCAACTGACAGCCGTCAGAGAATGGCTCAGAACAGAAACAGAGCTATGAAGGAACGGGAAAAGAGAAATATTTTAATTATTTCTGCAATAGTTTTGGCATTTATTATAATAGGCGGCATTATAGGCATTACACAGTTAGGCAAAAACAAGAAGCCGACAGAGGATTTTTCAAGCACGGCTCCCGCAGTAACGGAAAGTACAAGTGAAGCTGAAACCGAAACGCAGGAAGAGTCAACTTCCGAAGCCGACGCTTCAACTACCGCAGCTGTAACGGAAGCTGCTTCCGAAAAGCCTGCTTCAGAGGTTAAGACAGAGGATTACTCGGCGACTATGTACTCGACAACCGTAACGCTCAATGTCAGAAGTGAGCCTAACGCAAACTGTAAAATTTTAGGTCAGGTCGGTATGGACACGCCTATTAAAATTACTGGCAAATGCGACAACGGCTGGTACAGAGTTGAATTCAACGGCAAGACAGGCTACTGCTCGGGTAAATATCTTTCGACAGACAAAAACCCGACAACAACCAAAGCAGAGCCTTCCAACACCGCAAAGACGGGCGCAAGCCCTTATCTTGTCAGGGTTAACCGTACACAGAACCTTGTAACCGTTTACGGCAAGGACGGAAACGGCAACTACACAAAGCCCGTCAAAGCTATGGTCTGCTCGGTAGGACTTAACGGAAAAACAGAAACAGGAACATTTACAATCAAAGCACAGCAGGGAAAAGAAGAAAGATATAAATGGCGACAGCTTGTCGGCGGAGTATGGGGTCAATATGCAGTTCGCTTTAACGGAAGCATACTTTTCCATTCTGTTCCTTATCATACAATGGACAAAGGAAAACTTGAAACCGAAGAATACAACAAGCTCGGACAAGCCGCTTCCGCAGGCTGTGTAAGGCTTGCCGTTATTGATGCAAAATGGATTTACGACAACTGCCCGACAGGCACAACAGTCGAGGTCTATGACAGCAGTGCACAGGAGCCTCTGGCAAAGCCGACTCCGATTAAAATTGATTTAAACGATTCACGAAAGGGCTGGGACCCGACAGACCCCGACCCGAACAATCCGTGGTAAAAACAAATATTTAAAGGACAGACCGTTCAGTCTGTCCTTTATTTTTTAGCCTGTTACAAGACCGAAGCTTACCGACAGGGCTTTGTTGATTTTATGCATTTCATATTCGGGTAAATTTCCCATTCGCTCTTTAAGTCTTTTTTTGTCGAGGGTGCGCACCTGCTCCAGAAGCACAATAGAGTCCTTTTGCAGACCGCAGTTGTCGGCATTTACGCTTATGTGCGTGGGCAGCTGTGTTTTGTATTTCTGACTTGTTATTGCCGCCGCTATTACCGTGGGACTGTATTTGTTGCCGACATCGTTCTGGACAATTAAAACAGGTCTTATTCCGCCCTGCTCGGAGCCTATGACGGGACTTAAATCAGCATAGTAAATATCCCCTCGTTTAACTGTCATTTTTTATCACTCTCCAAAGGTAATTTATGTGTTCTTAACATTATTTTTGCCCGTAAATTACCTTAATAAACATTTTGCGGGGAGCAATATCATTATATTTTCAAAAAATTTTTAAGTGAATTTCTTTTTAGCTTTATTTAAAATTCACGGTAAACGAAAGAGAGGGAATATAAATTGAAATTATTACAGGCTCTGCCTTGTAGCGTGTAACCTCAAACGGTATGCCGTCAAGCGTGCCTTTGATTATAATGCGTTCGTCAAATTCCTCTGTTTCAAGACCTTCGCCGTCGGAGTAAAGCACGGCTTTAAGCACACTGTCCGTAAGAATAATTGCAGAGTGCTGTGAAAAATACTTTTCATCTGCGCTGATACTCAGCCCCAGAAGCTCTGCGGTACATCCGTTTGCAGTTTTGGTAAGGGTCAGACCGTTTAACAAGGCAGGCTCGGAATAAACAAGCCTTGTCCGAACATCCGTATGCTCGAGCAAGGCTTTATAATTTCCTGTGTTTGATTTTATTTCAACCTCAGCCGAAAACGAGGTCGGCAAGGGCTGTATTTTTGACTTTTCGGTTATTTGACATCCTGTTAAAAGCAGTAAAAGAATTACCGCAATCGTCAGGAGCTTTTTCATTTAAGGCATCATCCCTCTTCAAAGTTTGACAAAAGCTTCGGCAACTCCTCAATAACCGAGCCTGCGCTCATACCCATTTTTGAGTATCTCTGTGCGGCATAGTCGCCTGCGAGCGCATGTAAATAAACAGCGCAGACGCTTGCAACATATGGGCTCATACCCTGTGCTAAAAATGACAGCATTATACCTGCAAGCACATCGCCGCTGCCTGCTGTTGCAAGACCTGAATTGCCTGTCATATTTATATAAAAGCGCTTTGCATTTTTGGTAACTACGGTTCTTGAGCCTTTCAGCACAACCGTGGCGTTTGTGGCTTCGTAAAGCTTTCTTGCCGCTTCAATTCTGTCTGACTGAATGTCGGTGGCTGAACAGCCTAAAAGTCTTGCCGCTTCGCCCGGATGAGGCGTAATTATTACGGGAGCTTTTGCATTTTTAATAATATCTATGCGACCCTTTAAAACATTTATTCCGTCAGCGTCAAGAATTACGGGTACGGTTGAATTTTCAAGCACAAATTCAACAACGCTTAAAATGTCGTGGTCATTGCCAAGTCCGCAGCCTATTAACACAGCGTCGCATTTTGCAAGCTCCTCGCCTATTCTTGCAAGCGAGAGAGCAGAAATTCTGCCGCTTTTGTTTGACTGCAGAGGCACAAGCACCTTTTCGGGACATGTGCTCATCATAACGGGATACGCCTTGTCGGGAAAAGCGGCTTTTACAAGACCTGCGCCCGATTTTACAGCCGCTTCGCTTGCAAGCAGAGCCGCACCCGGCATTTCATAACTGCCTGCTATAACAAGCGCCTTGCCGAAATCGCCCTTATTTGAGTTTTCTTCCCTGCGTGTGAATTTTGATTTTATATCTTCGCTGTTGAGAGAATAACCGCAGTCAAACTGCTCGATTATACTTTCGGGTATGCCTATTGAAACAACCTTAACCTCGCCTGCAAGAAGCGCTGACGGGTAATAAACAAGCGAATATTTAAGCGCAATAACGGAAATTGTCATATCGGCTCTGACTACCGTTTCGGGCAGCTCGCTTGAGTCGGTATACATTCCGCTTGGCAGGTCAATGCTTACAACAAAGCCTTCGCTTGAAGAAATTATATCAAAAAGTCTCGCTGTTCTGCTGTCAGCCGTACCTCTGAAGCCTGTACCGAAGATACAGTCAACAACAATGTCAGCATTTACTATTCGTGCAAGCTGACTGTCATTGTTTTCATCATAATTCTCAAAGCTTATGCCGAGGCTTTTTGCCCTGTGATACATTTCAACCGCATTTTCAGCCTCAGGCTCGCCCATTGCGAGTATAACATTAACCTTGTAGCCGTTTTCAAACAGCTTACGGGCAATGACAAATCCGTCGCCGCCGTTTTTGCCCTTGCCGCATATTATTACGGCGTTTTTAAGCCCTGAATCGTCAAATTTGTTTCTTATTATTTTAGCACAGGCAGAGCCTGCGTTTTCCATTAAACGAAGATATGTTATACCGCTCTCGTTTGCGGCTTCTTCAATCTGTCTTATCTGCTGTAAAGAAAATATTCTGACCAATGCTTTTTCCTCCTTATTTTTCCGTATATGCAGTTACCATTGCGGCGGCATACTTTTCTGTGTGGGTAAGGCTTAACGCAAGAGAATACCCCTTGCTTTCGCAAAGAGCTTTTGCCCTGCCCGACAGCTTGAAATACGGCTTGCCCGTACTTTCGTGCAAAACCTGAACCTCCAAAAGCGAAAAGCCGGCAATTCCCGTGCCCATAGCCTTGCCGAATGCCTCCTTTGCGGCAAATGCTGCGGCATAGCTCTGAGCCTTTTTACCCTCAAGATATTTTAGTTCATCCTCGCCGAACACCTTATGTTTAAAGCTTTCCGACTGTATGGATTTTTCAATTCTGCTGATT
>ONBD01000049.1 GCA_900315985.1 uncultured Eubacteriales bacterium | reverse complement strand
TTACGGAAACCGAGATTAAAAGCAATGAAGATTTGATTAAGGTTTTGCTGTCAGGCAATTATGAGCTTATAAGAGCATAAAATGACGGAGTACAGTTTTCTGTACTCCGTTTTATTATTATTTTTCTTTGCCTACAAAGAACAATCCTGTTGTGCCCGGTCCTGTGTGCGAGCCTATAATGGCGCCGACATCGACAATTTGGATTTTGTTTTTAAGCTTCGGAAATTCCTTTTCAAGAATTGCCGCAAGCGCCTTTGCATCGTCAATACAATCGGCATTTGCAATATAACACTCGCCGTCATATTTTGAGCCGTTTTCAGTGAGAAGCTTCATTTTTTCTGCGCAGGCTGTAATTGCTTTCTGCTTTCCCCTGCACTTTTCACGGGGTACAAGCTTGCCCTCGCCGTCGACCTCAAGCAAGGGGCAGATTTTAAGCACAGTGCCAAACCAGCCCGAAACGGCTGAAAGCCTGCCGCCCCTTACATAGTATGACAAATCTGTTGAAAAGAACCACTGCTGAACACGGTGCTTAAGCTTTTCAATGTAATCTGCCGTTTCTTCAACGGAACAGCCTTCCTTTTGCATTTTTGCGGCTCTTAAGGCTAAAATACCGTAACCGCAGGAGGCGCAAAGCGAATCTACAAGCACTATTTTTGAATCGGGGTATTTTTCGAGCAAATCCTCTTTAGCTATAAGCGCTGAATTATAAGTACCCGTAATTCCGCTTGAAAGGCAGATATGAAGTATATCTTTACCCTCTGCCAGAAAGCTCTCAAAATATTTCTTATATTCGTCTATATTAACCTGCGAGGTAGCTGTAATTGCGCCCTCGCTCATTTTTTTATAAAAATCAGCCATAGGCGCTCTTGTTTCAAGCTCGTCGAGAAAAGCCTCGCCGTCAAGAGAATAGTGCATAGGCACATAGCTTATATTATTTTCTTTAAGCTGTTCAACGGGTATGTCAACGCTTGAACAGCACGATACAACAAAACTCATTATAACTCCTTTAATGCGGTAAATTCGGCTTATTGCTTACATGCCAGGCGATATTCATTGCATGGTCGCCCACTCTTTCAAAATCCGTAACGGTATTTATGAAAAGCATACCCGCTTTAGTGTTACAGATATGTCTGTTAAGCCTGTCAATGTGATTTTGCTCGAAATTCCTCTGCATATCGTCAACAGAAGCCTCTAAATGATTAAGCTCTGTCGCCGTATCATAATCAAGGCTTTGCTCTGTGAAGGCATCAATAGAGGTGTCAAGCAGCTTGAGGGTGGTCTCATACATTTCACGAAGCTCAGCTTCGCCCTCTTCGGAAAATTCTGTTTTTTCCTTTACTCTTGAACGGGCGGCTTCCGACAGGTTTACTGCATGGTCGCCTATTCTTTCAAGGTCGTTTACAACATGGAACACTCTGCCTATATATTTTGCGTCCTGATAACTCAAATCAAGCGCATTTATTTTTACAAGCATAGGTGTTATACCGTGGTTGAGGAAGTTGATTACTTCCTCACGGTGTTCAATCTCGTCAAAATGCCTGTCGCTTGATTCAAGCAAATCCTTTGAAGCGAGCGAAAAGTTTTCCCGTGCAAGAAGCGCCATTCTGTGTACTTCCTTGGCAATCTGTGCTACTGCGAAGGGCGGAGTCTGAAGCATAAGGTCGTCAACATAATGCATACGAAAATCGTTGTCCTTTTCGTCCTTTTTCTCGGGAACAATTATGCAGGAAAGCTTAACAAGCAGATTTGCAAACGGGAACATAATAATTGTTGACACTACATTGAAGAGAATGTGTACCATTGAAATCTGCATCATAGTGTTGTCTGTGATTTTCTCAATCCACGAGGTAAAGGGCAGAAAATACGAAATAACTACAAATATGACGGTACCGATTATATTAAACAGTGCGTGCATAACTGCGGTACGCTTGGAATTGGTCTTTGTGCCTATTGAAGAGATAAGCGAGGTTACGCAGGTGCCTATATTCTGACCGTAAATAACGAACACGGCGAAGTTAAGCGGTACAAGTCCCTGTGAAGCCAAAGCCTGCAAAATACCCATTGAAGCGGCTGAACTGTGAATCAAAGCCGCAATAGCCGCACCTATAAGTATGCCTATTACGGGGTTGTTGGCATTTATAATCCACTCTTTAAATACGGCTGAGTCCTGAAGCGGAGCCATTGATGTAGTCATAAGGTGCATGCCTAAAAACAGCATACCGAAGCCCGTAACAGCCGTGCCGACATGTTTAAGTACATTTTTCTTTGCAAACAGCAATATAATAACGCCTATTGCTATTGCTATGGGGGCAAAGGAACTTAAATTAAGAGAAACAAGTACACTCGTTGTTGTAGTACCTATGTTTGCGCCCATAATTACGCCTATTGCCTGGGTCAGATTCATAATACCCGTATTAACGAAGCCGACTACCATTACGGTTGTCGCAGTCGAGCTTTGAATAAGCGTTGTTATTACAAAGCCGACTATAACGGCAAAAAATCTGTTGCTTGTCATTTTTTCGAGCAGTGTTTTAAGCTTTGCGCCTGCCGCAAGCTCAAGTCCTTCACCCAATATTTTAATGCCGTACATCAACAGACCCATGCCGGCTAAAAAGAAAATTATATTTTCAATAGTCATTGCTTACTCCTGATTTATTTCTCTGCGTTTTTAATTTCTGCGCTCTTTTTAAATTCACTGCCGTCTTCGCCGAGGTGATATACAATACCCTTTGGAAAAATAAATCCGCTTTCGACTCTTGAATAGTTTACATCTTTTATTTTCATATATGTCTTGTGCCATGCAAGCCGTTTATAGAAGTCGGTAAAGCTTCTGTTTTTAAGCTCGGTCCATGCAACCTCGGCAAAAGCGTTCATTCTCGGGAAGGCTGAAAATTCAAGCGAAGCCTTTGAGTCAATCCACTCAGTCCACAATTCACACTCAAGGCCGAGTATTCTCTGACCTGGTTTATTCAAGCCAACCTTTACCTTATTGAATTTATAAGCCTTTTTAAGTGAAATTACGGAGTATTTCAAATCAAAGTAAAAATATGATGTTGATGAAATTATAACATCTCTTTTAAGCGATTGTTTTCTCACTGAGGCTACTGCATTCGGTCTCCAGAACTGGCAGGCTATTGAGCTGTCAAGGCTGTCGCCCATGCAGTCATCCCACGCAACAGGAGTTTTGCCGTGCTTTTTAAGAAGGGCGCAAACCCTGTTCATAAACCAAATCTGAAGCTCTTTGTTTGAGCTTATACCCTCTTTTTGCTTTAAGGCAGAGCATTTCGGACAGTCATCCCACAGCTTATAGCCTCTGAACGCTTCGTCGCCGCCGATATGAAACTGTGCAGACGGGAAAAGCGGACAGATTTCATCAAAAAGCTTATCAAGAAATTCAAAAACCGCTTCGTTGCCTGCGCAGAGAATTGCCTTGCTGATGCCGTTTACCGTCAGCACCTCTGCCTTTTCGCCCGTGCAGGAAAGCTCGGGCTTTGCGGCAAGTATTGCCATAGTATGCCCCGGCAGGTCGATTTCGGGAATAATTTCAATATTACGCTGTTTTGCGTAGGCTACTATGTCCTTTATTTCTTCCTGGGTGTAGAAATGATAATCTTCAGCATTATCGTTTTCCATACCGAAGCCTTTTAAATGTCTTGAAGCTCGTTTTGAGCCGATTTCATTAAGCTCGGGGAATTGCTTTGACTCAATTCTGAAGCCCTGGTCATCCGAAAGATGCCAATGAAATTTGTTAAGCTTTAAAAAAGCCATATTGTCAAGAAGAGATTTAACAGTATCAGCCTCAAAGAAATGCCTTGAGCAGTCAAGCATTGCTCCCCTGTAAGCATTGTCGGGTTTGTCCTCAATTACAAGCGTATTTAGCACAGCCTTACCGTTTTGCTTTTTAGCCTGCATAAGTATTGTCTTTAAGGTAACTGCGCCGTAAAATGCGCCTGCGTAGTCGCCTGCATTTATAAACACGCCGTCATTGGTGATTTTGAGAGTATAAGCCTCAGACGGCATACCCTCAACCTTTTTGATTTTTATAAAGCCCTCGTTTTCCTCAGGCTTTGTTTTAAGGTAATCAGTCAGGTAATTGCCTGCTTCAACAAATTCCTTTGAGCAAAGCACCTCGGATTTTGAGGAAATCTCATACTCGCTGTCGCCGTAAACATATTTGTTAGGTTTCGGTATTATGTTGTATATCACCATAGTGTCACCTCGCAAAATAACTCCTGTATCTGAGTATAAAGTTTAAATCTAAACTATTATATCAAATACAGGAGTGTTTGAAAAGTAATTATTGTAAATTTTCTTTTAACGACTCAAAAAGCTCAAGAATTTTAAATCTTATTTCATATTTCGGGTTGCTTTCCACTAATTCAAGCTGACTGTCGGGAAGAATGTCGCTGATTTGAGTGTCGCCCTCACACGCAGGCAGACACATCGGAGGAAACATCACGCACCACCAGTTGTGCCCCTTACCCTCGCCTATTATTACATTGACCGCTTCGTATTCGCCTGCGGGCAAGGTGTATCTGCCGTCATAGGTCCTTGTGGTAAAAAATGCTTTGCCGATTACAATTTTAACATCATAATCAAATCCGTTTTCCGTAATGACCTTCTTTGCCGCATTTTCAAGCTCATTCTTTTTGGGAATTAGCTTTTCCTCTGCGCTCTGAGCATCAATTTCACCGTTAAAAAGCTCCCTGCCCTGCTGTAAAACAGCGTCTCTGACCTTTAGCTTTAACTGTTGGTCCTCTTCAGAGTCGGAATTTGCTATAACATGCATTCTCAATATGCTGTTTCTTATCTGTGAGCTTGTTGACGCAAAGCTTACCGTGCTGAATACAAGGCTCAAAAATATTGAAAAAGCTGCCGATATAAAAAGCAATTTTGATTTTTTCATAATATGTTCATCCTTTCGTGAACATATTATTGGAAATATTTTCAGGTTTTATTCAGGTTTATTTTCTATAAGCTTTAATTCGTCTGCCGTAATAAGTCTTGACTGACCTTCTTTAAGCTGACTGTCAAGCATGAGTGCGCCCATTTTAATTCTTTGAAGCTCTGTAACGCTCGAGCCTACTGCCTTGAACATTCTTTTTATTTCGTGGTATTTGCCCTCGAAAATTATAACCTCAAGCTTTGTACGGCTGTCATCAAGAGGCTTGATAACCGACGGCTTGTAGCTTGTCCCGTCATGTAATTCGATGCCTTTTTCAAGCGTGTTGACCGCTTCGTCATTTACGGGTGTGTCAACAGTTACAATATAGGTTTTGGGTATATGCTTTTTCGGCGAGAGAATTCTGTGCGCAAAATCGCCGTCATCGGTTATAAGCACAAAGCCCGTTGTATCCTTGTCCAGCCTGCCTGCAGGGAATAATCCGCTTCTTTTAAGCGAAGGCGGCAGAATATCAATAACGCTTGTATCTCCTCTGCCCTCGCTTGCAGACACTACGCCCTTTGGCTTGTTCTGCATAATATAGACAAACTTCTGTGTATTCAGCTTAACGCCGTCGACAGCTATTTCGTCAGCGTCGCCGTCAGCTTTAACAGACAAATCCTTTATAACCTCGCCGTTAAGCATAACTCTGCCATGTGCGGCAAGCTTTTTAAGCTGACTTCGTGAAAAGCCGTTTGTATTAGATATTATTTTGTCCAATCTTTCCAAGCTCATTTTCTACTCCTGTTGTGAAGTGCTTTCGCCTGCAGACGAATCAGGCTTTACAAAGCCGTGCATAAAGCCGTTAAGCTCAACTGAGCAAATATCGCCGCCGATTACCTTGCCGTCGGATATAAGCATTGTAGCTCTGATACAGTTTTTGTTTTCATAACCCGGGTAATTTGTTACCGTATATGTCCACTTTTTAACCCTTTTTGACATATATTTTGTAAGGTCAAAGCCCTGCTCAAGCTGAAGCTTGTTGTAGTTTTCATAAACCTCGTCAAACTCTGCAGGAATTATAATTTCCTTAACCTCTTCAGGCTCACCCTCAACGCTCCAGCCAAACTGTGCAAGGTAAGCAATACGCTCCTCGGCATTTGAAGCACGCAAATTCAGCTCATTAGCCTTGACAGTTTCAATGCTCTCTTTTGTAAGCAGTGCAAGTATTACGCACATAAGCACAAGACACACCACAATAGCAACAAATTTAATTTGTCTTTTATTTACCGAATAGACAAACATATAAAATCACCTCGTACACAATATATATGCGACGAGGTGGTTTTTAATACTTATAAAATTACTGCTCTGTCTTTGACTGTGCGGCAGCATTTCTAAGGGACATACGGGCCTTTCTGATTTCATTTACAGATGCCGTAAGCGCCTCGTCTGCAGTAGCAACTATGTTTTCAACATATTCGCCTGCGCTGACACGCAAATCCGTTGACCACTTCTGCGCCTGGTCTGTAAGGTCTGACGCAGTAGCTCTTGCCTGTTCAATAATCTCGGTTGCCTGAGTACGGGCCTGCTGTAAAATGTCAGCAGCATTTGCCTCAGCAAGCTTTGTGATTTCGTGCTCTGAAACAATGTCCTGAGCCTGCTTATTGGCGTCGGAAATAATACCCTCGGCGGTTGCCTGTGCAGCGTCAAGAATTTCCTTTCTCTCGGAAGCAATCTTTCTTGCCTTCATAAGCTCGTCGGGCATATTAAGACGGATATCCTCAATAAGAGTCTTTATTTCCTCACCGTCAACCGATATTTTTGAAGAAAACGGAACATTTTTACTGTTCTCTATAACATCTTCAATATTGTCGAGCAAGCTTTCTATACTCATTTTTCAACACCTCTTCTTATTCTTTGAGTAATCTTTTGTGCAACCTCAGGCGGTACAAATTTTGAAATATCTGCCCCTAAGCTGCAAATATGTTTAACAACGCTTGAGCTGAGATACATATTCTCTGCTCTGGTTGTAACAAATACCGTGTCAACATCGCCGTTAAGCTCTTTGTTTATAAGCGCCTGCTGAAATTCGTACTCGAAGTCGGAAACAGCCCTCAAACCTTTTACAATGGCAATGGCATTTTTCTGACGGGCATAATCGGCAAGCAGACCGTCATATGTGTCGACCTCGACATTGGGAAGATTTTTTGTGCAGAGCTTAATCATTTCAATTCTTTCCTCTGCGCTAAACGAGTAGGAATTCTTTTTTAAATGATTAGTCATAACAAGCACAATAACCTTGTCAAACATCTTTGAGCTTCTTGTAATAATGTCAAGATGACCGAGTGTAATCGGGTCAAAGCTGCCCGGACAAATAACTGTTCTCATAATCTCTCCGATTTATTTATGCTTATAGGTTGTAAGCTTTATTTTGGAATATTTATACTCTTTGAATTTTACAAAGCCGCCTGCTTCCTCGGGTAAGGTCTCGGTAAATTCGCTTTCGCAGATGATTGTGGCACCGTCATTACAGCACTTTGCAACATCCGGCAGGACCCTGTCAATAATTCCCATATTATAAGGCGGGTCAAGTATAACGATGTCAAACTTGTTTTTGGAATTTCTGATATAAGTTTCGCTGTCGGCATTAAGCACCGTAGCCCTGTCGGCAAGCTTTGTTGAAGCAAGATTTTCCCTGACAGTTTCAAAGGCGTCTGAATTTTTGTCGACAAATATACAGCTCTTTGCGCCTCGGCTCAAAGCCTCAATACCCAGCTGACCCGAGCCTGCGAACAAGTCAAGCACAGCAGCGTCGGGAAGGTCAAACTGAATAATAGAGAACATAGCCTCTTTAACCCTGTCGGTTGTAGGTCTGACAATGTCGCCGCCCTCAAGGGTTTTAAGTTTTCTGCCTCTTGCCGAGCCTGTAATTACACGCATAACTGTACTCCGATTATTTTAATACCATTATATTTTCTTATTTTAGGCTTAAAATGTCAATACTTTTTTAAAAATTATATCAGCTTAAAAGGATTTTTTCAAGCTCCTGCGCTGTTTCAACAGTTGCTTTAACGCCCAATTTTTCTATTTCTTCTTTTTTTCTGAAGCCCCAGAGCACGCCTATACATTCAAGCTCTGCATTTTTTGCAGTCTGTATATCAACCTCGCTGTCGCCTACAAAAACCGCTTCGTGCTTTTCTGCGCCGAGCAGTTTCAATGCGTCAAGCAAACCGTCGGGCGCAGGCTTCAGCGGTCTTTTGTCGTTACCGCCTATAACGACGCTGACAAATTCGCCGAACAGCCTTTTTACAAGCTCCTTTGCGGCAAATTCTGCTTTATTTGTTACAACGGCAAGCTTAACTCCGTTTTCATACAGAGATTTAAGCATATCGTTTATACCCTCATACGGCGCAGTTTTATTTTCCATATTGCCCTTATAATGCTCGCAGAAAATTTCAAAGCATTTTTCAAGCTCATCAGAAGAAATGCCTTCGGGCACTGCCCTTTCAATAAGCTTATGTATGCCGTTGCCGACAAAATAACGGATTTCGGTTATATCTCTTTCAGGGTATCCGCAAGCTGCCAGCGCATAATTTGTGCTGTCAGTTAAATCCTCAAGCGTATTTAAAAGCGTTCCGTCAAGGTCAAACACAACCGCTTTATATCTCATTTAATCACCTGTTCTGTAAAAATTATATATATTTTTCGCTATTTTTTCGCTTATGCCCTGAGCCTCGCAAAGCTCCTCAACGCTTGCGTTTTTAATAGCTTTAATTGTTTTGAAATGCTTAAGAAGCGCTTTGGCTTTTTTCTCGCCTACGCCCTCAATCTGTGTCAGCGACAGACTTAAATTGCTTTTTGCGTGCTTTTTGTGATGATAAGCTATTGAATACCTGTGCACCTCGTCCTGAATCTGCGACACAAAGGTAAACACCTGCCGTTTTGAATTTATGGCAATTTCGCCGCCGTTCTGTGCGATTGCTCTTGTGCGGTGCTTACTGTCCTTAACCATACCGAAAACAGGCACATCAAGCTTATATTTTTCCAACAGCGGCATTACTGCATTGACCTGACCCACGCCGCCGTCAAGCAGTATTAAATCGGGCAGTCTGCCGAAGCCCTCGCCTGAGTCCTTATTTTTGAAATACTCATTAAATCTGCGGTCAAGCACCTCATTCATTGAGCCGTAATCGTCATTTGCAAAGCCTTTTATTGCAAAGCGTTTGTATGCCTGCTTAAAGGGTTTGCCGTCTTTGAATACCACCATGCCGCCGACAGAATCCGAGCCTGCGGTGTGCGAAATATCATAGGATTCAATATAATCGGGACTGTTTTTAAGACCCAGCAGTTCTCTCAGCTCTTCAAGCACGGCAACGGTTTTTCCGCTTTTGCCTTTATAGAGAGCCAGCTTGTCAATGGCATTTTCCCTGCACATATTTACAAGCTGTGCCTGTTCGCCCTTTTGCGGTACGACTATATTTACCTTTTTGCCACGCTTTTGAGTAAGCCAGCGTTCAAGAAGCTCACTGTCCTCCGCTTCGCCGTCAAGCGTTATCTGCTTGGGAATATTGTTTCTCATACCGTAAAATGAGGTTATATAATTGCTTCGCTGAATTTCTGCGCTCTCTTCGGAGCTTTCAAAAAAGAAATGCTCGCTGTCATAGAGTCTGCCGTTATCAAAACGCAGTACAACAAGGCAGATGGTGTCGTCATGCTCGGCGGTTGCAAAAACATCCTGCTGTTCAACGCTTTTATAAATAACCTTTTGCTTTACCTGCATATTTTTGACAGCTTTGATTTTATCACGGTATTTTGCAGCATTTTCAAATTCAAGGTTTTCGGAAGCCTCAACCATTTTTTCCTGCAATTCCTTTAAGACGCTTTCCGTGTCGCCCTTTAAGAATTTCAGAGCCTGCTCAAAGCTTTCGCTGTATTCTTCCTCGGAAATTCTGCCCGTACATACGCCGCAGCACTGCGAAATATAATAATTAAGGCACGGTCTTGTCTTTCTGAAATCCCTCGGGAAGCTTTTGTTACAGGTATAAAGCTTAAATATTTTATTGGCAGTATCAACACTCTGCTTGACAGAATACGAGCTTGTATAAGGTCCGAGATATTTTGCACCGTCATCATACTTCTGAAGCACGGCTTCAAGCTTTTTATATTTGTCGCCCGAAATGCGTATATAGCTGTAGCCCTTGTCGTCCTTTAAAAGAATGTTGTACTTAGGTTTGTTCTGCTTTATAAGGCTTGCTTCAAGCACAAGAGCTTCAAATTCGCTGTCGGTTACTATATAGTCAAAATGATCAACATTTTCGACCATTTTAAGCACTTTTACGGGGTGATTATTCTGTGAACCGAAATACTGGCTGACTCTGTTTTTAAGCTTTTTCGCCTTGCCTATATATATTATTTTGTCGGACTTGTCCTTCATAATATAGACGCCCGGAAGCAAAGGCAGACTCATAGCCTTTTTTCTCAGCTGTTTCATATTGGGATTCATAAATAAACACCTCCTTAACCGTGTATTCAAAACAAAAAGACACACCGAAAAACAATCAGTGCGTCTTCATAATATTTGTCAATTATTATTCCTCTGAAAAACCGGAATCAACAAGCTTAACAAGCTCGTTAACTGCCTGCTCTTCATCAGGGCCGCCTGCAATTATACGAATCTGTGTGCCGCCCATAATGCCGAGTGAAAGCACGCCTAAAAGACTCTTTGCATTAACTCTTCTCTCTTCCTTTTCAACCCAGATTGATGACTTAAACTCATTAGCCTTCTGGATGAAAAAGGTTGCCGGACGAGCATGAAGACCTACCTGATTCTGAACAAGAACATCTTTTGAATACATATTGTTATCTCCCCATATCTATGTGTTAAAACATTGAAAAATTTATGAATTTCACTAACATATTATAGCACAAATCTTGTCCTCGTCAACAATTTTAACACGATATATGGTGGTTTTTACAATAATTCGGTGGGTATTCCAAACCTTGTGGGAATTAAAAGTGAATGTTTGTGCAAAATGACAAGTATCAATACATATAAATATATAATATGTACAAAAATCAGTTGTTTACCTTTTGCCTTACAGGCGGAGTGGAGCTTGTTATAACATCAAAGCCGCAGCCTGCGTTCTTGTAGTACTCAATAATCTCGGGAAGCGCTTCAACCGTAGTTCCCTTTGCCCTTGTGTCATGCATAAGAACTATAACCGTGTTGCTTTTTGGCAATCTTTTACAATTTGCAACTATTGTATCCTTGGGAATGTTGTTGCCCGAAGCGTCGCCCGAGGACAAATTCCAGTCAAAATAATGATAGCCTTTATTCAGTACGCCCTGAGTAAGTCTTGACATTATGCCTGAATTGTACTTTCTGCTGACGGTATTGCTTGCGCCGCCGGGAAATCTTGTGATATTCGAGCGCACGCCTGTCTGCGTAAATACAAGGTCGGAAATCGCCTGCAAATCGTTATAAAAAGCCTCGTCGGAAGAATAAATCTTTTTATAATCGTGTGTGTATGAGTGCAATGCAATAGCGTGCCCCCTGTTTACAATGTCAGCCATATAGTGATTATATTTGCCGCCGTTGATTACAAAGAAGGTAGCCTTTACACCGTAAGCGTCAAGTATGTCAAGTATTCTCGGAGTGTTTGACGAAGGTCCGTCGTCAAAGGTAAGATATACGATTTTGCCGTTTGAGCTGGGTGTAGGATTAGAAGCAGGATTGCCATGCGCAGAGCCGGGGTTAAGAGCAGCCGCAGCAGCTGCTCTTGAAGCCTCTTCCCTTTGCCTTTTTAAAGCAATTTGTTTGTTTAAATCCGCAATTTTCTCATTAAGCGCATTTTTTTCGCTCTCAAATGCCGAGCTTTGCTCATCAAAAGCCTGGCTGAACGATTCTGCTTCGCTCTGCTTCTGAGAAAGCGCTTCCTCAAGAGAAAACAGCTCGCTTTGCGCCGCCGAAAGTGAGTTTTCGGCGTTGCTGTTCATTGCTTTCATCTCATTGTTTCTGTGCACAAGATAAGCCGCAAATGCGCCTAAAGCAACAATTACAACGCAGAGCACTGCAAGTATTACAAGTGAGCTGTTAACGGATTTCTTTTTCTTTGCCTTTCCCATATCCATCACCAATAAAATTATACCAATTTGGGCAAATATGTCAATAATAAAAGATGACCGAATTGTTAATTTTATGCAAAGAAAAAAGAAATTATAAAACGGCGGATAAACAATCCGCCGTTTTGCAGTATAGATTATAGAATTACAGCTTTATAAGCCTGTCGGCTAAAAACTCAGCCTCCTGCGGCTCATGAGCCACTACTATAAACGCTCTTGAAGCGCTTTCTTTTTTTACAAGCTCCATCATATTCTGCTTTAATTCAATGTCCATGCCCTTGAACGGCTCGTCAAGAATCACAAGCTGTGAGCTGTATGCAAGCGCCCTTGCAAGCGCAACACGCCTTTTCATTCCTCCGCTGAGCTGTGAAACGGCTGTGTTTTTGTCATTTGCAAGCTCAACTGCATCAAGATATTTTTCTGCTGCAGTTTCATCACTTACAAGCTTCACATTTTCAAAAGCAGAGTACCACTCGAGCAGTCTGTCCTCCTGAAACATAAAAGATATTTTTTCAGGCGCACCCGTTACCGTGCCGCTGTCTGATTTTTCAAGACCTGCCAAAATTCTTAAAAGCGTGGTCTTGCCGCAGCCCGACTCGCCCATTATAACTGTTATACCCTCAAGACTTACGGAAAGCGAAAGCTCTTTAAATACCGTTTTATTGCCATAGCTTTTTGAAAGCTTTTCTATAATGATTTCTTTCATATTTCACCTGCTCTCCTCTTTGAAAGCCTTTTTATGAAATATACCAAAAGCTTTTCTATTACAATACTTACAATAATTATGACAGCAGTCCATGCAAAAAGGTCAACTGTTTCAAGATAAACCTTTGAATTGTAAAGCTCTGCGCCGATGGTATTTTTAGGAGTGCTTAGCACCTCTGCCGCTACGGCGGATTTCCATGCAAAACCGAGTCCTGTTGTAACGGAATTCAAAAACTCGGGCATTACTGACGGAATATATATTTTTGTCAGTATTTTGCTTTTCGGCAGTTTATATGCCTTTGCCATCTCAATAAGCTTTCTGTCGGTTGACCTTACGCCCGTTGTAAGATTTGCCCATACAATAGGCATTACCATTAAAAACGAAGTAAAAACAGGCACGGTCTGCTTACTCATCCAGACAAGCGCAAGAATTATAAATGAGGCTACGGGCGTAGCTCTTATTACATTGAGAAAGGGCTTGAAAACAGCATAGGCAAAATCGGAAACACTTGTCAGCACGCAAAGGATTATGCCTGCAAGAAACGCAAGCAGATAACCTTTGAACACTGCAAAAAGGGAATTTGCAATTTTCAGCCAGAAGCTGCCCTCAAAGGCTAATTCCGAAAGCCTTAAAAATACACTTAAGGGGGATGCTATAAGCACCTCCCTGTTTACTGCAAGATATGCAATTTCCCATACACCTATCCAGATGAGAGCCGAAACGGCTCCCATAAGGATTTTTTTAAGTGTGTTTTTATTATTTGATTCCATACCAGAAGTCATCTGCAGGAAGCTTGCCGCCTACTGAAGCAGGGTTAGCCTGTGCAAGTACCGTAAGGTTTTCGGTAACTACCTTTTTCATTTCCTCGCCGCTTACAAATGTAATGTTGCAGTTCGGGATTGCCTTCTTTGCAACTGCAGCCTTGGGAATAATGCCGTAGGTTTCGCAAAGTGCG
>ONBD01000098.1 GCA_900315985.1 uncultured Eubacteriales bacterium | reverse complement strand
TGCCTATTTCCCTTGTGCGCTCTGTAATTGAAACAAGCATTATATTCATAACGCCGATACCGCCGACTATAAGCGAAATTGCGCTGACTGCGGCTATGAAAATCGTAAATACATTTATAACAGTGTCAAGCAGGTCGATATAGGTTGCCATGTTTGTAAGCATATAGCAATCCTTGTCATAATTGTTATGCCTTGCTCTGATTCTGTTGAGTGCGGCATTTCCTGCGGCATCAAGCTCATTCTCGCTTGTCGCCATTATATAAACCGTATCGTAACGGTCGCTCATACCTATTATGTTAGTTGCGAATTTCAGCGGCACCATAATCATACCGCCCATCATTGCGCCGCCGCCCATTGCCTGCATCTGCTCCATCATTTCGTCTGAATCCGAGCCGAAGGTGCTTGCAATGTCTGTAACGCCTATGACCTTTATGCTTGTATTAACGCCGTCTACGGAATAGTTTATATACTCGCCCACGCAGTTTTTCTTGCCGAAGAATTGCCTTGCGCTTGACGAGTCAATTACGCACACAGCCTTGCCTGCTTCCGCTTCGGCTTCGGTAAAATACCTGCCGTAAGTGCAGTCGCCGTTGGTAACATATCTGATTTCGGCATTTCCGCCCATAAGTATGCCTATGCCGAATTTGTCGCCGACGCTCAGAGAGCCCATAGACATAACGGCAGGCGAAATGTACTGGACTGAGTCAATGGCTCTGATAGCTTCAATGTCCTTGTCAGTAATGTAGTCGGAATTTGAAGCAGTGGTTGCGTCAACGCTTATGGTTATTGCGTTGTTACCCATATCTCTTATCATACCGACAATATAGTCCCTGCCGCCGTTGCCGACAGTAATAACCGAAATAACCGACGCAACGCCTATTATAATACCCAGCATAGTTAAAAGCGAGCGCATAAGGTTGGTCTTTATGCTGAATATCGCTATTCTGATGTTTTCTTTGATATTCAAATGAAAAACCCCTTATGAAGCCTTAACAGCTATTTTTTCGTCTTCCTTTATAGTGGTCTTTGGATTGTCAACAACCTTCTGACCTGCCTCAATACCCGAAACAAGCTCATAATCGTCATCGGAATAAGAGCCGATTTCAATTTCGGTTTTATGCACCTTGTTTTCCTCGTCAACTACATAAGCGTAATTTACGCCGTCCTCGGTAACAACCGCATCAATGGGAAGAACAAGTACATCTTCAATCTTTTCTGTATCAATTTTTATGTCAACATCAAAGCCTATAATGATTTTTTCGTCGGGCTTTAATATTTTAACTCTTACAAGCGCACCGTTTGAAGAGCTTGACGAGCTGCCTGTAAAGGTCGAAGCAAGCGAGCTTATGTCAAGCGAATTTGACTCTGTTGCCGTTGCGCTGACATAAATTACCTCGCCCTCATAAGTGCTGCCGAGTGAGCTTACGGTAACCTTCTGACCTGTTTTTATGCTTAAAAGGTCATATTTGCCGACAGAGAATTCAGCTATGAATTCGTCGCTGTTTTCAAGCACAATGCCCGTTGCGCTGCCTGCATTATTGCCTGACACCGAACCCATAATATCGTTGAGTATCGAGCTCATATCGGCATTGCCCGAAACATAGCCGAGTATTGATGACAGGTCTGTTGTGGTAGAGCTTTTTGCTGTAGGATTAAATACCTCGCCTGCAACTAAATTTACCTCGGTGATAACGCCGTCAGACTCTGCAACCCAGCCGTTTGCCATTTTGTCGTACATAGCCTTGTAGTTGTCATAATCGGCTTTTTTCTGTTCAAGCACCGATTTGTATATGCTAATAGCCGTATCGTCTGTACGGGTTTTGTAAAGCGCAATCTGAGTTTCAAGCATCTGTCTTTGCGCCTGCTTCTGAGCTAATTCCAGACGCTTTGTTGCAACTGAGTTTTCAATAGCCTTTTCAATGTCCTCACGGCTGACAGAGCCTGCCTGCGCCTGCAAAGAGCCTATAATTGAGGCAACCTCCTCAGGCGTAAATCCGCCCGACTGAAGCTTCTGCATAATTGAGTCAAGCTGTTCCTGTGTGTACTGCTGCGCCTCTTGTGAAGTAACGGTCTGTGCCGAGCTTTCCTGTGCTGCAATTTCAGCCTGTAAGGCGGCAATTTCACCGTCAAGAGAAGCAATATCGGCATTTGCCGTGCTTATGCCCGAGTTTGCATCAGCAACAGATTTTGACGCCTGATTATAAGCCTCAAGAGCCTTGTTGTATGCTTTTCTGTAACCTGCAAGCGTGGAATTAAGCGGAGTAACATCAAAGCTTGCAAGCATATCGCCCTGCTTAACCTTGTCGCCGACGCTGACATTTACGCCGACAACCTTAACGCCCGTTGCGGCGGTGTAATTAAGAGTGCTGTTTGACATAACCGTACCTGAGGTTTCGTAGGTTGTCTGAATATCGCCCTTATAAACCTCTGTAACGGAATACTGATTTAACGGCTTTGGCTTGAAATTGTTATAAGCCACATATGCCACAAGTGCAAGCACTGCAATTAAAATAATTATTGTGCCTGCTTTTTTGCCCTTTGACATCTTTTTGAAACCTTTAAGCAAACTACCACCGCTTTCTTACGAATATTAATATTATTTTTAACATAGTAATTATACTATAATGAAAACTTGAATTGTGTAAACAAATATTTAATTTTTAGGTGATTGAAAAATGAGAAAATATACTGTTGCCGCCATCCTGTTGATAATCTGCATTCTGCTTACTTCCTGCAGCGTTCAGCCGGACGCAGACATATACGAATTTTCCGAAAGACTTTTCAGAGTAATTGACGAAAAGCCGTACGAGCCGTCCGATTACTATTTCGACGGCGATGAACGGTTTAGTTATTTTTTGTCTATAAACGGAAGCCGATCAGCAGTTATAACCCTCAGCACAGAAGAAAATATGGCAGTACGCTCGTTTGAAATTACGCTTACAAAAGCAAATGTTCCGTTAAGCGCTGATGAACAGCAATATATTTACAGATTGTTTATGTGCGCCTGCTCTGTACTGAGCCAACGAAGTGTTGAAGATATTAAAGGAACACTTGAAAGCAATGCATTTACTGCCGAAAGCATAGACTTTACCGAGTTCGGCAATTCGTTCAGCAGTGAAAGATTGAATTTCTTTTTCCGTTCAAACAGCGAAATAATCTCATTATATACAGAAATTATCTAAACTATATAACAACTAATTCTCTCGAATCCTCTTCTGCAAGACGGATTTCGGGAGTTATTTTTTTGTTGCCCTTATTCTCGTAAGAAACAATGACCTTTGAGCCGGTACATTCGACTGTGAAAGCAAGCTTTACGCAGTCATTTTCGAGATATGAGTAGCTGACGCCGTCATCGTCGAAAAACTCTGTTTCAAATTTGCCTTCCTTTAACGGATAAACCGTAAATACAAGCTTTTCACCGCCCCCAAAGCCTGCTTTGCCCTCGTCTGTGGGAATTATACTGCCTGCTCTGACGGCATAAGGCATTTTGTCATAAGGCGAAATATTCAGCTTAATAAAACTGCCCCCGTCATAATATCTGCCGTCAGCGTACCAGCTGTCGCCCTTCGGAAGATAAACATCAACTTCA
>ONBD01000030.1 GCA_900315985.1 uncultured Eubacteriales bacterium | reverse complement strand
CAGCCTCAGGCAGGAATGCTCGGGGCTGTTTTGATGCTTTTTTGATGCTGTACGGGACGGGAAGGTTAAATTTGTTGCGAAAAATTGGACAAAATCAGAGCATCAAAAGAGCAGCAAAGTCCAAAATCGGATTAAAAATGAATTGAAAAAAGACACGAAAAAAGCCTTGAAACCAAGTGTTTCAAGGCTTTATCCATGGCAGGGGCAGAAGGACTTGAACCCTCGGCACGCGGTTTTGGAGACCGCTGCTCTACCAACTGAGCTATACCCCTATAAAAATAAGCGGTTTGATATGGTGGGCCATCACGGACTCGAACCGCGGACCGTCCGGTTATGAGCCGGATGCTCTAACCAACTGAGCTAATGGCCCCTATCCAAACCGCCTAACTATTATATCTGCATAATGGCTGATTGTCAAGAATTTTTTGTTATAAAAATCCCCCTCGTTAAGAGGGGGAACATTTTATGCTTCTGCGCTTTCTGTTGCCTGCGAAACTTCCTCGTTTGCTTTCTGTACCTTTTCATAAATCGGTACAAGCTTTTCCTTGGTAAGCGGATAGGCAAATCTGTAAAGCAGCCAGATTGCTGTGTATGTAATTGCAGGAATGAGCGTGCATATCATAAGTATTCCTTCGCTGACGCCCTCTTTATAGCCTATCTGAGTCATTTCCTCGGTATATCCGACTTTGTTAAGAAGCATAAGACCGACATAGTCTGCAATCGTCTGACCGAGCTTTCTTGAGAAGGTATAAACAGCGTAAATTGCGCTCTCGCTTCTGATTCCCGTTGTTGCGTACTGGTAGTCAATTACATCAGCAACAACAGCCCAGTTTGTGATTGAAACAAACGAATAACCGAAACCGATTATAAACAGCACAATCATAAATATCCATGCCTGATCCTTGCCGGGCTTTATTATGAAGCAGGCAATAGCTGCAAATGCCGCAAACATAGAGCCGAAGCCTGCAAGCTCTTTTTTGCCGAAGCGTTTTACAAGCTTGGGCGTGAATAAAATCATAATTGCCATCGGAAGATACTGTGCGATTGAGCCGATGATGGAAAGATTTGTGTTTTCAAAGTAATTCTTGTAAAGATAATTGTTATATGAAGCAAATTGAAGCTGACCGCTGATTAAAACGCCTGTAACGGCAAGCACAACAAAGGGTCTTGATTTAAACATACCCTTGTATGCTTCTTTCATATTTACATTCGGCTTTGCCTCTGATTTAACACGCTCTTTTGTTGTGGCGTAACAGCCCAAATAGAAAATAATCGAGAGTATGCACATTGCAAGGGCGAATTTAAACATACCGCTTGAGCTTGCAGTGTTGTATGATGTGCCGTCGGGTCTTATGTGCTTGTCATAAATAAGCAGCGGCGCAACAAGCAGGGGAGCAGCTCCGCCAATACCGCCGCCGATTGAACGGAAGGTTGAAAGCAATGTTCTGCCCTCGGGGTCATCTGTAATAACAGATGCCAGCGAGCCGAACGGAACATTGATACCTGTATACATCATACCGAACATAATGTATGTAACATAGGCAAATACCAATATCAGCAGGGGATTGCTTGTGTTTTTTGAAATGTCATAGAAACACAGCAGCTGTGCAACTGCAACAGGGATTGCAATATATTTCAGATAAGGCCTGTATTTACCGTCCTTGTGCGGAGGTCTTTTTGCAACAATTGCGCCCCACATCGGGTCGTTTACTGCGTCCCAAAGTCTTGTGATAAGGAACAGCGTAGCAACCTTATTTGCGGCAATTTTAAGAACATCCGTATAAAATATTTTAAGCGCATAAGAAACATAGGTCAGCACAAACAGATTGCCTGCGTCGCCGAGCATATAACCCATGCCTTCCTTAATACCTATTTTATTCGGATGCTGATTTTCAGGCTGTGTTTTGATTTTTTCTTTCTTAGCCAAAATACCATCTCCTTAACCCTTAATAAATTCAGTATAACATACTAAATTGTATAAATCAATTTTGAATTTATATAAATATTCAAATTTAACAAGTCGGTTCAAGTCCTCAGAAAAATTAAAGCACAAGCACCTTACGGTACTTATGCTTTAATGGTGCTGGTGACCGGACTTGAACCGGTACGGTATTGCTACCGAGGGATTTTAAGTCCCTTGCGTCTGCCGATTTCGCCACACCAGCTTATTTAATTTGCTTATGTATTATATATAATTTATCTTTTAAAGTCAATATATTAAAACATAAAATTTTGTTGACATATCGGTTTTACTATGCTATTATTGTAGCAAGTTAACGCTTTAGCGTAGTAAAATATTTTTCGGAGGAATAATTATGAAAAAGATTTTGGCAATATTACTTGCTTTAGTACTGGTTATCGGTCTGTTTGCAGGCTGCTCGGCTGATAATCAGAAGACGGAAGAAATTGATTACAATCTTGATGACGTATTCAGCGCTGTCAGCTTCAGTGCGCTTGATATAAGTGATGACGACATTAACTATATCAAGGAAAAGGGCACGCTTGTTGTCGGTATCACAGACTTTGAGCCTATGGATTACAAGGACGCAAACGGTAACTGGATAGGCTTCGACGCTGATATGGCAACAGCATTTGCAAAATGGCTCGGCGTTAAGGTTCAGTTCGTTGAAATCGACTGGGACAATAAGATTTTTGAGCTTGACGGCAAATCAATCGACTGCGTATGGAACGGCATGACCCTTACAGATGAGGTTAAGGCGGCTATGGCGACCTCAAACGCATACTGCAATAATGCTCAGGTTGTCATAGTAAGCGCTGACAAGGCTGACCAATATAATACAGTTGAGGCTTGCAAGGAGCTTGTATTTGCTGTTGAAGCAGGTTCTGCAGGCGCAGAGATAGCTGCAGAAAACGGCTTCAAGGTAACCGAGGTTAAGGACCAGGCAACTACTCTTATGGAGGTTTCTGCAGGTACATGCGATGCTGCTATTATTGACAAGCTCATGGCAGCGGCAATGGTAGGCGAAGGCACAAGCTACGCAAAACTTACATATACTGTTGACCTCAATTCAGAGGAATACGGCGTAGGCTTCCGTAAGGATTCCAAAATGGCAGACGCTCTTAACGAGTTCTTAAAGCAGGCTAATGCCAACGGCTTGACGCAGGTAATTGCTGAGCAGTACGGTGTTCAGGCGGCTATTATCAAATAATTATAAACAAATCAACATAATAACCGACAGAGAACACTGAAAGGTGCTCTCTGTTTTGGTGCTTCGGAGTATTTATGTCAGTATTTTTAGAACAGTTTCCCATAGTTTTTCAGGCTTTGAATGTCGGATTTCTCCAGACTTTAAAGCTTTTCGGAGTAACTCTTATAGGAGCTATACCGTTAGGTTTGCTTATATCAATGGGCTCAATGTCAAAAATAAAGCCTATAAGCAAGGCTGTTAAGTTTATTGTCTGGATTGTCAGAGGCTCACCGCTAATGATTCAGCTTTTGATTATTTACTATTTTCCCGGACTTGTTTTTAACAATCCCGTATGGGGCAGCGGTGAGGGCGGCAGATTTATAGCCGCCTGCGTGGCATTCGTTATAAATTACGCTTGTTATTTCTCAGAGATATACAGAGGCGGTATTCAGGGCGTACCGAAAGGACAGCAGGAGGCAGGCGTTGTGCTTGGCATGTCAAAATCGCAGATTTTCTTCAAGGTTACGCTTCTGCAGATGATTAAACGAATAGTACCGCCCATGTCAAACGAGATTATTACGCTTGTAAAGGATACCTCTCTTGCAAGAATTATAGCTCTGCAGGAAATTATATGGGCAGGTCAGGCGTTTATGAAAGGCTCGCAGGGAATATCGGGTCAGATCTGGCCGCTGTTCTTCACGGCTGTGTATTATCTGATTTTCAGCGGAGTGCTGACAATGCTTTTCTCAAAGCTTGAGAAAAAGCTCAGCTATTTCAAGGTGTAAGGAGGGGTAGTATGTCTGTCTTAGAGGTTAAAAATCTCGAAAAAAGCTTTAATACAGCTAAGGTGTTAAAGGATATTTCTTTTGAAATAGAAGAGGGGCAGGTTCTCTCTGTAATAGGCTCTTCGGGCAGCGGTAAAACCACTCTTTTACGCTGTATTACGGGGCTTGAAACAGCTGACAGCGGTATAATAAGCGTTGGCGGCACTAAGGTTTTTGACGGTGAAAGAACAACTGCTCTTACAAGAGAGGAAAAGAGAAAAAATCAGCTTTTGACAGGTCTTGTTTTTCAGAATTTCAATCTTTTTCCGCAATATAATGTACTCAAAAATGTTACTCTTGCAAAAGAGCTTCTTTTAAAGGATGAGCTGAAAAAATGCAAGGCATCAAAAGAAGAAAAAAAGCAGGCGCTTGAAAAAATCAATAAAGAAGCCACAGAGCTTATCGCCAGCGTAGGACTTTCAGATAAATTGGAGTTTTACCCCTGTGAGCTTTCGGGCGGTCAACAGCAAAGGGTTGCAATAGCAAGGGCGCTGATGCTATCACCTGAAATTCTCTGTTTTGATGAGCCTACAAGCGCACTTGACCCCGAAATCACGGGCGAGGTGCTGAATGTAATTTCAAAGCTTGCCAAAGAGGGCAGAACTATGCTTATAGTTACTCACGAAATGGGTTTTGCCAAAGAGGTTTCCGACAAGGTTGTATTTATGGACGCAGGCGTTATTGCAGAGGCAGGCACGCCGCAGGAAATCTTTGATAACCCTCAGAGCGAAAGGCTTAAAAGCTTCTTGAGTTCCACCCTGAGAGTATAAAAATTAAGCACCTCTTAAAACAGAGGTGTTTTTTGTTGAAATTTTATTTTAAATATGGTATTATTCTATTTAGTAATATCTGGAGGTATTTTATGACTTCGGCAAAAAAAATATCTTTTGTAATATCTTTAATACTGATTTTTACTTTATTGTTCTCGTTCTGCGCTTTCGCAGAGCCGGGTGACGAGGGGCAGGTAACCGAGCCTGTTTCACACGAACAGTCTGAGCCCGCACCGACGCCGGACCCCACATCTGCTCCTACGCCCACACCTGAATCCACGCCTACGCCCACACCGGAGCCTACGCAGGCACCGCAAAACAATCAGAATAATCAGAACAATCAAAGGCAGCAATCTCAGAGTACAACGGCAGCAAGAAATTCAGACAACACTCTGAAAAGCCTGAGTGTTTCGGGTAAAACCGAAAGCGGGGAAACAGTAGCAATTGCTCTTGAGCCTGCGTTTAAGGCAGATGTACGGGAATACAGCATATCGGTTCCTTTTGAGGTTGTTAGGCTTGAAATCAATGCTGACGCTAATAATTCAAGAGCGAGAATAAATATTCCTGCAGGGTATCTGAAGCTTGACCTCGGCGCAAATAAATCATTTATTTATGTTACCGCCGAAAACGGCACAAGAAGAACTTATCAGATAAACACGGTCAGAAACGAACAGCAGGAAACAACCACGGAGTTGACAACCGTCGAGGAAACAACAGAAGTTACCACAGCCGAAGCCATAACCGCAGAGGCTACCACGGCGGAGGTTACCGTACCCGATATAACGGTGAGAAGCGGTATGAATACATACACAAGACTCGGCTGTATTTTTGCGGCGGCAGGCATAGTGCTTTTAATTTGTTCGGTAGTTTTATTTATAAGAAAAAGAAATATGACAGGGGAGATTGAAGAATGAAAAAAATAGTTTTTGAAGAATGTCCTTATTGCAATTCAAAGGTCCTTGTTTACGGCTATCAGCACGATAATGCAAATGCGTTTTCCGATATCAGAGGCGGCGTTTTCGGCTCGCCCGTTCAGCACATTATCTGCAGGGAATGCGGCAGCATTATTTACAGCAGCGTTGTAAGACCCGAGGTGTTTAAAGAGTGCGTAACAGACGAGGCTAAGGAGCTTCTTGAAAGCCTTGAAAAAGAAAAGCCCGTTAAGAAAAAAGAAGGCATACTGGAAATAATAGTTGATGACTGAAAAAATCCACCCAAGAGGGTGGATTTTTTATATACTTGCAATGTAATAATATATAATCAGACCTGCCTGAACAATAAATATTAAAGGCAATCCTATCATAAACCGTTTGTGTAAGGTTTTATGTCTTATAAGTTTCATTGTAATATACATAGCGAGTGCGCCGCCCAGAAGCGCTATAAGAAAAAGCGCTTTTTCGGGTGTGCGCCGTTTTTGCTTTTTTGCCGCTGATTTATCGTGGCAGGTTACTGCAACGGCAACAAGACTTATTATAGCTGAATATAATAAAAAGTAATATTGCATTAAAATCACCAAATATATTTTAGCATATGAAAATATTACAGTCAAACGGGTGATTATGTGAGAAAACACATTGCAGTTATAATTATATTAAGCATTATATCGTTTGTATTTTCTTCCTGTAAAATAAACAGTAAGCCACAGACCGAAACGGTAATACCAAAAACGGATGAAAGTGAATTTATAAAAGCCGTCTGGCTTAATTACAATGAGCTTGCAATGAAAAACGAGCCTGACAAAAGCGAAAAAGCTTTCAGAGAGAAAATACAGACCGTTATAAATAATTGTGCCGACAACGGATTTAACAGAATTATATTTCAGGTAAGACCTTTTTGCGATGCGTTTTACAATTCTTCCGTTTTCCCTGCAAGTGCGTATTTAAGCGGTGTGCAGGGTGAATATATAGGCTATGACGCACTTGAAATCGCTGTCGAATACGCAAAACAGAGAAATATTAAAATTGATGCGTGGATTAACCCTTTCAGAGCAGCATATGACACTGATACAGCCAAGCTCAGCGAGGACAATCCTGCAAAAAAATGGCTTGAAAACGAAAGCACTCAGCGGAATGTAATAATACTTGATAACGGAATATATCTTAATCCTGCAAAGTCCGAAGTTCAAAAAACTGTGCTCGACGGGGTTCGTGAAATTTTGGAAAACTACAAGGTTGACGGAATACATATAGATGACTATTTTTACCCGACAACCGATGCAAGCTTTGATTTGACGGAATATAATGAGTATCTTCAGTCAGGCGGTGTCCTTTCGCAGGCAGACTGGCGCAGGGAAAATATAAATACGCTTGTTTCGCAGATTTATTCAACAGTAAAATCATATGGCGAAAAATTGCTCTTTTCCGTAAGCCCAGGCGGAAATATCGATAAAAATATAAACAGCTATTATGCAGATGTAAAGCTGTGGTGTTCAGAGGAAGGGTATATTGATGTAATTATGCCGCAGCTGTACTATGGGTTTGAAAATGAAAAAATGCCTTTTGAGAAGGTCTTTAATGAATGGCAGAATATAAAAACTGCCGACAGCGTAAGACTCTGCATAGGACTTGCTTTTTATAAATACACAAAAGAGGATTTGTATGCAGGCACGGGTATAAATGAATGGAGGGAAAATAACGATATAATTTCACGGCAGATTGAGTTGATTGCCGACTGCGAAAACTGCAACGGCTTTGCTTTATATTCGTATTCGTATGTGTTCAGTGAAAAATTAAAGGAATTTTGTAATAATGAGTTACAAATTATCAAAAATATGATATAATATTTTCTGTAAAATTATCACAGGAAGTTCAGCAAAAACATGAAACAAAAAATTATCAGAGCAGTCAGCATTTTAATTCTTATTATTTCAACAATAGCAATCTGCTTCAGTGCTATGGTGCTTCGTCTGCAGATGAGCTTTGAAAAAGAAACACAGCAGCCTGTGACGGCTGAAACAACAGAGGCTTATGTTGAGCAGACAACAGAAGTAAGCGAACAAAAGCTTGTTGTAACATACCCTGACAGTCAGAAAATAACTGTTAAAAAGAGCGAAATAACCGTAAGCGGTGTTTATAAAGGAAGCAATGCTGTTACGGTTAACGGCGAAAATGCTGAATTGCTTGAAAACGGTGAGTTTTCATATAATATGACGCTCAATTTCGGCGAAAATAAGCTTTCTGTTTCAGACGGCGAAGAAACATATAACTATGTAATTATATATAAGCTTGAAATTATAAAGGCAGTTGACCCTGCAGCCGATATCAAGGCAGACGCAGGCAAGCAAATACCCATTACAGCTCTTGCGTTAAAAGACTCAAGCGTTCAGGCTGTTATAAACGGCGTTACGATTGAGCTTTCACCCGACACATCAAGCTCAGAGCAGTTTATAAATTACTCTGCGTTTTTCACTGTCCCGTCTGCTTCCTCAAAGCCTAAGAATTTAGGCAAAATTGTATTTAACGCCAAAAACGGCGGGCATGATGACAGCGTTACGGGCGGAAGCATAACTGTTAACCCTTATAATATTGCCGATATAGTAATACAGCAGGGGCAGGGAGCTGTAATTCCGCCGCAGATTACGGGCAATGATGTTGTTAATGTACTGTCGCCCGAAGCCGATCACGGCAGAGGACAGGCACATATGTGTATTGTAACCTCAAACTACGGTGAAACCATGCCGGACAATAAAATAGACGACAAATCCGACCCGAGATACACTCCTGAGCCAAAAGGCACAATAGACTACATAACTGATGAGTTCAAATATGAAAAAGACGAATATTATATTTTGCTTTCGGGTATGAAGATTAAAAAGACTGATGTCAGAGCGTTTAACGGTTATATTATGCCGACAAACACTATATCTGCGTATAAATCTTATACCTCAGGCGGATATACAAATGCAATTCTTACAATGAATTGGAAGGTTCCGTTTTTATCTGAAATGAAGCAACAGTCATATTACAGAGGCTATGCAGGCCGTAACTTCAATGTTAGCTCATTTACAGCGTCATATATTGATTTTAACTTTAAATATACCAATGCGGCAAGCGGAAGCTTTGATTTTTCCTCAAGCAGTGTTGTCAGCCATGCCGAATGGATAGGAATAGGAGATAAAGGCACTACAACATTGAGGGTTTATTTTAAAAACGCAGGAAAGTTTTACGGCTATAAAGCTTATTATTCAAATGACAACAGACTTGTAATTCAGTTCAAGGAAAGGCCCAACACAGCAAGTCCGTTAGTAGTAATTGACCCGGGACACGGCGGTAATGACTGCGGCGCAATTGCCGTAAACGGTACATATGAAGCACATCTTAATCTTCGCATAGCGGCTATGGTCAAGTCTAATCTTGAGTCGTCAGGGTACAGGGTGCATATTCTCAGAACAGGGGATAATTCAATAAGCCTTGATGACCGTCAGGCAATGGGAAGAAAACTCGGAGGCGATATCTTTGTATCAATACACAACAACTCATCTCCAAGCTCATCTTTAAGCGGTACAGAGGTTTATTATTACAGAGCACATTCAAAAGCTTTGGCAAGCTCAATACACGCAAGGCTTGCAGGTGCATGGCGTGAAATATATGCCGATAATCCGCAGATGAGCAATAAGGCAGTAGCCGATGACGGAGGAGTCCGTTACTATCCGTTCAGGGTTACAAGAATAGAAGAATGTCCTGCGGTACTTGTCGAGGGCGGTTATTTGTCCAACCCGACAGAGTGCGAGTATGTATGCAATTCCGATGTTCAGCAAAGACTTGCAAAAGCTATCTCGGACGGAATAATAAATTATTTTAACAATCTGTAAATACCAGTAAAAACCATTTGCAATATACAACATATTGTGTTAGAATATTTTTATCTAAAACATATGGAGCGAAGCTTATGAAGGGCAGAAGAATAATCGGCATCATAATTGTTGCATGTATGATTTTTTCAATAATACCTTTTACTGCGTTTGCACAGACAACGGGCATTGTCAACGGCAGCGACGGTTCGCTTAATATGCGTTCCGGTCCCGGAACAAGCTACTCGCTTATTACCGCAATACCAAACGGTACGGTTGTATATATCAAAGCTGTCAGCGGTAATTGGTACTATGTTGACTGCACGGTTTCAGGCACAAATCTTACGGGCTATGTGTCATCTAATTATATAAAGAATATTTCAACAGAGCTGACTGACACAGTGCCGTTTATTTATAAAAGCTATATAGACGCATTAAAGCAGGCGCATCCTACATGGCAGTTCAAATTCTTTGATACAGGTCTTGAGTGGAGTGATGTTGTAGCTGCGCAGACTCGCCTGGGCATAAGCGCAATAGAAGGCAGTCAGCCGATTTCCTACCGTTCTACAACGGTAAATTATTCGGGTACGGGGACTTCCTATACAGGCTATGTTTCGTCGGGTTATGTAAATGTCAGTAACGGCGTTTATACTGTAAGCGGTACGGACTCTCTTAATATGCGTTCCGGAGCGGGCACCTCATACAGTCTTGTTGCCGCAATTCCGAACGGTACCGTACTTACATATTTAGGCACATATTCATGCACTGACGGTACAAGCTCAAAGCCATGGTACAAGGTTACATATACTGTTTCGGGCGGTTTTACTCCCGTCGAAGGCAGTTCGTGGTATCAGGCTCACGGTCAGGTAGTACAGTACTATCTTGACCCAAGAAACTTTTTAAACGGCACTCAGGTTTTCCAATTTGAACAGTTAGCGTATGACTCAGCTATTCATACCTTGGCAGGAGTTCAGAAGATACTCAGAAACACCTTTATGGACGGCGCAAGCATCACAAAAACCGACGGGTCAAGCATAACTTATGCGCAGGCATTTATGGAAGCTGCGCAAACCTACGGAGTTTCGCCGTATCACCTTGCGGCAAGAGTTGTTCAGGAGGTCGGCAGGAACGGCTCTCAGGCGGCTTTCGGTACAAATTCAACTTATCCCGGCATTTATAATTTTTACAGCATAGGCGCAAACAGCGGTATGGAGGAAGGCTTGAAATGGGCTTCAAGCACACAGTACACTACCTACTGGCGCCCGTGGAATTCACAGTACAAGTCAATAATGGGCGGTGCGCAGTATATTGCGTCGGGCTATATCGACAGGGGACAAAGCACACTTTACCTTGAAAAGTTTGATATTGTTCTTAACAGTGACGGGTTGTACAATCATCAGTATATGTCTAACATCAAGGCACCTTACAGCGAGGCAAGCAGAGTGTATAATGCATATAACGGAATGGGTATACTTGATTCGGGCTTCGTTTTTGTAATTCCCGTTTACAATAATATGCCGTCAGTTGCGTGCTCGTTGCCTGCTTCGTCGTCATCACCTAATATGGCAGGGGACACAGAGCTTGTAAATAAGGGTATTTTACCTCTTGCGATTGCAGATACTCCTGCGGCAGTCAAAACCCAACTGTTAAGTAATGATATAAATGTTATAGTTACAAGAAACGGCACACAGCTCGGCAACAATGATTTAATAGGCACAGGCTGTGTTATAAGGGTGGTTTCGGCAAGCAATCCTTCTGTCGTTTACGATACTGCAACTGCGCTTCGCTACGGCGACATTAACGGTGACGGCAGGGCAAACGGTTCGGATTATCAGCTTTTGAAAAATAATGCTTTTGCAGGAGCGAACAGTATAGCTCAAAACACGCTTTACTATGAGGCGGCGGACCTTAATGCAGACGGGGCATTGGATGCATTTGACTGCTATTATCTTGACGCATTGATAAACAATGTCAAACCTCCCGAAGCGGCTGCGGTTATAAAAAGATAAAAACAAAAGATATAGAAAACACGGTATCCGTTTGGATACCGTGTTTTTTACTGTGCTTAATTATGCTTCAACAAAAGCGTCTTTGCCGAGACCGCAGATGGGGCAAACCCAATCCTCGGGAATATCCTCAAATGCTGTGCCGGGAGCGATACCGCCGTCGGGATCGCCTACAGCAGGGTCATAAACATAACCGCAGGGGCATTCGTATTTCATAGTAATTCTCCTTTAATTATTATTTACCGAAATATCTCTCTAAAAGACCTGCGAAAGCTTTGCCGTGTCTTGCTTCGTCTCTTGCCATTTCGTGAACTGTGTCATGAATAGCGTCAAGTCCCAATTCCTTAGCTTTCTTTGCAAGCTCAAACTTACCGAGTGTAGCGCCGTTTTCAGCCTCTACTCTCATTTCAAGGTTCTTCTTTGTGCTGTCGGTAATAACTTCGCCTAAAAGCTCAGCAAACTTTGCTGCATGCTCAGCCTCTTCGTAAGCTGCCTTTTCCCAGTAAAGACCGATTTCGGGGTAGCCTTCACGGTGAGCAACTCTTGCCATTGCAAGGTACATACCAACCTCAGAGCATTCGCCGTTGAAGTTTGAACGCAGTCCTTCAATAATATCAGCAGGAGCATCCTTTGCAATACCTACAACATGCTCTGCAGCCCATGTTAAAGCAGCTTCCTTAACCTCATTGAACTTTGCACCCGGAACGCCGCACTGAGGGCACTTTTCAGGGGGATTTTCACCTTCGTAAACATATCCGCATACGGGACAAATCCATTTTTTCATAATAAATTCCTCCTTGTAAAATGAATTGTTATAGATTTAACATTCTACAATGTAATTTTAACATAAAATAATAATAAATCAATATAAATTTAATATTTTCTGCATATTGGTATGTACTGTTGAGTATATATTTTTAGACAATTAAATTCAAGGAGGACACTATAAATGGAATTAAACAAAACCGTAAACTCTTTCGTCAGAAAAGCGCTGGCATTTGAAGGGGCGGCAGAGCAGACAATAGAAAGCGATATAACCCTTCCCGATTATTTTCCTGATATAGTGAAAATTATCAGATGTACAATAAGACCTAATATTATGTCAGTGAACACAGCGCAAAATCAGCTGTCTGTTGAGGGCAACTGCGTTTTGTCCGTGCTTTATCTCAGCGAGGAGTCAAAGCTTCGCTGCTTCGAGCAGAGGCTGCCTTTTTCAAAGCTTATAGATGTTCGCAGAACGGAGGATTGCATATTCTGTGCCGACGCTTCGGGCGAATATGTAAACTGCCGTGTGCTCAGCCAGAGAAGAATTGACATACACGCAAGCATAAGCATAAGCTACAAGGCTTACTGCAGGCAGTGCACAAATTATTTTAATTCCTGCGACGAACAGAGCGTTCAGACAAATTCGCAAAGCATAAATATCTGCAATTTGCAGGACTTTAACTGTAAATACTTCAATGTAAATGAAACGCTTGAAATAAACAACGCTCAGCCAACCATAAATCAGATTGTCAAAAGCGACGCACAGGTTGTAATGCAGAGTGCAAAGGTGATAACGGGTAAAATTCTAATAAAAGGCAATTTGACTGTGCAGATACTGTATCTCAGCGATAATGATAATCAACTTCAGCGAATTGAAAACACCGTGCCGATAAGCCAGATTTTAGAAATCGGCGCAACTGACGAGAGTCTTGAATTTGTAAATCTGAGTGTGTCCGGGCTTGAGGTGTTTGCAAAAACCGATTCAAGCGGAGCTTTAAGACTCGTTGATTTGTCAGCGTCAATTAGAGCAGATATTGCTGTTTACGAATGTACACATGGCGAAATTGTAAATGATGTTTATTCAACCAGATATTTGCTTGACGCAAAAAGGGAGGAAGCGTCGCTCTCACAGCTCGGCGAGCAGATAAACGAAAGCTTTCTCGTCAGGGGAGAAATGGACATAAACGATGACAGCGTGCTTTCTGTGTTGGATTTAAGCGTTGACGGCATTAAGTCGGAATACAGCTATTCAAACGGCAGACTTACGGTTAGGGGAAGCATTTCTCTTGTCGCCTTACTTGAAACGGGTCAGCAGGGTATACGCTCGGTTGAAAGACAAATTGAATTTGAATATGCCAAAAACATATTAAACGACAGCGAAGAAATAAGCGCAGAATACAGTCTGTCATCAACAGCGGTAACATACACAATACAAAGTGAAAATAAGCTTGATATCAGAGCAGAGCTTGAAATAAACGGCGTGCTGTTTAACATAGTGAAAATGCCGCTTATAACCGATATTGCAATAAATGACAATGCGCTTAAGGATAAAGCACAGCCAATGCTGACGGTCTATTTTGCCGACAGGGGCGAAAGAATATGGGATATTGCAAAAAAATATAACACAACTGCAGAATTGATTATGCAGGAAAATGACCTGAGCGTTACAGAGCTTGAAAACAACCAAAGACTTCTTATACCGACAATTTAATAAACAAAAAACAGCCATTAAGCCGTCAGTTTGACGGCTTAAACTTTTTTGATTGTCTGCATAAAATGTATCAGTACAATATTGGTGGTGAAAATATGAAACTTATAATCAAATTAAACTCTGTAACCTACGCCTTAAAGGCAAAAGAGGCACTCAGAAAAAACGGTATTTCTTCAAAAATTTCCAAAAATCCCAATCCGAAAAAAGGTGAGGGGTGCGGTTATATTTTAAGCGTTAACAATGCAAACAAAAATGTACTGCGGATTCTTGAAACAAACAGGGTAGAAACGGTTGATGTTCAATGGACAGATTAGTTTATTTTGACAACTCCGCAACCACATACCCAAAGCCTGACTGCGTAAAGAAGGCGGTGCTGAATTCAATGGAAAAATTCGGCGCAAACCCGGGCAGAAGCGGTTACAGTATGGCGGTTGAGTCTGCACAGGAAATTTATGGGACAAGGCTTGAAGCGGCAAGCTTTTTTAATGCCAACAGGGAAGAAAATGTAATATTCTGCGCAAACTGCACTCTTGCGCTGAATTTTGTAATAAAAGGTCTTGCAAAAAAAGGCTCGCATTTCGTTATTTCGAATCTTGAACACAATGCTGTTATAAGACCGCTTGAAACGCTTAAAAACAGAGGCGTCTGCGATTACAGCATAGCCGAGGCTGCAGCAGATGATAATGTTACTGTAAGTAACTTTTTGAAGCAGGTAAAAGATAATACCGTTGCAATTATCTGCACGGGTGCATCAAATGTTTTCGGCGAAATGTTACCTTTGGAAAAGCTCGGCAAAGCAGCGCATGAAAAAGGCGTTTTATTTGCCGTCGACGCCGCACAGATAGCAGGTGTTGAGAGCATCGATGTTAAGAAAATGAATATTGATTTTCTTTGTGTAGCGGCTCATAAGGGACTTTATGCGCCTATGGGCATAGGAATGCTTATAATTAACTGCGAAAACGAGCTCGAAACGCTTGTTCAGGGCGGAACAGGCACGCAATCTGCAGTTTTTTTACAGCCTGACGGAATGCCCGAAAGATTTGAAAGCGGAACTCTGAGCCTGCCTATGATTTCAGGTCTGAGAGCAGGTATGAAATTTGTAAAAAGCTATGGGGTTGACAATATAAGAGCAAAGGAAAACAGAATTGTTAAAAGCATTTATTCTGCGCTCTCTCAAATGAAAAATGTAAAGCTTTATACAAATCCTTTTTCACAAGAGGAGAGCTTTGCGCCAATTATATCGTTTAATATCGGTAATTACCACAGCGAAGAGGCAGGCGAGCTTTTAAGCCGCCGAAATATAGCACTCAGAGCAGGGTATCACTGTGCGTATTCGGCGCATCTTGCGTATAAAACACAGGACACAGGGACGCTCAGAATATCGCCCTCTGTTTTTACAACAAAAAATGATGTAAATTTATTGTTAAATTCCATATTTCAAATTGCAAAAAACTAAATAGTATGATAAAATACTATAGAATATTGTTTAATTATAATAAAATATATACTTGTTATTGTATTTTTTGCGAAAAAAGGTGAAAAAATGACATTCTACTCTGCAATTTCGGAATTTTTCAATGAAATTAAAAATGCCTTGCTCAGCTTTAACGGTATTTCTGATATTTTAGATATTATTTTTGTAGCATTTATTCTGTATGCCGCAATAAAGCTTATAAGAGACACAAAGGCAATTCAGCTTGCAAAAGGTTTTATTGTTTTAATAGTGGTTTATGCGGTTGTCAACCTGCTTCATATGGAGGTTACCTCGTATATATTCTCACTTGTATTTTCAAACCTTTTGCTTGTGCTTGTTGTTATTTTTTCACCCGAAATAAGACATGCCCTTGAAAGCGTCGGCAGAAGCTCTGTTTCAAAAATCGGTCTGTTTTCAATTAAAAACAGCGAGGCAATTCTCAATCAGGACAAGGCAAACAAAATGATAGACGCTGTCAGCCGTGCCTGCTCTGATATGAGCGACGAAAAAATCGGCGCATTGATAGTAATTGAAAAGGAAACGCTTTTAGGTCAGATAATTGAAACGGGTACAACCGTTGATGCTGAAATAACACCTGAGATTTTAGGCAATATTTTCTTTCCGAAGGCGCCTCTGCACGACGGAGCAGCTATTATAAGAAATTACAGAATTTGTGCGGCAGGCTGTATTCTTCCGCTTACCAAAAATAACAGCGATGTCAGCTCTGCGCTTGGTACAAGGCACAGGGCGGCAATAGGTATGAGCGAGCAGAGCGACGCACTTGTTATTGTTGTTTCCGAAGAAACAGGCTCTATTTCCGTTGCCGAAAAGGGCAGACTCAAGAGAGATATTTCCGGCGGCGATTTGCGTGAATTGCTTACAGAGCAGTTCTCTCTTGAAGTAGAAGAAAAAGGTCTGTTGAAAAATATAAGGAAGGGGAGAAAATAATATGGCAGAAAAAGATTTGAAAAAAAGACTCCGCTTCAGTTTATCTTCGTTATTTAATAACAATAAATTCCTGCTTGTATTTTCCTTTATAGTTTCGTTTACTCTCTGGCTTTGGGTATCGGTTGAGAAAAGCCCTGTTGTTGAAGAGGTTATTGCATCTGTTCCCGTGCGCATTGACTTGGAGGACAGCATACCGTCACAGTTAGGTCTGCAGGTTTTCGGCAATACAGACTACAAGGTGGATGTTACCGTTTCGGGCAAAAAATTTATTGTATCAACCCTTACTGCTGACGATATTAAAGTAGCGGCGCAGACAAATTATGTTGATTCTGCAGGTAATAAAACCTTAACTCTTAAAGCTACAAACAACAGCAATAAGGACTTTGAAATAAAAGCGCTTTCACAGAATTATATATCTGTTTATTTCGACACGCTTAAAGAAAGTGAATTTGCACTTGAGCCTAATGTGCTTTCCGATGTTGAAAAGCTTGTTATTGACGAATGTGTTTTAGGCGAGCCTATACTTTCAAGAAATACGGTTTCCGTCAGCGGCCCTGCAAGCGAGGTTAATAAGATAACGGGCGCAGTTGCGACCTATACCATTACCAAAACGCTTGACACAACCACGACGGTTACGCCTGAAATTGAGCTTTCGGGGGCAGCGTCTCTTCAGGTTTCAAACACAACAATAAATGTAGGCGAAACCGAAATTACAATGACTCTTCCCGTATTAAAAACGGTTAATCTTCCGACAACGGTTACTCTGAAAGATGCGCCTGCAGGCTATCTTGCAGGAAATATCGGTTTAAGCGTATACCCTGCAAGCGTAAATGTCGGTGTTCCCGTTGAACAGCTTGACCAGATTAAAGAAATAAGCGTCGGAACGGTTAATTTCAATGAAATAAATTCCGGCAACAACACCTTCAAATTCTCTGCCGACAGTATCACAGACTATAAAATTAACGATAATGTCAAGAATTTCAGAGCGACCGTAAATGTCGGCGATGTTACTTCTGCAACGCTTAGCATTCCGTCAGCAAACATTACTATTTCAAAGCAAAACGATAAATTTCAGTCAACCGTAAGCTCTCAGTCAATAAATTCTGTCAGAATTCTCGGACCTGCCGAAGAAATTGCAGGACTTAATGCGCAGGAAGTATTTGCAGAGCTTGATTTGTCAACGGTTGAGCTTACAGAGGGAACAAATTCAGTACCCGTTAAAATAACGGTAAAAGGGTTATCTCATTGCTGGGCATACGGCGAATACACGGCATATGTTAACTCAACTGCAAAATAATTCGGAGGATTTATGAGCAAAAAAAACAAATGTCCCGTTAACTATGCGGCAGTCGGCGGTCAGGCTTTGATTGAGGGCATACTTATGCGTGGCCCGAAGGGAGCGGCAATGTCCGTCAGACTTCCTAACGGCGAAATTGAAACAGAATATAAAAATATTAAACCGTGGAGAGAGAAAAACAAGTTTTTCGGTCTGCCTCTTGTAAGAGGTATTGTCGGATTTGTCGAGTCACTTGTAACAGGCTATCAGTACCTTATGGAGTCTGCCGAAAAGTCGACACAGGGGCTTGAAAATCCGCCCGAGGAGGAAATGTCAAAGCTTGACAAATGGATTGAAAAGCATTTCGGCGAAAAAATGATGAATGCCGTCGGCGTTGTTTCGCTTGTACTCGGCTTTGCTTTGGCTTTTGTGCTGTTTATGTGGCTGCCGTCATTTATTGTTGATATTATAACCTTTAACAAGCTTTTGAAATTTCATCCGCTGTTTGAGGGCATAATAAGAATTTTAATATTTATAGCATATCTTGCTCTGGTTTCTCAGATGAAGGATATTAAACGGGTATTTATGTATCACGGCGCAGAGCATAAATCTATATTCTGCTACGAAAACGGCTTGGAGTTAACAGTAGAAAATGTTAAAAAGCAAATTCGTTTTCATCCCCGTTGCGGTACAAGCTTTATGTTTGTAATGATACTTCTGAGTATTTTGCTTTCATCAGCGCTTGTTATAATTTTCCCGGGCTTAGCCGAGGTTAAGAGAATTATATGGATTGCCGTCAAGCTTTTAGTCTTACCGTTTGTAATGGGTATCGGCTATGAATTTATAAGATATGCAGGCAAGCATAACAATATGTTGGTAAAAATTCTTTCTGCACCGGGACTTATGATGCAGAGAATTACTACTAAAGAGCCTACGGACGATATTATTGAGGTTGGCATTGCTTCGCTTAAAGCGGTTATAAGTGACGGCGAAGAGCAGAATACGGCAAATGACAATAGCTGAGGCATATAAAGCAGGGCTTAAGCTGCTGAATGACTGTAATATTGATGACGCCATGTTTGAGTGCAGCTGCTTGTTTGAGCATTGCTTCGGCTATGATAAAATAAAGCGGGTTACACATTCTGACGATACGGCTGACGGGCAGGCTTTCAGTTCGTTTTTGTCTTGTATCAAGAGGCGCACAGACGGCGAGCCGCTTCAGTATATACTCGGAAAGTGGCAGTTTTACGGCTTTGATTTTTTTGTCGGCGAGGGTGTTCTTATTCCGAGACCCGAAACAGAGCTTTTAGTTCAGGAAGCTGACGAATATATTAAAAACAAAAACGGCTATTACGATTATATCGGCACGAGCGAAAAGCAGATAAGAAAGCTTACCAAAAACGCGATTAAGCTCAAAATTTCGGGAATTATCAGGATTAAAAACGACAACGTTGCTATCCCGACCATCCCCGCTATCGGCTACACAAAAGAGCTTACTGACCATATTATTGAGTATACAAAGAGCAGTAAGGTAGTTGCCGACCAGCAGAAAAATCCGGATTTTGACGTTCTTACAGGCAAAACCTTCAAGGCTGAAAAGGACAATATTTTTGCAAAAATAAACCCCTCTTTTTCGAGGGGGT
>ONBD01000077.1 GCA_900315985.1 uncultured Eubacteriales bacterium | reverse complement strand
AGAGCTTGCAAAAAGACCTGAAAACGCAGGCAAGAACATAGTTGTACTGCTTCCCGACACGGGCGACAGATACATTTCAACTCCTCTTTTTGCAGACTGAAATAAAACTTAACATCCAAAGTATGCCCTGCGGTTATTGCAGGGCATTTTTAATTTTTATGAAATCAGTAAAAATATACTTTAAAATCTTAGATAAATGAAGTATAATTATATATGCTTTTTCAGGCGTTTTGTTAAATGGTATTATCGGGTGTAAACAGGTTATGGAAACAGACAAAAAATTAAAACAGCAGTCTAACCTAATAATATTTCTGTGTTGGGCAGCTTATACTGCGGCTTATATAGGCAGGCTGAATTTCAATGCATATATTGAGCCTATACGCTCTCAGCTCGGCGCAACAAAAACCGAGCTGGGACTTGTAAGCTCCTTTTTCTTCTTTTCATATGGGGCAGGTCAGCTTATACACGGAATACTCTCAAAAAAATACAATATAAGGTATTCCGTAGCAGCTGCGCTTATAGGCTCGGCGGCGGTAAATGTCGGCATGATATTCTGCCGTGACGCTTCGGCAATGAAATATGTGTGGTTTCTCAACGGCGTATTTCAGTCAATTCTGTGGAGCTCGGTTATAAAAACGCTGTCAAGCCGCCTGCCTGATGAAATGCTCTCAAAAGCAATAGTTATGATGAGCACTCCGCCGGCAATAGGCACATTTTTAACTTACGGCACGGGCGCAGCCATGTCTGCTCTCGGGGTTAATTATGTTTATATTTTTATGATTCCTGCAATTATTCTTGCAGTTGTAGGTGTAATCTGGTTTATAGCTGTCGGCAGCATTAAAATAGAATACCGTGCTGATAAAACTTCTCCGCTTTCTGAAAACGGCAAAAAGAAAAATGCCTTTACGCCGATATTTGTCTTTGGAATCATTGCACTAACCGTAGCGGCAATAGCAAACGGATTTATAAAAGACGGCGTAACTACATGGACACCGTCAATATTAAAAGAAATTTACGGTATGAAGGAATCCTTCTCAATTCTTGTAACCGTGCTGTTACCTCTTATAGCCATCTTCGGTGCAGGCTTTTCGGCATTTTTACACAAAAAGCAGAAAAACACCTTTGCGCTTAACGGTATGCTTTACCTTGCCGAAGCGGTTGTACTTTTAATAGTTTTAATAAATGCAAAAGCTGTTTCGGGCAGCTCGTCTGTTTTAAACAGCCCCGTCATATTGCTTGTGCTGTTCGGCATATCCGCTATGCTTATGAGTGCAGTAAACAATATTATTACAAGTATAATTCCCATGTATATGCGTGACAGCTTCAACTCGGGTCTGCTTGCAGGCGTGCTTGACACCCTGTGCTATGTCGGCAGTACGCTGAGTACTGCGCTTTTAGGCTATATTGCAGACAGAAATTCGTGGACAGGCGTGTTTTTCTGTCTGCTGTGCTTCGGCGCAGCCGCCTTTGCAGTTTGTGCGGTATATGTAACAGTAACAAAATTAAAAAAAACCGAACAGTAATTTTTTTAAAAAAGCAAACAGTTTTGTTATACATTTGTTGGACATATTGTGCTATAATTATTCAGAAACATTGCAGTTTTAATATTTTTTTAATTCAAAGGAGAACAAAAAATGCAAAGACTTTTAAAATTCTTAGTACCCGTAATAGCAATAGTACTTGGTATTGTAGCCATAGTTTCGGGCGCAAAGCTTTATTCGCAGAAGGATTTATATGACACGCCTGCAAAAGCGGTCATAGTGGACATTCAGGAGGAGTGGGTCTCGGAAGGCGACGACACACACCTTGAAACAACTGTTTATGTCGATTATGAGGCTGACGGCGTTAAATATGAGCATGTTCAGTATCCGGGCAGTAGCTCGGGCATGAAGATAGGCGACGAGCTTGATATAGTTTACCAGTCGTCAAACCCTGCCGAGTTCTACACGCCCAATGTCGGCGGCTCTGCAGTGTTATTTATCGTTATAGGCGCAGTTGTTACCTTAGGCGGCTGTATCGGTATGGTAATGACAGTAATCAGAAGAAGATAATAATATACGGCTTTTGTAATGAATATTAACGAAAAGATAGACAGACTCAGGAGTAAAAATAAATTCCTCGGCGGTGTGTTTGACTTTGCAGACTCTCTGGGCAGAAGCAAAATCGCCAGAAATGCGTCAAGCATTGCATTCTTTACCTTTATTTCAATGATTCCGCTTTTTATACTGCTGTGCGCACAGCTTCCATACACGGGCATAAGCGCAGCACAGCTGCAGGAGGCTATCGCTGAAATCACACCCGAGGCAGTGCATGAGCTTGTAGCTTCTGTAATTGCCGAGGCATACACGGCGAGGGTTGCAATTTTTTCAATATCGGTCGTGTTTTTAATATGGGCTTCGTCAAAGGCAATGCTTGCGGTAATTCAGTCGCTTGATATGGTCTATGATGTCAGGGAAAAAAGAAATTATTTTTCAATGGTCGGCTTTGCTGTGATTTACACCGTTATTGCACTGCTGATTGTTGGCGCCTCTCTGGTGCTTTTTGCGAGAGGGCATACGGTTGAAGAAATGATTGCTGCGGCATTCCCTACAAAAGTTATGTTCAGGGAATGGGCTAAGCACGGGCATAATCTGGTTTTGCTTTTAGTGCTGACAGTGCTTTTTTCTTTGCTTTACCGCTTTGCGCCGACAGGCAGAAGAAAATGGGTTTGTCAGCTTCCGGGCGCACTGTTTACGGCTGTGGGAACCTCTGTTTTTTCAATATTTTTTGCAATCTACAATAACAGGGGAAATATCTATCAGTCATTTTACGGAAGCCTTACCGCAAATGCGGTGTTCTTAATTTGGATTTATTTTTCTGTTTCGATTATGCTTATAGGCGGAGTTATAAATAAGCATTACGAGAACGGGATAGAAGCATTTTTTAAAAAATTATCACCAAAAAAATCTGGTAACAGCGAGGTAAAAAACAATGGATAACAAAAAGGGTAATATCTGGAAACCGATAGCTATAATTTCTCTTTGTCTGCTTTTAATTGTCAGCACACTTTACGGCTTAGGCGTAGGCTATAAGCAGGGCGGCACAGACAAAAAAGCATCAGACGGTAATGAAGCGCTTAACCTTTGGACAGATGACGCAAAGGCGAAAAATGAACTGATTTCATATGTTGAGGCGGTTACAAAGGAAGGCTCGCCCGACTTTATTCCCGCAGAGGACCGCATAGCAGTTTTTGATCTTGACGGCACGCTTGCGTGTGAAACGGACCCGTGCTATTTTGACCACTGTATTTATAAGTACAGGGTTTTGGATGACCCCGATTACAAGGATAAGGCTACAGATTTTGAAAAAGAGGTAGCGGCAGAGGTGCTTCAGTTTATGGAAACAGGTGTTTCGGCACCCAACTCAATGGAGCATCACGGCAAGGGCGTTGCATCTGCATTTTCAGGTCTTACACCCGAGGAGTTTATAGATTATGTTGTTGCATTTGCAAAAACAGAGGCTCCCGGTTATAACGGTATGACAAGAGCAGAGGCATTTTACAAGCCCATGCTTCAGGTTGTTGAATACCTTAAGGCAAACGGTTTTACGGTTTATGTTGTCAGCGGCACAGACAGATTTATAGTAAGAGGACTTGTTGAAGCTTCGCCGCTTGACCTGCCGACACAGCAGCTTATAGGCTCTGATGAAAGCCTTGTCGCAACCGACCAGGGTGACACAGACGGACTTGACTATCAGTTTGACGAAAACGATCAGCTTGTTATGGGCGGCGAATTCCTTGTTAAAAACCTTGATATGAATAAGGTTACCGTTATTCAGCAGGAAATAGGCAAACAGCCCGTGCTTGCTTTCGGCAACAGCGGCAGCGATTTCAGCATGGCACAGTACGCTGTCAATAACAATAAATATAAAGCAAAGGCATTTATGCTTTGCTGTGATGACACAGAGCGTGAAAACGGCAATCCCGAAAAGGCTGCCAAAATGGTTAAATCCTGTGACGAAAACGGCTTTACAGCCATCTCTATGAAAAATGACTGGAAAACCATTTACGGCGACAATGTAACAAGAAAGTAATAAAAATTTAGGCTTTTAAGCTTCAGCCGAAATTACGGAGAAAACTATTATGAGCGACGCTTTACTTATAAATGCCTGTGTAAGACCTGAGTCAAGAACGCTTTATCTTGCAAAAAAGGCTTTGGAAATTACAGACGGCAGTTATACAGAGCTTAAACTGTATGACGAGGACATAAAGCCTGTTGATTACGGCGCACTGACTGCAAGGGACAAAAATATTGAGTGCGGAACATATGACGACAGCTCTTTCCGCTTTGCAAAGCAGTTTGCAGACGCCCGTGAAATTGTAATTGCCGCACCGTATTGGGATTTATCCTTTCCGTCGGTTCTGAAGTGCTATTTTGAGTCGGTCTGCGTAAACGGACTGACCTTCAGGTACGGCGAAAACGGAAATGTAATTCCTCTTTGCAAGTGCGAAAGGCTTATTTATGTAACCACCGCAGGCGGTTATATAGGCGGCAACAATCACGGCTATGATTATGTCAAGGCTCTGTGTAACAATCTGTTGGGAATTGAAAATACGGTTTTCATTTCGGCAGAGGGACTTGACATTTACGGCAATGATGTTAACGGCATTTTGAATTCGGCTGAAAATAAGCTGAAGAATTTGCTGTGATTTGTAATTGTTATCAATTACAGCAAAAAACAGTACAAATCTTAAAAATATCGGACCGAAAAGTCCGATATTTTTATATTCATAATTGTATTATTTATCTTGTGTTATAAGCTTTGATATGTTAAAATAAATAATTAAGAATTTATAAAAAAGGACACTTATATGAGCAGTATTTTTGAAAAGGCAGTAGATTTTGCCATGGCGGCGCACAGAGGGCAGAAAAGAAAGGACGGCAGTGCTTATATACTGCATCCGTTTGAGGTCGCAACCATAGTCGGAACCATTATAAATGACGAGGAGGTTCTTGCGGCGGCGGTGCTTCACGATACGGTTGAGGACACACCTGTTACCGCTGATGATATACTTGAGAATTTCGGCGAAAGGGTAGCCGAGCTTGTAGCGCACGAAACCGAGGACAAACGCCCCGAAATGAAAGCAAGCGATTCGTGGCTGATACGCAAGGAGGAGAGCCTTGCGGTATTAAAGGATTGTCCTGTTGAGTCTAAAATTCTGTGGCTTGGCGACAAGCTTTCAAATATGCGTTCGCTTGCAAGGGATTATGACAGGGTCGGCGTAAAAATATTTGAAAAATTCAACGAGAAAAGTCCCAAGCTTCAGCGCTGGTATCACAGAACTGTTTTGGATTATATATGCGAGCTTAAAGATTACCCCGCATATAAAGAATATGAGCAGCTTTTTCATTATGTTTTTGACGATTATGAATAAGGAGAATTGCTATGACTATTTATTTAACAGGAAGAATTGATTCTTCAAACGCAGCAGAAACAGAGCAGAAAATCAATGCGCAAATAAGCGCAGACACAGGGGAGCTTACACTCGACGCTTCCGGGCTTGAGTACATTTCAAGCGCAGGGCTTCGTGTTATTCTCAGACTTAAAAAGGCAAACAATACAACAAAAGTCGTAAACTGTAACTCCGAGGTCTATGAAATTTTTGATATGACGGGTTTTACCGAGATGATGGAGGTAAGCAAGGCATACAGAAAGCTTTCTGTTGACGGCTGTGAGGTAATAGGCGAGGGCGCAAACGGTATTGTTTACCGCACCGACCCCGACACCATTGTCAAGGTCTACAAAAACCCCGACTCACTTGATGAAATACATAACGAAAGAGAGCTTGCAAGAAAAGCCTTTGTTATGGGCATTCCCACGGCAATTCCCTATGATGTTGTTCAGGTAGGCGACCTGTACGGTTCTGTGTTTGAGCTTCTCAATGCAAAATCCTTTGCAAAGCTTATAAACGAGGGCGCACCCGTTGAAGAGCTTGCAAAGCAGAGCGTTGATATTTTAAAAACCATACACTCAACCATGCTAAAGCCCGGCGAGCTTCCCGACAAGAAGCAGGAGGCGCTTAAATGGGCAAACTATACCGCCAAGCAGGTTCCTGCGGAAATCGGTGAAAAGATTTTAAAGCTCTTTAATGATATTCCCGACACAAACAATATGCTTCACGGCGACTTCCATATAAAGAATATAATGCAGCAGAATGGCGAAAACCTGCTTATTGATATGGACACTCTCTCAATGGGACATCCCATTTTTGAGCTTGCAGCCATTTATGCCGCATATGTAGGCTTCAGCTGTATTGACAAGCTTAATGCACAGGAATTTCTCGGTATAAAGCAGGAATACTGCACGCAGTTCTGGAAAGACACATTGAGGTTCTATTTCAGCGACAGGGATGAGGAGTATCTCAGACAGGTTGAAAAGATGGCTGAGGTTATCTGCTACACCCGTCTGCTTCGTTGGTTTATGACTAAAAAAGATGTTACAGACAGCTATGTCAAGAGCGTTATTGATTTCTGCCGTGATTACCTTGTAAAGAATGTTCCCGAAACAGAAAAAATCTACTTTTGATTATGAAATTTACTTCGGCTAAAACTCAGTACAACTTAATACCTGAGTCTGTCGATGCAGTCAGCGAAAAGGTCGGCAGCTTTCTCGGCGGGCTTAAAATACAGCGTAAAAATATAATTGC
>ONBD01000007.1 GCA_900315985.1 uncultured Eubacteriales bacterium | reverse complement strand
CGCCTGCCTTTGACTCGGGATTTCCGTAGTTGCAAAGCACAACCTTGCCCTTTGTCAGATCAAAATCCTTTGGAGCGTGGAAAGTGATGGTTTCGTCTGCAAACGAGCAGACAATCAAAGCTCTCTTGACCTCGTAATTTCTCTCATAGCAGTACAGAATTTCACTGTCATGGAAATGCTCTTTATAGTCGCCGTAAATAAATATTTTATTCTCTTTTCTAACCTTGAGAAGCTTGCGGTAGAAGTTGAGAATTGAGTTCGGGTTTTTCTCTTCCTCTTCAACATTTATTTCTGTGTAATTCGGGTTAACGCCGAACCACGGCTCTGCTGTTGAGAAGCCTGCATATTCGCTGCTGTCCCACTGAACAGGCGTACGGGCGTTCTCACGGCTGGTCTTGTTTGCAATTTCAAGGTATTTCTTGTCGGAAACGCCCAACTTCTTGAAAATCTTTGCGTTGTTGAAGGTAACAACATCCTTGAATTTTGAAAGGTCATCAAGGTGATTGTTAAGCATACCGATTTCCTGGCCCTGATAAATAAAGGGCGTACCTGACTGCATATAGCACGCAACAGCAAGCATTGTGCCCGACTCCCTGCGGAATTTTTCATTGCCGTAACGGCTTATAATTCTCGGGTGGTCGTGGTTTTCAATGTAAAGCGCATTCCATGCCTTGCCGTACAAATCCTCCTGCCAGTGTGTAAATGCCTTTTTAAGCTTTTTAAGGTTGAACGGTCTTGCTATTGTGTCTGTAACAAAACAGTCAGCCTGCATATGGTCAAAGCCTATCATCATATCAAGCTCGGGGTCGTCGCCTGCGGTGAATTCAAGGCAGTCCTTTGAGTTGGACATAGGTGATTCGCCGACAACAAAGCAATCGTAATGGTCAATGACATCATGACGGAATTCCTGCAGGTACTCATGAATGTGCGGACCCTTCTTATAATGCTCAATGCCTGTTGCAATCGGCAACGGGAAACCGTTTGGAAGCCCCTCACGCTTTGAAATGAATGTAATAACATCCTCTCTGAAGCCGTCAACGCCCATATCAAGCCAGAAGCGCATTATGGATTTAACCTCTTCACGAACCTTGGGGTTGTCCATATTCAGATCGGGCTGCTTTTTGGCGAAAACATGAAGGTAATACTCGTCAATGTCGGGGTTGTATTCCCATGCGCCGCCCTCAAAGGTCGAAAGCCAGTTGTTAGGCGGCTTTTTGCCGTTTTTACCCTTGCCTTTGCGCCAGATATAGTAATCGTGATAAGGGTTGTCAACGCTTGACTTTGACTGCTTGAACCACTCATGCTCGTCTGAGGTGTGGTTTACAACAAGGTCCATAATAACCTTAAGGCCACGCCTGTGAGCCTCGTCAAGAAGCTTTTTGAAAAGTTCAAGGTCGCCGTACTCGGGGTTTATGTTCTTGTAGTCTGAAATATCGTAGCCGTAGTCAGCTTGCGGTGAGGGGTAAATGGGTGAAAACCAGATGGCGTCAACGCCTAAGCTCTTTATGTAGTCAAGCTTTTCGAGCACGCCCCAGAGGTCGCCTATACCGTCGCCGTTTCCGTCTTTGAAGCTTCGGCACCAAATCTGATAAACAGATATTTCCTTGTACCAGCTGTTGTCCATTTTGTATCACTCCGTTTTCACAAATTTTATCATTTCAATCTTATCACAACTGTGTTTAAAATACAATAAATTTATATAGAAATTAGACAAATAATTTTTAAATTTATATGGTTAGTTTTGGCAATTTGACCTTGTTTTTAATTTAAAAAAGTTTATAATATAAGTTGTTTGTTTAAGTGTAATTTATAGTATTATATAAGGGCGTGAAGCGTTTATGAAAAATCTGATTCAGGAAATTGTAAATACCGACAAGGCGTCGAGACTTGATGTTGAAAAGGCTGTTGCACGCCGTGAACAGCTTAACGATGAAATCAACGCTCAGAAAGAGGAGTTTGACGAAAAGTGCAAGGCTCAGGCGCAGAAAAAGGTTTCCGAGGCTCATGCAAAGGCTGAAAAGGAGCTTGAAAAGGCAAAGGCTGATATGGCGGCAAGCCTTGAAGAAAAAACAAAACAGCTCAACTCGCTTTACGAGGAAAAGCATTTGCTCTGGCAGGAGGAAATATTTAAAAGCGTAATCGGCTGACTGTAAAAAATACACCTGAAAGGAGGTCTGCGGCTTGAGTAAAATTTCAGCACTTGCGAGCAATGCCCTGCTCACAAAATCAAGAGCTATGAACTCTTATGCACTTACAAGTGAAGATTATCACAGTCTTGCAAATTGCCGCAGTCTTAACGAGGTGGCAGGTTACCTTAAAAGCAACACGGTTTACGAGCAGGCGGTTGATGTGCTTTTCGGCTCTGATATTTACCGTTCAAGACTCGAAGCGGAAATTATAAAATTCAACAACACACGCATAGCCCAGCTTGCCTCGTTTGAAAAGGCAATAGGGCAGAAGCTTCACGAAATAGTTTACCTCGATTATGACATTGCGCTTATTTTAAACAGCGTAAACCACCTTGACACAAACGAGGTCGGAGATTATTCAAGGCTTACGCCAAGAGCATATTTCAGGTTTTCACAGCTTAAACCCGACGCACTTGAAACAGCAACAAGCTTTGAAGAATTTTACGAAGCGCTCAGCGACACACAGTACAAAAAACCGCTTGACATATTTGTTGCAGGCAAGCAGGAGTTTTCAATCACTGCGCTTGAAAATGTGCTTTATAAGTACATTTACGGCAAAATAAAGGAAATTGTAAAAAAGAATTATTCAGGCAAAGAGCAAAGGGAAATACTTGAGCTGCTTGAAGCCAAGGCTGATTTTATTATGCTTGAAAGCATATACAGAATGAAGCGCTTTTTCCCGAATGAAGCTCTTACTTTGAATAACATATCGTATTCGGGGTTTTCTGCATTCACACTTGCGCAGATTGAGCAGATGCTTTCAGCCAAAAGCACGCAGGAGCTTTTTGCGCTGTTTAAGAAATCCCGTTACGGCAGTTACTTTGACGAAAAGCTTTATTCGCAGATAGAGCTTTGTACAAGACACGCATTTCAGAAGATGAACAAAAAAAGCCTGAGGTTTTCTACCGTACCCGAAGTTACAATGTTCAGCTTTATAGGAATACTTGAAAATGAAACTCAGAATTTAATTCACATTATCGAAGGCGTCCGCTACGGCATAGAGCCCGAGGAAATTATGAATTTTGTTATTATATAAATCTTGAGAAAGGAGCAGAGTATGGCTATTGAAAAGATGGAGCTGGTAAAAATCAGCGCTCCGCTTGAAAAAATAAACGAAATCAGCGCCACGCTTATTGAGAGCGAATGCTTTCATCCACGCTCGGCGGCAAAGCTGTTTTCAAGCGATATGGGCTTTGCGCCGCTTGCAGACGATGCCTCGTATCAGAAGCGGGCAAATGAGCTTCTGGAGCTTGCCGGCACTTACAATATAACTCCCGAGCTGCTTGATTTAAGCGAGCAGGAGGATTTCAGCGATTTTGATGACGATTATCTTGACGATGTTGAAGCCAAGCTTATAAAATACAGCGAAGAAACACGTTCTCTCAATGAGCAGAAGGAAATTCTGCTTTCGGGCATTCAAAGCTTTGAGCATTTCAAAGGGCTTGATGTTGACCTTGACGAAATTTCACAGTGCCGTTATATAAAGGTGCGTTTCGGTCATATGCCCAAGGAAAGCTATAAGCGTCTGAATACTGTTTACAAGGACAATCCCTATATAGTTTTCAATGTTTGCTCTGAGGATGAAACAGATTACTGGGGCGCATATTTCGCACCCGTTGATATGCTTGAGGAAATAGATGCAATTTTCGCATTTCTGTTTTTTGAGCCTACCCGTGTGCCCGGCGCCGCAGGTACGGTTGACGAGGCAATAAACGAATGTCAGAAAAGCCTTGGCATTATTTCAAGTCAGCTTAGTGAAATTCAGGGCAAAACAAACGAGTATGTTTCACAGCAGAGGGAACGGCTTAATTATATTTATTCAAAATATGTTTACCTCAATTCAATCCGTGAAATCCGTTCCTATGCAATGGCAAACGATAAAGGCTTCGTGCTTCTGGGCTATGTGCCCGAGAGCAGTTATAAGAGTCTGAGCGACAGACTTGCAAAAATTGACGGCGTTAAGCTTGAGAGTGAAACAGCAGGCAGGGAGGACGCCTCCGTTCCCGTAAAATACAAGAAGCGCAATAAGCTGCTGGGCTTCCTTATAGAGCCTTACAAATTCTACATTGATATGTACGGTACGCCGTCATATAACGATATTGATATAACCGCATTTGTTGCGGTAACCTACACAATACTGTTCGGCATAATGTTCGGCGACTTAGGTCAGGGCTTCGTGCTGTCGGTGGTAGGTTTTCTGATGTGGAAGCTTAAGAAGATGGGCTTGGGTAAAATACTTGTACCCTGCGGAATTTCATCTATGTTCTTCGGCTTTATGTTCGGCAGTGTGTTCGGCTTTGAAGAAATGCTTGACCCCGTCTATGAGGCGTTGGGCTGGCAGGGCAAACCGCTGTCGGTTATGGAGAGCATAAATACAGTGCTTCTTATTGCAATCGCAATCGGCGTCGGGCTTATGGTAATAGCAATGCTTATGAACATATATGCCTGTATCAGACGAAAGCATTTCGGTGAGGCGTTGTTCAGTCAGAACGGACTTTTCGGCTTGCTGTTTTATCTTGCAGGCGTAAATCTTGCATCAGGCTTTATGGGCGGACCAAAGCCTATACCGAATTCAGTCTGCACTGTGCTTTTAATTGTCGGCGCAGTTGTGCTTTTCGCAAAGGAAATTCTTATAGGAATTGTCGACAGACACCCCGACTGGAAACCGGAAAGCATAGGAGATTTTGTTCTGCAAAATATATTTGAGCTTCTCGAATATGTGCTTTCGTATCTGAGCAATACCGTGTCCTTCCTTCGTGTCGGCGCATTCGTACTGGTGCACGCAGGTATGATGATGGTTGTATTTTCGCTTGCAGGCGAAAACGAAAATATATTTGTCATAATTCTCGGCAATGTGCTTGTTATTGCACTTGAGGGACTTCTGACAGGTATTCAGGCATTAAGACTTGAATATTACGAAATGTTTTCACGGTTCTTTGACGGCAGCGGCGTAAGCTTTGCTCCCGTAAGATTAAATAAGCAAATCAATAATTGATAACGGAGGATATAAAAATGACTACATTACTTTACATCTTAATGGTGCTTGCACCTATGGCTCTTTTAATAACCGCTTTTTATGCAATCAAGGGTAAGACTTCGGGCAAATCGCTTAAAAAGCCGCTGAGAATGAATCTTGCAGTTTTTGCAATTCTCGCAGTACTTATTTCTGTTCTTTCAATAAGCGCATTCGCTGACAATGAGGAAACTGCAGCTGCACAGACACAGACAGCAGAAACACAGGCAGCCGAGACAGCAGAGGCTTCCGACTCTTCAAAGGGTATGGGACTTCTTGCCGCAGGCGTTGTTACAGGTCTTGCAGGCATAGGCGGCGGTATTGCCGTTGCAGCAGGCGCACCTGCAGCTATTGCAGCTACTGCCGAAAATCCCAAGTCCTTCGGTAAGTCAATTATTTTCGTTGCATTGGGCGAGTCAATAGCACTTTACGGCGTTGTTATTTCAATTCTTATTCTTAACAAAATATAAAAGAGAGTATCTTTATGAAAATCAAGCTATTAACAAGCCGTACCGACGCTTCAATAGGCTTAAGGCTTGCGGGCGTTGAGACCGTTCTTGTAAGAACGGCAGACCAGGCCGTGCAGGCGATTGAGGAGCTTCGCTCACAGCAGGACACGGGACTGTTGCTTATTACGGCTGAAATGGAAAACTGGTGTTCCGAGCAGCTTGCCGCAATCCGTAAAAACGGCAGACCGCTTGTAACAAGCGTGCCCGACTCAAAAAACGGCTTTAATCAGTCCGACACTATAAGCGATTATATTAAAAATGCAATAGGCATTCAAATTGACTAAGCGAGGTGAAATCCTTGGACAATTCTCAAAACAGCATCAAGGCATTTACCGATGCTATAAAAAGGATGGCAAAAGAGGAATGTGACGCCATCAACAACGAAACAAGACAGATTAAATCACAGCGGCTTGACGCCCTTATTCAGCAGACAAGGGACAAGTACAACAATTATGTAGATTATGAGCTTTTGAGATTACAGGCTGACACAAACAGGCAGATTTCCATCCTACACGAAAATGAAAAGAAAGAGCTTGCGGCCCTGCGCTCAAAGCTTACAGACAAAATTTTTGACGCAGTTCTCACAGAGCTTTCAGATTTTACAAATACCACGGAATATAAAAAGCTTATGATAAGAAGCTTTGCCGAAATTATAGAGGCTCTGCCCGATGAAGAACTTGAGTTTTTCGTAAGGCAGGAGGATATGATTTTGTGCGACGAAATATGCAAGGCTCTTGACAGAACGCTTGAAATCAAGCCTGCCGACGATATAAAGCTCGGCGGAGTAAAGGCTGTCGGCATAAAAACAGAAAGCCTTGCAGACGATACGCTTGACACCAAGCTCGAAGAGCAGAAAAAGCTGTTTGTAGAGCATTCGGGCTTTAAAATATAAGGGGGCGCAGTTATGCAGGAAAATAAAATATACGGCATCAACGGCCCTGTTGTTACAGTCAAGGGCAGAACGGATCTGGGCATGCTCGAAACCGTATTCGTTGGCGAAAAAAGGCTTATAGGCGAGGTCATCAAGGTTGACTCTTCGGCAACAACCATTCAGGTCTATGAGGAAACAACATCATTAAGACCGGGTGAACCCGTAGTGTCAACAGGCTTGCCGCTGAGCGTTACTCTCGGACCCGGAATTATAGGTAATATTTTTGACGGCATTGAGCGTCCGCTTACAGCCATGAAAGAAAAATTCGGCGCATTCATAGGCAGAGGCGCAGATTTTGACGCTCTTAATAAAGATAAAAAATACAAGGTTACATTAAAAGTAAACACAGGCGATTATGTTACGGGCGGAACTGTTTTTGCAGAGTGCCCCGAAACTCCCGTTATAACTCACAGGGCGATGATTTTACCGAATTTGTCGGGTGAAATTGTTGAGGTTATGCCCGACGGCGAATACACAGTCAATGATGTTATAGCAAAGCTTAAAAAAGACAACGGTGAAATTGTTGAGCTGACGCTTACTCAGAAATGGCCCATAAGAAATCCGAGACCTGTCAGCAAAAGACTGCCTGCCACAAAACCACTTATTACGGGGCAGAGGGTTATTGACTCGGTATTCCCCATTGCAAAGGGCGGCGCAGCGGCTATCCCCGGCGGCTTCGGCACGGGCAAAACAATGACACAGCATCAGCTTGCAAAGTGGTGCGACGCTGATATTATAATTTATGTCGGCTGCGGTGAAAGAGGTAACGAAATGACTCAGGTTTTAACTGAGTTTTCGGAAATAATCGACCCCAAAACACAGAAACCTCTGCTTGACAGAACAGTGCTTATCGCAAATACATCAAATATGCCCGTTGCTGCCCGTGAAGCTTCGATTTATACGGGCATTACACTCGCAGAGTATTACAGGGATATGGGTTATCACACAGCTCTTATGGCTGACTCAACATCCCGTTGGGCAGAAGCCTTAAGAGAGATTTCGGGCAGACTTGAAGAAATGCCTGCCGACGAGGGCTTCCCCGCATATCTGCCGTCAAGGCTTTCGGAGTTTTACGAGCGTTCGGGTTATGTTGAAAATCTTAACGGTTCAGAGGGTTCAATTACGCTTATAGGCGCTGTTTCTCCGCAGGGTTCCGATTTTTCGGAGCCTGTTACGCAGAACACCAAGCGTTTTACCCGTTGCTTCTGGGCGCTTGACAAGGCGCTTGCATATGCAAGGCATTACCCTGCAATTAACTGGAACAATTCTTACAGCGAGTATGTCGGCGAGCTGTCCGACTGGTACAGGGATAATGTTTCGGTTGACTTTATGAATTACCGTGAAGAAATCTGCTCAATTCTGCTTGAGGAAAATTCGCTTATGGAGATAGTCAAGCTCATAGGCGCAGATGTCCTCCCCGACGAGCAGAAGCTCATAATTGAAATTGCAAGAGTAATCAGGGTAGGCTTTTTACAGCAAAACGCATTTCATAAGGACGACACCTTTGTGCCTATTGAAAAGCAGTTTCAAATGATGGAGGTAATACTTTACCTTTACCACAGAGCGCAGCTTGTTGTGGAAAGGCAGATACCCATTTCAAAAATCACCTCGACGGGTGTTTTTGACAAGCTCGTTCAGATTAAATATGACATTCCCAACGATAAGCTGGAGATGTTTGACGAGTACAAAAAAGAAATTGATATAATTCTCGATTCTATATTAAAGTAAGGCGGGTGAACTCATTGATTATAAAGCATTTACAATTAAATCAAATCAACGGCTCACTTGTGACTTTGGACAATGTCAAGGATGCTTCAAACGAGGAAATTGTCACCCTTAATCTTGAGGACGGTTCGCAGAGAATAGGCAGAATTGTCAAAATTGACGGCGAAGAGGTTACAATTCAGGTCTTTGAGGGCACAAGAGGGCTTTCAATGAGCAATGTTACAACCACGCTTTCGGGAAAGCCTATGGAAATTCCGCTGTCACCCGAGATTTTAGGCAGAACTTTTGACGGACTTTGCAGACCCATTGACGGCTTGGGCGACATTTACCCCGAAGAGTACAGAGATGTCAACGGCTCGCCTATAAATCCCGTTTCAAGAGAGTACCCGAGGAATTTTATACAGACGGGCATTTCGTCAATTGACGCTCTTGCAACGCTTATAAGAGGTCAGAAGCTTCCTATTTTCTCCGGCTCGGGAATGAAGCACAACGAGCTTGCCGTTCAGCTTGTACGGCAGTCCTCAATTTCGGACAGTAACGATTTTGCAATAGTTTTTGCCGCAATGGGCGTTAAAAATGATGTTGCAATGTACTTTAAAAATTCTTTCAGAGAAGCCAATGTTATGGACAGGGTTGTTATGCTTTTAAACCTTGCAAACGACCCGATTATTGAGAGAATTATCACTCCGAAATGCGCCCTTACAATAGCCGAGTACCTTGCTTTCACGCTTCACAAGCATACGCTTGTAATTATGACTGATATGACATCATACTGCGAGGCTTTGCGTGAGTATTCAAGCTCCAAGGGTGAAATTCCCGGCAGAAAGGGATTTCCGGGTTATCTTTACTCGGACCTTGCTTCGCTTTATGAAAGAGCAGGTATGATTGAGGGCGTGGAAGGCTCTGTTACGCAGATACCCATTCTCACAATGCCCAATGACGATCTTACTCACCCCATACCCGACCTTACGGGCTATATCACAGAGGGTCAGATAGTTCTTGACAGAGGTCTTGACTACAAGGGTATCTACCCGCCTATAAGCGTTTTGCCGTCGCTGTCCCGACTTATGAAGGACGGTATAGGTGAGGGCTACACAAGAGCAGACCATTCGACGCTTGCAAATCAGCTGCTTTCAACCTATGCAAAGGTGCAGGATGCAAAGGCGCTTGCTTCGGTTATAGGCGAGGATGAGCTTGGCAAGGAGGATAAGCTGTTGCTTAAATTCGGCGAAGCATTTGAGGAGCGTTTCTTAAATCAGGGTTACACCGAGAACAGAACTATTGAGCAGACGCTCGACTTAGGCTGGGAGCTTCTTTCAACGCTTCCGAGAAATATGCTTGACCGAGTTGATGACAAGACTATTGAACAGTACTACAAGCCGGCAAATCAGGAGGAAAATATATGAAGGTGCTTATTATAAACGGCTCGCCCAGAGCGAAATCCAACACAGCCATTGCGCTTGATGAAATGGTTAAGATTTTTAACGAAGAGGGCATTGAAACCGAGACAGTAAAAATCGGCAATAAAGATATAAGAGGCTGTATTGCATGCGGCACCTGCTTTGAAAAGGGCAAATGCGTTTTTGACGATATTATCAATGAGTTAGCGCCGAAATTCGAAGCGGCTGACGGACTTGTTGTGGCATCTCCCGTTTATTATGCTTCGGCAAATGCTACGCTCATAGCCTGCCTTGACAGACTGTTTTACTCAACTCATTTTAACAAAACTATGAAGGTCGGCGCAAGCGTTGTCTGCGCAAGAAGAGGCGGACTTTCGGCTACATTTGACGAGCTTAACAAGTACTTTACAATCAGCGGTATGCCCGTAGCCTCCAGCCAGTATTGGAACAGCGTACACGGCAGAGAGCCAGGCGAGGTGCTTCAGGATGATGAGGGCTTGCAGACAATGCGTACCCTTGCAAGAAATATGTCCTTTCTTATGAAGAGCATTGCTCTCGGCAAGGAAAAGTACGGCATACCCGAAAAAGAGCCGTGGACACCCACGCATTTTATAAGATAAAAGCGGTTTAGACAAATTTTATCTAAAGCAAAAATTACAAACGAAAGGCAGGTGTGATAATGTCAAACACAGTACCGACCAAGGCGAATTTAATGGCAACGCAGAAGTCGCTTTCGCTGGCGAAGCTCGGCTATGAGCTTATGGACAGAAAAAAGAATATACTTGTGCGTGAAATGATGCAGCTTGTTGACGAAGCCAAGGATGTTGAAAGAAATATAAACGCTGTGTATATAAAAGCGTACAGGTCGCTTGAAATGGCAAATATCACACTCGGTCTTTGTTCTAATTTTGCCCGTTGCGTGCCGCTTGACGAGAGCTTGCAGGTTGATTATAAAAGCGTTATGGGCGTTGAAATACCCGTGCTCAGCTGTGATGAGCCCGAGCTTAAGAATTACTACGGCTTTGACTCTACCAACTCATATCTTGACGAAGCGTATTTTAATTTTAACGAGGCTAAAAAACTGACGGTAAGGCTTGCCGAAACGCAAAGCGCTATTTTCAGACTTGCCGACGCTGTCAAGAAAACGCAGAAAAGGGCAAACGCACTTAACAATGTGCTTATTCCGCAGTTCACACGGGATATAAAATACATCTCGGAAGCGCTTGATGAAAAGGAAAGAGAGGATTTCACCACCCTTAAGGTAGTTAAGCACAACAAGGAACACGAAAAGGCTGAAGATTAAATCAGATTTAATTGTAGGGGCGATTCACGAATCGCCCGCTTTTTATTGACTATTTTTATGTTAAATGATAAAATTAGATTGCCAAATACATTGCGAATATTTTTTACGGAATCATTTTCGGTGTGCATTTTTATTTTTTTGATAAAAATGCATGCTCTTAATTGCATACCGATTGATTTCGTACTATGTAATGTGTTTGGCGACAGTTGGAGTTATGCGTTTTTTGTGCGTAGCTTCGGCTGCGCACTTTTTACTTAAGGAGGGGAAATATGGCTTTAATAAGATGTCCACAGTGTCAAAATGAAATAAGCGACCGAGCAAGCAAATGCCCAAATTGCGGGTATGAAATGTATATGACAGGCGAATTTGGTTTTTGTGAAGAATGCGGCAAACCACTAAAACCAAATGTTTCTTCTTGTCAAAATTGCGGTTGTCCTATTTTGCCTAAAGATAATAAAAAGCAAACAAAACAATCCCGAGTAAAAGCTATAGCAGTTATATTAGCAATATTTATTGTTGTATCTTTAGCTACCGCTTTTACATTAAATGATTTAAACAATAAAAAGGCTGATCAATACAGAGAACAGTTAGCAGATGCAGCTGATTTGATAGCTACAGGTGGACCAAAGGCAGCGGAAACGGCAGAATTGGTTAGTAGTGTTTGGTATAACACTATTTATGAAAAAGATGACATTAAAACAGACAAATATACTAAAAATGGTCGGCAGTTTAACAAAGATTTTAATGACTCGTTAGCAAATCTATTTGCAGATACTGAATTTCAAGCAAAAAAAGACGAAATAATAAAAAATCGAGAAGACCTTACCGATGCTATGATACTACTCAAAAATCCACCAAGAAAATATAAAGAAACCTACACAAAATTTTTAGAGTGCTATGATGCGTATATGGATTTTACTGAATTGGCAATTTATCCGAAAGGAAGTCTTGAAACATATACGAACAATATTAGCGAAATAAGTTCTCGAATGTCAGATGCGGTTTATAATTTAAGATTAACAGCTGAATGATAAAAAAAGAAAAGCCGTGAGCAACTGCTCACGGCTTTTAATTATTATATATCCTTTATCTAATCGGCTCAACGGTGAAGCTGTAATCATATTCCGTGTCGGAATGGAGGATGTACGGCTCTCTTACCTTTGCATCGCCCGGCATATCGCCGCCGACACCCATCTGCGCCAGGTCAAAGTTAAAGGTTGTGATGTCGCTGTGCTTTAACTCGTGAATGTGAGTTGCCTTTTCAAGCTCATTCTGAGTGTAGTGCCATGCGCTGAATTCGAGCGGAGTATCAACGGGAGCTGTGAATTTAAGGCCCTTGCTGCCGTCATCTGTCTTGATTTCAACATAGCGCACATCAACTCTGTTGCCGTTTTCCTGCGGTCTCATATAATGGTGCTCAAGGTCATTGACGCTCTTTTCCCATATAGCTATTTTGCCGCCGGTCTTTCTGTCAACATATGTTTCCTGCGGACCTCTGCCGTACCACTTAACCTGCTCAAAATCGCCTGTAAGACCGAATGCCATACCGAATCTCAACAGCGGAGTTTTGCCTTTAGGCTTACCGTAGAGGTCGAATTTCATTTTGCCGTCAGGATATACCAAAATTGTCGACTGCATACCTTCGACTGCCGGGCATTTCCAGTTAAACAGCGCTTCAACTGCTCCGTGCTCTCTCGGCTCAAGATAAACAAGAGAAGCAGTTAACCGGTCTGTCGCCTTCTGCCATTTATAATACGGGTGGAAGGGAATTGCAGGCGGCATAAAGTTGAAGGTGGAAAGGTCATTGTCAATAACAGCTCTGAAAAGATTGGGCTTGATTTCGGATTTAAGGTATTCCTTGCCGTCATATTTGAGCGAAACAACAATTCCGTTCTTAATTACAATGGCAAAATCCTCACCCTGAATTACAACCTTATCATTTTGGTCAACATAGTCAAGAGGTCTGATTTTAACCTCCTGTTCAACCTCTGTCTTTTCCTTGAGTATGAACTGGTCAAAGCTCTGCTCATATCCCTTTTCACAGTAAGGCTTATCTTCGGTTGTGTAATAGGAAACTATTAAAATATATTCCTTGTTTTCACTTAAATCGCATTTGAAGGGAATTGTAATTTCCTTTTCAGAAAGAGGCTCAACGCTTACTCTGCCGAGTGTTCCGCTTTCGACCTCAACGCCGTCGGCATTGATTACCCATCTGATTTCATAATCCGACAAGTCGGTAAACAGCTTCTTGTTTTTTAGGGTGAATTTCTTGTTTTCAAGGTCCTTTGCCTCAAGCTTCATTTCTGCATAAACCTTTTTAACCTCATAATATGACGGATGAGGCTTTCTGTCGGCGGCTACTATGCCGTTTGCGCAGAAATATGTGTTTGAGCCTGTAACGGCGGTAGTGTTAGGAAGCTGTAACGGCTTTTTCGGCTCGTTCTTTTCAAAGTCTGTACCGTAAAGCCAATGGTCGCCGTCAGCTGCTCTGAAGCGGATAGCCTGGTCAACGAAATCCCATATAAAGCCGCCGCACATATTGTCATACTTTTCAAAGTCGTCCATATACTCCTGGAAATTACCGAGGCTGTTTTCCATGGAGTGTGCATATTCGCAAAGCAGTACGGGCTTGTTGTAAGCTTCCTTAGGTATAGGCTTTGAGTCCGCCGCAAGAGCATTTGCAATGTTGTCATAAAGTGTAATTTCAATCGGCTCACGGTTGCCGAGCTTTTTCATAGTATCCTCCATAGGATACATTCTTGAAATAACATCACTCTTTGTAAAGTCGAAGTCGCCTTCATAATGGAACTGACGGGTTTTGTCAAGCTCAAGAGCCGCCTGCTTCATCTTTAAGAAGTTGTCGCCGTCGCCTGCCTCGTTGCCCAAAGACCACATAAATACGCACGGGTGATTTCTGTCACGAAGCACCATTCTCTGCATTTTGTCGACAACAGCCTCTGTCCATACGGGATTGCTTCCGGGAACGCCCTTTCTGCGAACGCCGTGGCTCTCGACATCGCACTCGTCCATAACATAAAAGCCGTACTCGTCGCAAAGCTCATAGAAATACGGGTCGTCAGGGTAGTGGGAAGTACGGATAGCATTTATGTTAGCCTTTTTCATAAGGCTTAAATCCTGTAAAAATCTCTCCTTGGGAACTGCCCAGCCGTGATCGGGGTCAAAATCGTGTCTGTTGGTACCTCTGAGCATAAGCGGCTGACCGTTAAACAAAATCTTTTCACCGACAATTTCAACCTTTTTGAAGCCGAAGCGGATTGACTTGTAAACCGTTTTCTGGTCATCAGCTTTAAGCTCAATAACAAGATTATAGAGGTTAGGCGTTTCTGCACTCCACTTTTCAGGCTTTTCTGCAAATGCTTTGAAGTTTATTTTGTTTGCGCCTTTTTTTACCTCAAATTCCTCGGAGCCTATTTCTGTCTTTTCGCCGTTTCTCTCAATATATGCACGCACAGCCGCTTTGCTTGCATGGCTGCGGTAGCTGTTTACCTGAATTTCAAGGTTAACATCGGAATTTTCATAGTTTTCGTCAAGGTCGGTTGTGATAAAGAAATCACGAAGGCAAACCTTTGGCTCGGCGTATATAAATACATCTCTGTATATGCCGCAGAGCAGCCACATATCCTGGTCCTCAATATACTGAGCGTCGCTGTAACGGTAAACCTTTGCCGCAACAGTGTTTTCGCCCTTTGTTATAAACGGGGTAATATCAAATTCATGGGGAGTCATTGAGCCTTGGGAATAGCCGACAAATGAGCCGTTGACATAAATCTCAACTGCAGATTTGAGTGCACCGAAATGCAAAAATACTTCCTTGCCCTCAAAGCTGTCGGGTATTGTAAATTCTCTTCTGTAAATGCCTATCTCCTGCATATCGTGGTCGATAGACGGAATTTTTCTCTTGCTTCTTGAAATTGCACGGGGGAAGGTGGAGGCATAGTAATACGGGTATGAACCTGTTTTTTCTGTCTGCCATACGGAAGGAACGCTTATGTCTCTCCACTTGCTGTCGTCAAAATCTACCTGATAGAAATTTTCGGGGCAGCCCTTAATGCCCATCTGCCAGTAAAACTTCCATTTGCCGTTGAGAAGCTCCTTGTAATTTGTTTCGCCCCTCTCAAGCGCAGCGCTTTCGGACTCGTAGCAGAATGCCATAACATGGCCGTCCTCTTTATTGCGCCTGATTACTTCGGGATTTTCCCAATCGAACTTATTGCTTGCCATAATTTTACTCCCTGTTTTTGTAAATTTATGTAATTTTTACTCAAAAAAATAAAAATTCCCTTGACATTATTGACTTGGCGGTATATAATAAACTGCTATTAAAATGGCAATGTATACGCTTTGCCAATTTTACGCATTTGTAGTTTAACACAAATATGTACCAAAATCAAGTGCATATATGGTGAAATTGCAGTAATCTCCGGACCTTTTCCGAAAGGTCTTTAAGATAAAAATTTTTATGGAGAGTGATAAGCATTATGGTAAATGTCAAGCCTGAAAAATTTGGCAAAACAACTCGTATGACATTTTCTAAAATCAATGAGGTTATGCAGATGCCGAACCTTATTGAAGTGCAGAAGAATTCATACAAGTGGTTCCTTGATGTAGGTTTAAGAGAAGTGTTCCGTGATGTAGCCGATATTACGGATTTCTCGGGCAACCTTGCTTTGAGCTTCATTGATTATAGAATGGATGACGCTCCCAAGTATACTGTTAAGGAATGTAAAGAGAGAGATGCAACATACGCAGCTCCCCTGAGAGTAACCGCAAGACTTCTTAATAAGGAGACAGGTGAAATCAAAGAAAACGAGGTTTATATGGGCGACTTCCCGATCATGACTGATTCAGGTACATTCGTTATAAACGGCGCAGAGCGTGTTATTATTTCACAGCTTGTCCGTTCACCCAGCGTTTACTTCGGAATGACTCATGACAAGACCGGTAAGGAGCTTTATACCACAACCGTTATTCCTAACCGTGGCGCATGGCTTGAGTATGAAACCGACCAGAATGACCTTTTCTATGTACGTATAGACAAAAACCGTAAATTGCTCATCACAACCTTCATCAGAGCTTTAGGTCTCAGCTCTAATACAGATATACTTGAATTCTTCGGCTATGATGACAGAATCAAGGCTACTCTTGAGAAGGACACAACCATCAACACAGAGCAGGCTCTTATAGAAGTATATAAAAGACTTCGTCCCGGCGAGCCGCCCACACTTGAAACAGCTCAGGCTCACCTTGACGGCTTGTTCTTTGATGCACGCCGTTATGACCTTTCCCGTGTCGGCAGATATAAATACAACAAGAAGCTTTGTATTTCGTCAAGAATTCAGGGCTTTAAGGTAACACAGCCCGTAGTAAGCGCACTTACAGGCGAAATTCTTGCTGACGCAGGCGATTTCATCACTCCCGAGCTTGCTTACAGAATTGAGCAGGAGGGTGTTAATACAGTTTATGTTGACTCCGACGGCAAAGAGGTTAAGGTTTACTCCAACTCAATGGTTGACATTGGCGAATATGTTCCCAAGTTCACGGAAGAGGAGCTTGAGGAAATCGGCATAAATGAAAAGGTTCGCTTCTCGGTACTTCAGGAAGTACTTGAAAAGTGCGGCAAGAAAAAGGCAGAGCTTAAAGAAGAGCTTGCTGCCCGTGCAGACGACCTTATTCCGAAGCACATCATAATAGATGACATTATGGCATCTATAAATTACCTTAATTGTATAGCAAACGGCGTAGGTACAACAGACGATATCGACCACCTCGGTAACCGTCGTATCCGTTCGGTAGGCGAGCTGCTTCAGAATCAGTTCAGAATCGGCTTCTCAAGAATGGAAAGAGTTGTAAAAGAGAGAATGACTCTTCAGGCTCAGGAGCCTGACAAGCTCACACCTGCAAGCCTTATCAACATAAGACCTGTAATGGCAGCTATCAAAGAGTTCTTCGGCTCTTCACCGCTTTCACAGTTTATGGATCAGACCAACCCCCTTGCAGAGCTTACTCATAAGAGAAGACTTTCTGCATTAGGCCCCGGCGGTTTGTCAAGAGACCGTGCAGGCTTCGAGGTTCGAGATGTTCACTACTCTCACTACGGCAGAATGTGCCCGATTGAGACTCCCGAAGGTCCTAACATCGGTTTGATTTCATATCTTGCTACTTTTGCCAAAATCAACAAGTACGGCTTCATTGAAGCTCCGTTCAGAAAGATAGACAAGAAAAAGGGCATAGTTCTCGACGAGGTTGAGTACATGACCGCAGATGTTGAGGACAACTACATTGTAGCTCAGGCTAACGAACCGCTTGACGAAAAGGGACATTTTGTTCATTCAAAGGTAACAGCCCGTCACCGTGACGAATTCCTTGAAGTTTCAGCTGAAGAAGCTGACTATATGGATGTTTCGCCGAAGATGGTTGTTTCGGTTGCTACTGCAATGATTCCTTTCCTCGAGAACGACGACGCAAACCGTGCTTTGATGGGTTCAAACATGCAGAGACAGGCAGTTCCGCTTCTCAAGACCGATTCACCTATCGTAGGTACCGGTATGGAGTATAAGGCAGCCGTTGACTCAGGCACAGTTGTTCTTGCAAAGCGTGCAGGTAAGGTTACAAAGGTTGACTCACAGAGAATTGAAATCACCGCAAAGGACGGCAAGGTTGATTCATATGACCTTATTAAGTTCATGCGTTCAAACCAGGACACCTGTATCAACCAGCGCCCGATAGTTGACGAGGGCGAAAGCGTTGTTGAGGGTCAGGTAATTGCCGACGGTCCTGCAACCGCAAACGGTGAAATTTCACTCGGTAAGAATGCTCTTATCGGATTTATGACCTGGGAAGGTTATAACTACGAGGACGCTGTTCTTATAAATGAAAAGCTTGTCCGTGATGATGTTTACACATCAGTTCACATAGAGGAATTTGAAATTGAGGCAAGAGACACCAAGCTCGGACCGGAAGAAATCACAAGAGATATTCCCAATGTCGGTGAGGATGCGCTTGCCAACCTCGACGAAAACGGTATTATCCGCATAGGCGCAGAGGTACACTCTGGTGACATTCTTGTCGGCAAGGTTACACCTAAGGGCGAAACCGAGCTTACAGCTGAGGAAAGATTGCTTCGTGCAATCTTCGGCGAGAAGGCAAGAGAGGTCAGAGATACTTCCCTTAAAGTGCCTCACGGCGAATACGGTATCGTAGTTGATGTTGAGGTGTTCACAAGAGAGAATTCAGACGAGCTCAACCCCGGCGTTAACAAGGTTGTACGCTGCTACATCGCTCAGAAGAGAAAGCTTTCTGTCGGCGATAAGATGGCAGGTCGCCACGGTAACAAGGGCGTTGTTTCAAGAATTCTTCCTCAAGAGGATATGCCGTTCCTTGATGACGGTACTCCGCTTGATATAGTTCTTAACCCGTTGGGCGTTCCGTCCCGAATGAATATCGGTCAGGTGCTTGAAGTTCATCTCGGCTTTGCTTACAGAAAGCTGGGTCAGAAGATCGCAACTCCTGTATTCGACGGCGCACACGAGGCAGATATCCGTGCTGCTCTTAAAGAAGCAGGCTACAGCGAGGACGGTAAGTCATGGCTTACAGACGGCAGAACAGGTCTCAGATTTGACAACCCTGTTACAGTCGGCGTTATGTACTTCTTAAAGCTTCACCACCTTGTTGACGATAAGATTCATGCCCGTTCAACAGGTCCGTATTCACTTGTTACACAGCAGCCCCTCGGCGGTAAAGCTCAGTTCGGCGGCCAGCGTTTCGGTGAAATGGAAGTTTGGGCACTTGAAGCTTACGGTGCAACTTATACACTTCAGGAGATTCTTACCGTTAAGTCTGACGATGTTGTCGGCAGAGTTAAGACCTACGAGTCAATCGTGAAGGGTCAGAATGTTCCGAAGCCAGGTATTCCCGAGTCATTCAAGGTTCTCATTAAGGAACTTCAGGCACTCGCACTTGATGTTAAGGTGCTTGACAAGGACAACAACGAAATCGACCTTAAGCAGAACTTTGACGATGACGCTGATGTTCCCGTATTCGTAAGCGAGGATATGACTTATGTCAATGACGCTTCACTCGACAACGGCTATGTAGCTGACGAGGACGCAGAGAAAGAACTCGGTGAGGATGCTTACAACGAATATGTTGCAGCTGACGGCGGCGATGATGCCGATGACAGCTTTAATGACGAAGAATTTTAATTGTAAGCACTCACAAAAAGATTTTAAGGAAGAAGGTACTCTTTAATGGAAAATATAACCTTTGAGTCAATTAAAATCGGCCTTGCCTCACCTGAGCAAATCAGAGAATGGTCATACGGTGAAGTTAAAAAGCCGGAAACTATAAATTACCGCACACTCAAGCCTGAAAAGGAAGGTCTTTTCTGCGAAAGAATTTTCGGACCCACAAAGGACTGGGAATGCTACTGCGGAAAATATAAGAGAGTGCGTTACAAAGGTAAAATCTGCGAGCGCTGCGGTGTTGAAATCACCAAGGCAAAGGTCCGCAGAGAGAGAATGGGACACATTGAATTAGTAGCTCCCGTTTCACATATCTGGTACTTCAAGGGTATCCCCTCAAGAATGGGACTTATCCTTGATGTATCTCCCAGAGATCTTGAAAAGGTACTCTATTTTTCAAGATATATCGTAACCGACCCCGGCGACACTGAGCTTGAAAAGCTTCAGATACTCTCAGAGAAGGAATACCTTGATATGAGAGAAAAGTATGAGGACGATTTCAAGGCAGGCATGGGCGCAGAGGCAATCAAGGACTTACTCAGTCAGATTGATGTTGAAGCTCTCTGCAAAGAGCTTCGTGAGGAGCTTGAGGACGCTTCGGGTCAGAAGAAAACAAGAATTCTTAAAAGACTTGAGGTTGCTGAGGCTTTCCGTCAGTCAGGCAACAAGCCCGAATGGATGGTGCTTGATGTAATTCCCGTAATTCCGCCTGACATCCGTCCTATGGTACAGCTTGACGGCGGCAGATTTGCAACAAGCGACCTTAACGACCTTTACAGACGAGTTATCAACAGAAATAACCGTCTTAAGAAGCTGCTTGAACTCAACGCTCCCGACATTATCGTAAGAAATGAAAAGAGAATGCTTCAGGAAGCAGTTGACGCTCTTATAGACAACGGCAGAAGAGGCAGACCCGTTACAGGTCCTAACAACCGTGCTCTTAAATCCCTTTCGGATATGCTTAAAGGTAAGCAGGGCCGTTTCCGTCAGAACCTTCTCGGTAAGCGTGTTGACTATTCAGGCCGTTCGGTTATCGTTGTAGGACCCGAGCTTAAAATGTATCAGTGCGGTCTTCCCAAGGAGATGGCACTTGAGCTTTTCAAGCCCTTCGTTATGAAGCGTCTTGTTGAAACAGGCGCAACAGGCAACATCAAGTCAGCCAGAAAGATGGTTGAAAGAGCAAAGCCTGAGGTTTGGGACGCACTTGAGGTAGTTATTAAGGGACATCCCGTAATGCTTAACCGTGCTCCTACTCTTCACAGACTCGGTATTCAGGCATATGAGCCGGTACTTGTTGAGGGCAGAGCTATCAAGCTTCATCCGCTTTCATGTACAGCCTTCAACGCCGACTTCGACGGCGACCAGATGGCAGTTCATGTACCGCTTTCGGCAGAGGCACAGGCAGAGGCAAGACTTCTTATGCTTGCAGCCAACAACCTCTTAAAGCCGTCAGACGGTCAGCCTGTTGTTGTTCCTACACAGGATATGATTCTTGGTTCATACTATCTTACTATGGACAAGGACGGCGAACCCGGCGAGGGCAAGGTATTCTCAACAGTTGAAGAGGCTGTTATGGCTTATGATGAGGGCTACATCGGTCTTCATTCAAAGATAAAAGTAAGATTCACAAAGGAAATTGACGGCGAGCAGGTATCAAAGCTTGTTGACACAACGCTCGGTAAGATTATATTCAACAATCCTATCCCTCAGGATTTAGGCTTTGTTGACCGTTCAGATCCCGAGAACGCATTCAAGCTTGAGGTTGATTTCCTTGTTACCAAGAAAACACTTGGTAAGATTATTGACAGATGTATTAAGATTCACGGCGTAAACAAGTCCTCTGAGGTGCTTGACGCTATTAAGAATCAGGGCTATAAGTACTCAACCAAATCAGGTATAACCGTTGCTGTAAGCGATGCAACAATTCCTCCGCACAAGCTTGACTTGCTTTCAGAGGCTGAGGAAAAGATTGACGAAATCACAGCAGATTATAGAATGGGCTTCTTAAGCAATTCAGAAAGAAGCACAGAGGTTATCAAGGTCTGGACAGATGTTACAGACAGAGTTTCCAAGGGTATTAAGGAAAACCTCGGCACAACAAACCCGATTTATATGATGGTTGACTCCGGTGCCCGTGGTTCTGAATCACAGCTTCGTCAGCTTTGCGGTATGCGTGGACTTATTGCAAACACTGCAGGTAAGGTTATCGAGGTTCCCATCCGTGCTAACTACCGTGAAGGTCTTAATGTTCTTGAGTACTTCATCTCATCCCGTGGTGCCCGTAAAGGCTTGGCAGATACGGCTCTTCGTACTGCTGACTCAGGTTACCTTACAAGACGACTTGTCGATGTTTCGCAGGATGTTATCATCCGTGAAGAGGATTGCCACTGCCACGACGGTATTGATGTTTATGACATCAAGGAAGGCAACGAGCTTATCGAAAGCCTTAAGGAAAGACTTACAGGCAGATATCTGCTTGAGGACTTCGTTGACGAAAAGACCGGCGAGGTTATCGTATCGAAGGATATGATGATGACCGACGAGGAAGCAGGCATTGTTGCCGACATCGTTAACGCAAGAAAGAATCCCGAAGACCGCAAGATTAAAATCCGTTCGCTTCTCACCTGCGAGTCAGAGCACGGCGTATGCATCAAGTGTTACGGCTCCAACCTTGCAACAGGCGGTCCTGTTACAGTCGGTGAGGCAGTAGGTATTATCGCAGCTCAGTCAATCGGTGAGCCCGGTACACAGCTTACCATGCGTACCTTCCATACCGGCGGTATCGCATCAAGCCAGGATATTACACAGGGTCTTCCCAGAGTTGAAGAGCTGTTTGAGGCAAGAAAGCCCAAGACTCTTGCAATTCTTGCAGAAATCGACGGCAGACTTTCCTTCAGAGAAATCAAGAAGAACGAGCATATCGTTATCACAAACGACGAAACCGCAGAAGAAAAATCTTATCTTATTCCTTACGGTTATCATAAGAGATTCAACAGCGAGACCGATGAAAACGGCAAGCCGATTTTCGTAAAGAAGGGCACAGCTCTTACAGAGGGTTCGCCCAATCCGCACGACATACTTGCCATCAACGGCGTACACGCAGTTCATGATTACCTTATAAAAGAGGTTCAGAGAACTTACCGTATGCAGGGTGTTGATATCAACGATAAGCACATCGAGGTTATCGTTCGTCAGATGATGAGAAAGCTTAAAATTGACGAACCCGGCTCAACCAACTTCCTGCCCGGCGAAACAGTTGAAAAGACAGATTTCAACATTGCCAACAAGAAGGCTAAGGCTGAGTGTGAGGCTAAGGGTGAGGAATTTGTTCCCGCAACCTGCGAGCCCGTGCTTCTCGGTATCACAAAGGCTTCGCTTGCAACTGACTCCTTCCTGTCAGCAGCTTCCTTCCAGGAAACCACAAGAGTTCTTACCGACGCCGCTATCAAGGGCAAGGTTGATCCGCTTATGGGTCTTAAGGAAAATGTTATTATCGGTAAGCTGCTTCCCTCAGGTACAGGTATGCAGTGTTACAGCGATGTTGAGCTTGAGAAGGTTTATTCTTCAGAGGTCAATTACAGCGAAGACTGATTATAAACAACAAAATTAAATAATGCTTGACAATCAAAGGTTTTAGATGTTAAAATCTTTGATTGTGTGAGCAAAGAGAATACTTGTTTTTGTACGGGTGTTCTCTTTGCTGACACATCGTGTCATAAATTTTTATTGGAGGTGAAAAGTTTGCCAACCTTTAACCAGCTTGTAAGAAACGGAAGAGAAACCGCAGAAAAGAAGTCAAAGGCTCCCGCTCTCGGTAAGGGTCTTAACTCAAAGAAGAATGTTATGACCGACAATGCTTCTCCTCAGAAGAGAGGTGTGTGCACTGTTGTTAAGACAGATACACCTAAGAAGCCTAACTCAGCTCTTCGTAAGCTTGCCAGAGTTCGTCTTACCAACGGAATTGAGGTTTCAGCCTACATTCCCGGCGTTGGACACAACCTTCAGGAGCACTCAGTTGTCCTGATCAGAGGCGGCCGTGTTAAGGACCTTCCCGGTGTGCGTTACCACATCATCAGAGGAACACTTGACACACAGGGCGTTAACGGCAGAATGCAGGGCCGTTCAAAGTACGGCGCAAAGCGTCCGAAGACTGCAAAGAAATAAGGTTAGTCAGACCTTACAGAATTAAAAGACAGAATCTACCAGCAAAGGTTAAGCCGATGCAGGTGTATATATATACGCCTTTTGCGTTGGCACCACGGGTTTTGTCCGAGTACCTATGATATCATTACTATGAAGGAGGGAAGCGAAGTGCCAAGAAGAGGCCAGATCGCAAAACGAGATGTTTTGCCGGATCCGCTTTACAATTCAAAGCTTGTAACAAGGCTTATTAACAGCGTTATGCTCGACGGTAAGAAGGGCGTTGCTCAGAAAATCGTTTACGATGCTTTCGACATTATCGCTGAAAAGACAGGCAAGGAGCCGTTGGAGGTATTTGATGCCGCAATGGAAAATGTTATGCCTGTTCTTGAGGTTAAGGCTCGCCGTGTAGGCGGTGCTACCTATCAGGTTCCGATGGAGGTTCGTCCTGAGAGAAGACAGACTCTCGGTCTTCGTTGGATCACACTTTACGCTCGTGGCAGGTCAGAAAGAACAATGAAAGAAAGACTTGCTAACGAAATTATGGATGCTGTTAACGAAACAGGTGCAGCGTTCAAGAAGCGTGAAGAAACACACAGAATGGCAGAGGCAAACAAGGCTTTTGCACATTTCAGATGGTAATTTTACCGACAAATATTTATTGCGTATTTTAATTCAGTGGAGGAAATTATGCCAAGAAAGGTATCTCTTGAAAAAACAAGAAATATTGGTATTATGGCTCATATTGATGCCGGTAAAACAACCACTACGGAAAGAATTTTGTTTTACACGGGTGTTAACCACAAATTAGGTGAAACACACGACGGCGATGCTACTATGGACTGGATGGCACAGGAGCAGGAGAGAGGCATTACCATTACATCTGCTGCTACAACATGCTTCTGGAAAGAGCATCGTATCAATATAATTGACACTCCCGGCCATGTGGACTTTACCGTTGAGGTACAGCGTTCACTTCGTGTTCTTGACGGTTCTGTAACCGTTTTGTGCGCAAAGGGCGGTGTTGAGCCTCAGTCAGAGACCGTTTGGCGTCAGGCTGACGAGTACAAGGTTCCCCGTATGATCTATGTTAATAAGATGGACATTATGGGTGCGGACTTCTTCAGAGTACTCAATATGGTGGACGAGCGCTTCAAGTGCAACCCCGTCCCGATTCAGCTGCCTATAGGTGCTGAGGATACCTTTAAAGGAATAGTTGACCTTGTAGAAATGGATGCTGAGATTTATTATGACGATCTCGGTAAAGATGTTCGCCGTGAACCGATACCTGACGATATGATGGAGCTTGCACAGGAATACCGTACAAAGCTTATCGAGCAGGTTGTCGAGATGGATGAGGATCTTATGATGGAGTATCTTGAGAACGGTACAGAGCCTTCTGTTGCCGATATCAAGAGAATCATCCGCAAGGCTACTATTGCTAACGAAATGGTACCGATTACTTGCGGTACTTCATACAGAAACAAGGGCGTACAGCCCCTTTTGGACGCTATTGTTGACTATATGCCTGCTCCGACAGATGTTGAGTCAATCAAGGGCGTAAATCCCGATACAGGCGAGGAAGAGGTCAGACATTCTTCTGATACAGAGCCATTCTCGGCTCTTGCATTCAAGATTGCAACCGACCCCTTCGTTGGTAAGCTCTGCTTCTTCAGAGTTTATTCGGGTACAATCAATGCCGGCGCAACTGTTTACAATTCAGTTAAGGACGGCAGAGAAAGAATGGGCCGTATTCTTCAGATGCACGCTAACCACAGAGAAGACATTGAAACTGTTTACTCAGGTGATATTGCTGCAGCTGTCGGTCTTAAAAACACTACAACAGGTGATACTCTCTGCGACGAGAAGCACCCCGTTATTCTTGAGTCAATGAACTTCCCGGATCCTGTTATCCGTGTTGCTATTGAGCCTAAGACTAAGGCTGGTCAGGAAAAAATGGGTATCGCTCTTCAGAAGCTTGCAGAAGAGGATCCTACCTTCAAGTGTTATACCGACGAGGAAACAGGTCAGACAATTATTGCAGGTATGGGTGAGCTTCACCTTGAAATTATCGTTGACAGAATGCTTCGTGAATTCAAGGTAGAGGCAAATGTCGGTAAGCCTCAGGTTGCTTACAAAGAAACCATCAGAGGTACGGCATCATCTGACACCAAGTATGCCCGTCAGTCAGGCGGTAAAGGTCAGTACGGTCATGTTAAGATCAATATTGAGCCTAACCCGAACGGCGGCTACGAGTTTGTAAACAATATTGTCGGCGGTGCTATTCCGAAGGAATACATCGAGCCTGCTAACCAGGGTATTCAGGGAGCTATGCAGTCAGGTGTTCTTGCCGGCTATCCCATGGTTGACATTAAGGTTACACTTTATGACGGTTCATACCATGAGGTTGACTCTTCAGAAATGGCATTCAAGATTGCAGGTTCAATGGCATTGAAGGATGCAGCTAAGAAGGCACAGCCCGTTATTCTTGAGCCTATCATGAAGGTTGTTGTTATCGTTCCCGAAGAATATATGGGCGATGTTATTGGCGACCTTAACTCAAGAAGAGGCGAAATTCAGGGCTTTGAGGACAGATCAGGCGTTAAGCAGATCAATTCTCATGTTCCGCTTTCAGAGATGTTCGGTTACGCTACCGACCTTCGTTCAAAGACACAGGGCAGAGGTCAGTATGTAATGGAGCCTGACGGCTACAAGGAAGTACCGAAGTCTATCGCAGAAAAAATTATCAGCGAAAGAGCAAAGAAAGACTGATAATTTTATAAAAAGGCTTGATATTTTACCGATTTATTGGTAAAATATTTTGCGGAGATTAAATAATAATATTTATCCACACATAAAAGGAGGAAATTTCCAATGGCAAAGGCAAAATTCGAAAGAACAAAACCCCATGTTAATATCGGTACTATCGGTCACGTTGACCATGGTAAGACAACATTAACAGCTGCTATCACAAAGACACTCGCTTCAAAGGGTCAGGCTGACTTCGTTGATTATGCAAACATCGATAAGGCTCCCGAAGAGAGAGAGCGTGGTATCACAATCAATACAGCTCACGTTGAGTATGAGACTGACAAGCGTCACTATGCTCACGTTGACTGCCCCGGCCACGCTGACTATATCAAGAACATGATCACAGGTGCTGCTCAGATGGACGGCGCAATCCTTGTTATCGCTGCAACAGACGGTCCTATGGCTCAGACAAAAGAGCACCTTCTTCTTGCTCGTCAGGTTGGCGTTCCGGCAATCATCGTATTCCTTAACAAGTGCGACCAGGTTGACGATCCCGAGCTCCTCGAGCTTGTTGAGATGGAAGTTCGTGAAACTCTTGCTGAGTATGAATTCGACGAGAACTGCCCCATCATCAAGGGTTCAGCTCTTAAGGCTCTTGAGTCTTCAGATCCTAACTCTGACGATGTTAAGTGCATCTGGGAGCTTATGGACGCAGTTGACAACTACATTCCTACTCCCGACCGTAAGGCAGACCTTCCCTTCCTTATGCCCGTTGAAGATGTTATGACTATCACAGGCCGTGGTACAGTTGCAACAGGCAGAGTTGAGCGTGGTCAGCTTAAGCTTGGTGAAGAAGTTGAAATCGTTGGTCTTAAGGACGAGAAGTCAAAGACAGTTGTTACAGGTATCGAGATGTTCAGAAAGACTCTTGACTACGCTGAGGCTGGCGACAACATCGGTGCTCTTCTTCGTGGTGTTGACAGAAAAGGTATCGAGCGTGGACAGGTTCTTTCAAAGCCCGGCTCAATTCATCCTCACACAAAGTTCAAGGGACAGGTTTATGTTCTTACTAAGGATGAAGGCGGCAGACATACACCTTTCTTCAACAACTATCGTCCTCAGTTCTATTTCAGAACAACTGACGTTACAGGCACAATTACTCTTCCCGCAGGCACAGAGATGTGCATGCCCGGCGACAATGTAGAGATGGATGTTGAGCTTATCACTCCTATCGCTATCGAGGAAGGCCTTCGTTTCGCTATCCGTGAGGGCGGCAGAACAGTTGGTTCAGGCGTTGTTGTTGCTATCAACGAATAATTTTGAATTAGTTTTGTAATTCAGATTAAATTTTAAAATTACACCCCTATCCTTTCGGGTAGGGGCGTTTTTTTGCTTATAATTCCTTAATATAAAGCTCCACTTTATCAAACAATAAAAATTCAATTTCAAGTATATTTTTCCTTTTGAAACAGATAATATTTATGAAATTTGTTACAAGAGGAGAATATAAATGAAAGCAACAGGAATTGTAAGACGAATAGATGATCTTGGCAGGGTAGTAATACCAAAAGAAATCCGCCGGACACTCAGAATAAGAGAGGGTGACCCGCTTGAAATATTTACTGCGGCTGACGGTGAGGTTATATTTAAAAAGTATTCGCCCATAGGTGAGTTTACGGAATTTGCCCATCAGTACACAGAGGTGCTTAGCAGAGCTACGGGAATGACGGTATTTATTTGTGACCGTGACCATGTAATCTCTGCCTCGGGAAATATGAAAAGAGAGCTTGCAGATCACAGAATTTCAGCCGAATTAGAGGCTTTAATGGACTCAAGAGGGTCATTTGTTATGTCAAAGGGTGTAAACTCTTTAAAGCCCGTTTTAAACAGCGATTGGCAGGCAGCTGTCGCCTTTACAATTATTGGCGGCGGCGATGTTTCGGGCGCAGTTGTGCTTATGCAGAATTTAGACGGCACTTCGCCCGATGAAGCAGATGTCAAGCTCGCTCAGGTAGCTGCATCATTTCTCGGCAAACAGACCGAAGAATAAAAAGAAGGACACACCCGTGTCCTTCTTTTTATATGCTTTAGCGTAGGGTGAATATTGTTCACTCCACTAAAACATCCTGACAAATCGGAGTTTGGCGAGGTAATTGCTCACTCAGTCTGAAATGAGTCCGTAGGGCGGGGGTTTACTCCCGCCGTTAATTTGCGGTTAATTTAATACGGGCGATTCGTGAATCGCCCCTACATTGAAAATTGGTTGTAGGGCGGGGTGCCCACACCCCGCCGCCAAGCTATGCGGTAAACTAACGGCGGCATGTGGGCATGCCGCCCTACACACAGTATGATTTACGC
>ONBD01000008.1 GCA_900315985.1 uncultured Eubacteriales bacterium | reverse complement strand
AATGAATATGTTGGGCACAACAAATTATTCTGTCCTTTCCGAAGCGGGTCTTTCCATATACTGTCAGGAGAGACGGACGGGCACTTTAGTCTCTGACGGAATAGTCGCTAATTATGTTAAAATTTGCGGCGGCAATGTTAATATAGTGAATACGGTTATAACTGCCTATGATGTCGATATATACGGCGGCCGGGTTGATGTCGGCTCTATCATCTGGTCTATGGGCGGCAATATGAATATTTACGGCGGTAACATAAGCGTAGGCACTTACATCTCCGTTAAAAACGCTATTACAATAGGATATAAAAACCCCACGGACAGTATTTATTCAAAAGAATACAGAATATCAAATACGGGTACGGGTATACAAGCTGTTACTTTTGCTGAAGGTCAGTCTTTTAAAAACGCTGATAATGCGTCTGAAATCTTTACCGGAACGGCTGATCTTGATACGGTTAAAGAAAAAACTCTTGTTCCGTACTCATATAATACGATTACTTACACTTCTGATGAAAATGGAACTGTAACAGGAGTCAGCGGAGCGAATTTCGGTGAAGATGTTACGCTTACCGTTTCGCCAAATACAGGATGCTATCTTGATAGCTTAACTGTTAAGGACGGCAATAACAATGATATAACAGTAATCGACGGCAGGTTTAAAATGCCCGACTCTGCTGTTACCGTTACGGCAGATTTTAAAATCCACACCTACACCGTCAACTTTGTAATAGACGGTGTAACCGTTGAAACCGACGAAAATGTTCCTTACGGAGATTTGCCTATATTTAACGGGGTAATAACCGAAACATATTTCGACTCAAACGGCATTGAATACAGGTTTGCGGGCTGGTCGCCCGAGCCTGCAGAAGTTATTGATAACATTACTTATACGGCAACCTATGCTCCCAGCGGAAGAATCAGGGTAGATTATCTCGATGAAAACCAAAACACTCAGACGGTTATAGCAAATATACTGACGGGTAATGAGACAATCATCAGGGAAGGCTGGTACTTTGTTAAAGACAGTGTTTCTTACAGCGGCAAGCTGGAACTTCTGGATTCTGTAAACCTTATACTCGGAAACGATGCTGTGATGACTGCGGCAAAGGGATTTACTTATGCTCATGCGACTTCTCCCTGGTATCTTAATGTTTATGCACAGAGCGCTCAGGGCGGCACCTTGAATATAAACGACGTAAGTACATTTTACGGATTGAAGGTTTGCGGAGGTAATGTAAACTTTAAAACCGTCATGGCTTTGAATACAAGCATCCTTGGCGGCAGGTTTACCGCAACGGGAATAATGGCTTTAGACGGCGGTGAAATCACTCTTGGCTGTAATACCGCTGACAGCAGTATCACTGTCGGCAGTTATACAGGCACGGTTAAAATCGTCGACGGGCAAACACTGATAGACGGTAAAAGAGCATACAGAGGTACTGTATCCGACAACTCAAAGCTTGCGGATAAAACTCTTGTTGCAGGTGTACTTAAGTATGATATAAATGAAGATGATGTTGAGGATATAAACGATATTGCGTTTATTATTGCCGCTTCCGTTGGCGAGGTAACAATGACCGAAACGCAGGCTGCCAAAGCAGACCTTAACGGTGACGGCGTTGCAGACGCTTTTGACGCTGCAGAGCTTGACAGAATACTCTTTGCCGACGGCTCTGACAAAGGAGATGTCGACCGTGACGGAGATATAGACCTTGCAGATTATGCTATGGCAAAGGCGCACCTTTCGGGCGTTGACTCTGACGAAAATCATCCTGCAAATCTGCTCGACAAAAGTTATCTGACAAGTGAATATGACTCAATAAAAGATAACTACCCCGACGGCACAATAATCACTCAGCCTTATTACTGTGCAGATTATAACTCCGACAAAGCAGTTGATGCATTTGACTTATTCTGTCTTGATAAGAAGCTGAACAGTCTTATATAAAAAAGTTACATTTAACTGTCATTAACACAGCCACGGGTCAGTTGACTCGTGGCTGTGCATTCTTACAGACAACGGTCGGTACAAAAAGATTTCAGCAAATCTGTTTTTCTGTCAGTTTAATAAAACTTGAAAAAACCTCGTCATAAAGGTATAATATAAATGCTTATAATGTAAAAAAGAAAGAATGGATTTCAGCTATGATTGGTGATATGAGCGCAATGTTTTCAAAAATGATAGGTACGCTTGCTGTTATTCTGGTAATTTCAGCTTTTATCGGCGGCAGCGATATTTTATCAAAATTTATTAAAACCGATAAGAAGTGGAAATATTCAGTTTTTTTCGGTGTCCTCGGCGGAATTTTCGGAATATACGGCAATATTTCAGGCTTTGATTTGAACGGCGCAGTTATTTCTGTCAGAGATATAGGACCTATGCTTGCCGGCTTTACAGGCGGACCGTTAGGCGGGTTTATTGCAGGCATTATTGCAGGCGTGCACCGGCTGACTATGGGCGGTATTACAGCTCAGGCGTGCGTGGTTGCAACCTGCAGCATCGGTCTTATTTGCGGTGCTGTTTCGATTAAATGGAACAAGGCTGTTGTTAAGCCGTATTTTGCTTTTTTACTAAGCGTTGTAATGGAGGCATTTCATCTGTGCGTTGTTTTGGTTATGGTTAAGCCTTTTGAAACGGCGCTCGGTATAGTCAGGCAGATTGCCTTTCCCTTTGTTGCCGTAAATGCGCTGGGCTTTGTTATGATGATTACCATAATAACCTATACTGAAAAGCAGCGTAATCTTACTATCGAAAGAAGCCGACTTCAGTCTGAGCTTGAGGTTGCGAATGTTATTCAGCACTCACTCCTGCCGTTGATAAATGAGGACTATCCGGGATGTGACGGGATTGAGGTAAGTGCGTCTATGGAAGCTGCAAAAGAGGTTGGCGGCGACTTTTACGATGTTTTCTTTGTTGACCAGTCTCATCTTGTATTTGTAATAGGCGATGTTTCAGGAAAAGGTATTCCTGCGGCAATGTTTATGGCTTCATCCAAAATCACATTGCAAAACTGCATCAGAGACATTCCGAAGCTTTCAGATGCAGTTCAGACAGCAAATAATGTACTTTGCGCACGGAATGACGCAGAAATGTTTGTTACCTTATGGGTGGGAGTTTTAGACCTTAACAGCGGAATGCTCAATTTTGTAAGCGCAGGTCACAATCCTCCTGTTTTGCTTCGTAATAATAAAGCGGAATATCTTAAGTTTAAAAACGGATTTGTACTTGCAGGTATGGAGGGCGCCGTATATAAGGAGCACAGCGTTCAGCTTGAGAGGGGAGATACGCTTTATCTTTACACAGACGGCGTAACAGAGGCTGAAGACAAAAACCATAACCTTTTTGGCGAAGAACGGCTGCTCGCCTGTTTTGAAAACAGAAGCGGCAGTGCTCCTGCTGAAATAATTGAAAATGTTAAAGGCTCAATTGAAAAATTCATCAACGGCAACAGCCAGTTTGACGATTTGACAATGCTTTGTTTTAACTGGAACAAATAAAAAACAAACAAATTATTATATTGCTTTTAAAGGAGATATATACTATGAAAAAAACAATGGCGTTATTTTTATCACTCATACTCATTCTTGCAGTTTTTTCAGGCTGTGTAAAAAATACTGACGGGGAAACAAACCCTTCGGTTAACTCTTCCGCAGACATAAACTCATTTAAGACCATAGGCGACATTATAAACAGCGGTATTGACTCAATTCAGTCTGCAAACACAGACCGGTATTACATTTATGTTTTTCAGGCAGGTAAGGAATATTACCGTGCCGTTTCAAACATTACACCTGAAATTTCACAGTCTTTGTTTGACCTTGATTTTGATGACAAGAATTATGACAGCAAGCTTAATAAAATTATTTCGCCCTTGGAAATAGATAAGCTTGAGAATTTAAGCGACACCGTAATACCTCAGGAGGAGCTGGATAAGCTTGTCGGTAAGACGGGTGAAGAGCTTATAAATGACGGCTGGAACGCAGGAATGGGCTATAACCTTGAAACAATGGAGTTCTATCTTAACAAGGGTGCTTTTGAATATACCGTAGTATTTGACGGCAAGCTTGAAAACAGCGATGATTTTGACGAGGAGGAGGCAATAAAGCCTCTTGTTGTCAAGTCGGTAACATTAAACGGTATCGGCGACGCAACTAATGTTGAGTAATAAAAGCATTAAACAAGTGACAGAGCGCAGAGCTTTCTGCGCTCTGTTTTTAATTGCTCTGAGCGTATTTGTAAAACGGTAATCTTACTCTTTTTAAATATTTATCAGAAATATGTTTTCCTTTAAGCGTAAATATGATATAATTCCGTTGCAAAAATACAGCTTTTATTCGTAAGGCGACAGACTGAAAGTCGGCTTCAATATAAAAGGAGGTTTTTCATGCTATTGTCTGTATTATTCTTTTTATTAAGTATTATTCCTTCTGCTCTGATTATTGTTTGGCTTATGAACCGAAAAAAAGAGGATCTGCAATATAAAAAAAGCTGTAAGTCGGCGGTTGTCTGGGGCACAGCAGCCATATTGCCGATTCTTGCAGTTTCCGGTGTATTAAGTATTCTGAAAAATGTATTAAAAATCACGCTTTTTAAAAATATGACTCCTCTTGCTTATCAGGCTATACATGATTTTATAGTTCTTGCTTTTGCGGAAGAGCTGGTTAAATTTGTGATGCTTCGTTTATTGCTGAAAAAGCGTTTTAACGATTACTCATTTGCTGATGTAACGGCGTTTATGGTAATTATAGGAACAGCCTTCGGTCTTGTAGAGGATATTCCCTATGCAGTCGGCGCAAGCCCCGGTATGATGCTTATACGGGGTATTACCATGGGGCATTTGGGTTATGGCTTTATTATGGGTTGGTTCTACGGAAAAAGGCTGTATACAGACAAAAAGCGTTACGGTGTAATTGCGTTTGCGCTTCCGTTTTTTATTCACGGGCTTTATGACTTTTCGCTTTCGCCCGAGCTTCTTGAAGTAAATGACAATCTGTCAGCTATAGCGGTTTCTCTTGCTGTGACAGATGTTATTCTGTTGGTACTTACAATACGCTTCTTTATTCGTTCACGCAAAAAGGAGTACTATAATCTGCCTTTAACAGCTTCGGGGCAATTACCGGAGCAGGCTGACAGCGGCAATCAGTAATTACTTTTACTTTTGAGAGTATTTGTGGTATAATACCTTAAATTTTACATAGCAAGAGGAGTTAAGATGAAAATTTTTATAATATGGTCTTTGCTTTTTGTAGCGGTAGAAGCGTTACTGACTGTGATTCAGTTTCTATTGAGAAAAAAAGAATTCAAGCCTGCAATAAGGACAGCCTTAATAATCATTAAAACTTTACTCGCCGTTGCGTTTGCTGTTCTGCCTATGGCAGGACCCGTTCAGCTTCGTCCCGTACAGCCGTTTATGATGGCTTTATATGCGGCTTTGCTTGCAGATTCTGCGGCAGATATTGTTTACAGTATTTTCTGCGCCGTAAAAAAGTCAGAACGGAAATTCGTGTTTTATAAGATTTTAAGCCTTACCTTCGGTGTGCTGTTTTTTGTTTACGGTACGGTAAATATGCAGATAGTTCTTCCGAAATACCATACATATACTTCAGAAAAGTTAACATCAGAGCATAAAATAATTTTTGCCGCAGACATACATGTCGGCAGTGCGCAGAATTTTTCAGTGCTTGAAAAGGAAGTAGCTTCCATGCTCTCCCAAAAGCCTGAATGTATTATTTTAGGCGGTGACATTACAGACGACTACACTACAAAAGAGGAAATGCTCAAAACCTTTGAGCTTTTCGGAAACTGCGGCGTTCCCGTTTATTACCTTTACGGCAATCATGACCGTCAGAAGCATGCAGAGTATGCAAACGGTACGCAGTTCAGCGCCGAGGAATTAAAACAGGCAATAGAAAACAGCGGAATTATTGTTCTTAAGGACGAGTACGCTGAATTAGCGCCCGATTTACTGCTTCTCGGCAGAGAGGACATAAGCGAGGGCGGGGATAGAAAAAAAGCCGAAGAACTTAAAAACCCTTCTCCCGAAAAATACCTTATAGTTGCTGACCATCAGCCGTTTGAATTCAAAGAAAACCTTGTAACCGGTACTGATTTACAGCTGTCGGGTCATACTCATGCAGGTCAGCTGTTCCCGCTGTGCGCTATGTATTCTGCAATAGGCTATGCATACGGTGACTTCTATGAGGGCAATGTAATTATGAATGTAAGTGCAGGTGCATGCGGCTGGCGTGTTCCGTTCAGAACTGAAAAGCACTGTTATTATGAGGTAATAACCTTACAGCCTGAAAACTAACTGAAAATCGGAGATTACAATGGCAAAGAGTAAAAAATGTATAATTGCAGCAGTTTACATCGCAATTATAGCACTTACGGTATCCTAAATTATTATTTTCGGCAGAAGCTATAAGTTTTATCTGCCCAATCCTTATAATTCCGAAGAATTAAATATTACATTTTCACAGGAAGAAATATTAAAAACAGACGATGTCTCGTTTATTGATGGCTATGCGGTAATTAAGCTGAAATCAATTAAAACAGGCAATGCTTTTAGGGCATTGCCTGTTTTATGCTTCTATAAAGTTTTATAAGCTTTCTTTGAGTATTTTAACTACTTCCTCACGGGTAAGCACCTTGTAGCCACCGTCAAGAATTATAGTGGCGTCTGCAATTCCTTCAAGCATATCGCTTGTAGCTCCAAGCTCTGAAAGTGAAAGCGCAACACCGAGCTTCTGCATCCAGCCTTTCATAGCCTCAAGACCTGCAAGAGCAATTTCTTCGTCGGTTTTACCGTTTGTATCGACATTCCAGACTTCTTTTGCAAAGCGTACAAATTTATGAAGTCCGTACGGCATAATATATCTGTAATAGGGGAGAGATACTGCCGCTAGAGTCATACCGTGAGTGGCGTCTGTATAAGCGCCTGCCGCCTGACCGAGCATATGAACCATCCAGTCTGTGTCCTTGCCTCTTGAAATAAGGGTGTTAAGCGCCCAGGTAGCTGTCCACATTATATTTGAACGGGCTTCGTAATCGTCAGGGTTTTCTATGGCAATAAGTGAGCTTTTTATAACTGATTTCATAAGCGCTTCTGCAAGGTAGTCGCTTGTGTTGTCGTCGTCACCCGAAAAATACTGCTCGCATATGTGATTGAATATGTCATATATGCCTGCGACCATCTGTCTTTTCGGAAGTGACATTGTAAACTTTGGGTTTAAGATTGAGAATTTCGGCATAACCTCATCACCGAAAACATGACCTATTTTAAGCTTCTGTTCGTGGTTTGTAATAACTGCGCCGCCGTTCATTTCCGAGCCTGTGCCTGCCATGGTAAGAATACAGCCGACAGGTATAATTTCGCAGTCCGGCTCTTCAAATCTGATGTAATACTTTTCCCACGGGTCGTCGTCGCAGTTTACAGAAACAGATACTGCCTTTGCATAGTCACAGCAGGAACCGCCGCCGACTGCAAGAAGCAAATCAACCTTGTTTTCCCTTGCTGTTTTAACGCCTTCACGAAGCTTTTCAACCGTCGGGTTCGGCATAACGCCTGCGTCCTCAATAATATTTTTACCGTTGGCTTTAAGTATTTCTACAATACTGTCATAAATGCCGTTCTTTTTAATTGAGCCGCCGCCGTAAATAAGCTGAACATTTTTGCCGTAATTTTTAAGCTCGTCATTTAAGTATTCAAGCGAATTTTCGCCGAAATATAATTTTGTCGGATTGTGATAAGTGAAATTACCTAACATATTTTTTCTCCTTTATATAAATTATAATTTAAAACCTTTGTTATAAAGCTTTTGAATATCCTCGGGCAGCTTGTCGGGAAGCATTTTCTGTATATTTTCCTCACTGCCGTCTTTTATTGCCGTTTCATAATACCAGCACTTGAATTTTAACAGGCAAAGCGTTCTGTTAAGCTCTTCAATTTCTTTTTCAACCGCTTCTTTTCTTGCCTGAAAAAGCTGCTTGCGCTGAGGGTAGGTAGAGCTTCCTTCGCCGCACCACTGCATAAACTGTTTAATGTCTTTAATTTCCAAGCCTGACTGTTTAAGGCACTCTATAACTTTAAGGGCCTCAATTTCACTGTCTGAGAATTTTCTGATTCCGGATTGCCTTTCAATATTGGGAAACAATCCTTCCTTATCATAGTAACGAAGAGTAGAAATAGGTATCTGAAACATCTCCGACACCTGACCTATGGTATACAAATCTGTCACCCCACATCATTAAAAAAAGCTTGACCTAAAGTTAGGTTTAGGTGTTATCATATGTTTATGATAACACAAATAATTTTAATTTTCCATACAAAGGAGAAAAAATATGTTCACGCCCGAAAAGTTAAATCTTACAAGCGAATGGGATAAAACCTTTGCAAAAAGCAAAAGAAAAATTCGGTTATTAAAGCAGAAAGAGCAGGTGAGTACCTGCTCTTTTTTAATAAATTACAATAGTTTTTCAGCCCATTCTTTTTCTCTGAAGCCTGTCAGTATAGCCTTGTCGGTAATTATCAACGGTCTTTTTACAAGCATACCGTCGCTTGCAAGCAGCTTTAACTGTTCGTCTTCGCTCATTTCAGGAAGCCTGTCTTTTAAATTCATTGATTTATATAAAAGTCCGCTTGTGTTGAAAAAGCGTTTAAGCTCCAATCCGCTTCGAGCATACCACTCTTTTAATTCGTCATAGTTCGGGTTTTGCTCTTTAATATTTCTGTCGGTAAATTCAATACCGTTATCAATAAGCCATTGCTTCGCTTTCTGACATGTAGAGCATTTTGGATATTCTATAAATAACATATCTGCATCTCCTTATTTTATATTAAATTTATTTTAACATATATTCACTTGCTTTTAAACCCCTTAATTATAGTCTAAATACATTGACAAGAATTAAAAAAAGGCGTATATTAACACTTATAATAATACTTTCGGGGGAAGTAATGAAAATCTTAAAACGCTTTAAAAGTACAATAGTAATGCTTATTAAATTTGCATTATTTACTATGCTTTTTGCTATATTCTTTTTAATATTCGGTATTGAAAACGCATGGCTTTTGCATATGTCAAGAACAGCGGCAACAACCATACTTACATTCCTTGTACTCGGCTCGGCTTCAATGTCTATTTACGGTGGCTACCGTATAGGCATTTATAAGAGTAAGCCGATTATAAGCTCAATGACGCTCTCCACGGTTATTACCGATTTTGTAACATATATACAGCTGTGTATCATGAACACGAACTCGGCTAATAACCAGACTTTCAGATTTGAAAATTTTCATCTGCTGTTACTTGTTCTTTGTCTGCAGTTTATAGTTATAGTAGGTTTTGCTTATTTCGGAAACTATATTTATTTCTTTATAAATTCGCCCGAAAAATGCTGTGTTATAACCACCTCCAAAACAGCATTGAACAGCGTTGTTCCCAAAATAAAAAAATACCGTAAGCAGTATGAAATTACGGATATGATTTTATTTACTTCACCTGATTTATTTGACATTATTGACCGCTGCGATACAGTTTTTGTTTATGATGTACCTATCTCGTCAAGAACAATGATTGTAGAATACTGTTACAGTAAAAACAAAAACATCTACTACAACTTTGAAATGTGCGATGTCGTCGCATTGAGAGGCAGAACGGCTATACTTGACGACAAGCCTTTGTATGCTTCTCAGGTTAAGGAGCTTACCTTTGAACAGAAAGCAGTAAAAAGAGCTTTTGATGTTTTCTTCTCTGTTTTAGGTCTTATTATCCTTTCGCCGCTGTTTGCATTATGCGCAATTCTTATTAAAGCAGAGGACGGCGGAAAAGTCCTATTCAAACAGAAAAGAGCTACAAAGGACGGTAAAATTTTCAGCGTCTATAAATTCCGTACCATGAAGGAAAAGGATTCCGTAAACCGTTCTGTTACAAGCGACGATGACCGTATTACAAAAGTTGGCAATCTGCTCAGAAAATTCCGTATTGACGAGCTGCCGCAGCTTATCAATATAATAAAAGGAGATATGAGCATTGTAGGTCCCCGTCCCGAAATGGTTGAAAATGTCGACGAGTATGAGGACAAACTTCCTGAATTCAGCTACAGGTTAAGAGTAAAGGCAGGTCTTACAGGCCATGCGCAGATAGCAGGTAAGTACAACACTTCGCCTAAAGACAAGCTTGTTCTTGACCTTATGTATATTGAAAAATACAGCCTTTGGCTTGATTTTAAGCTTATTTTCCAGACGCTTACTGTATTTTTCAAGGCTGCGGAAAGTACGGAAGCCTTCGGTCACGGTGAGGAATTTGAATTCTTTACTCAGGACACTTCCGACAAGGAAGAAAAATGATATAAAGCACCCTTACAGTTTTTTGTAAGGGTGCTTTTAAACATATTGTACTGCTGATTATAAAATCTTTTCGAAGCCTTCGGTGTTGTATTCTTCACCTTTACGCTTCTTTTCAAGCTGTACCATAAGAGCTTCAAAGCGTTTTCTTGTCATCGGGTAAATGATAAGGCAGATAATTGAAATTCCCAATATAACAGCAGGAATAATAGTAGAAATATTCTCCATACCGTTTATAATCTTCGGGTCTGTTACCTTAGTAAAGAGCGACTCTTTACCTGATATATCATTGGAGCTGTCATAACCGTAAAGAGTAAGAAGCTGGCCTGCCATAAGTATACCGAATGCAGAGCCGAATTTCTGAATAAGCTGCGGCAGGGCTGTAATAGTGCTTTCTTTTCTTTCGCCCGTTTTGAATTCGTTTAACTCAACAAGGTCGTAACCCATTGAATAGAAGAGAGTCCAGAATGTGCCTGTACTTATACCTAAAACGGCAGGGCTTATAATGCACATAATTTTAAAGGAGCCTACAGTAAAGTCAAGGCCGAGAATTTTGATAATGATTTCAAGTACAAATACAAGGCTCAGGAACACAAGGCAGGCAAAGCGTCTGTCTTTTTTCTTTGCAATCTTTTCGACAATCGGAACGGTTGCCGCCATAGAAACTACAAGAGAAATTATAACAAATACTATACCGGTGTCATATTCCATACCTATGCAGTCGATAACCATATATGTGAGGTTTGACTGAATCATAGAGCTCATTGCAAGGAAGAAGAATACGAATAAAAGAAACCATTTTGTAGGCTTTAATTTAAGTATATCCTTGAATGAAGAGAAGGTGGATATAATATCAAGCTTCGGTTTCGGTTCGCCTTGCTGTAATTTTTTCGGAACATAAATTCCGTCAAGTGACTTACAGCAGATAAATCCGAGTACAATCGCAAGTACGCTTATAAGACCTGCAATTACTGCATATGAATTGCTCTCGTACTTCTTGCCCAAAAGAATTGCAACTGTGGGAACTAATGCGGGGAGAATATTGCCGAGTCCTACGCAGACAGCGTTAAGCAGAGATGAAAGAGAACGGATGTCTGTTCTTTCGTCATAGTCCTCAGTGATTTCAGCGACAATAGCATAATAGGGGATTGAATACATAGTGTAAAAAATCCAGATGCCCATTGAAATCAGGGTGTAGAGAATAATCTTGGGAGCCTGCGAAGCGAAGCCTGCGCCGATGCTGGTCCACGCAAGTACAAAAAACACAGCAAGGGGAAGAATTGAAATTTTCATTATTCTTTTCTTGTCAACGCCGGCCTTGTCCGTGTAATTGCCTATTATCGGGTCGGTAACGGCATCCCATACAATTGAAATAAAAATAATAATTGAACTGTAACTCGGCTTAATACCAACTATTTCGTTAAGAAATGTAAGGTAATATGTATAGAACATATTGTAGCAGAGCGATTCGGTAAAAATACCGAAGCAATAACCGAGCTTCTTTTTACCTGTCATCTTTCTTTGTGAAGTCATAACAACCTTCCTTTTTAAAATTTTATCAAATATATTTTATCACTATTAAGAAATTTGTAAAGTTATGTTATCATAAAACAACAAAATATTTGCTATTGTGCAGATTTATGTTATACTTTTCTCAGGTGATTTTATGTTTGATTACAACGAAGCGGTTAATTATATACATTCATTTTTAAAGTTCGGCGTAAAGCCTGGGCTTGAAAGAATAAGCCTGCTTTTAAATGAGCTTGGCAATCCGCAGAACGACCTGAAATTTTTACATGTTGCAGGCACAAACGGAAAAGGCTCAACTTCAACAATGCTGTCTGAAATACTGATTGACGCAGGCTATAAAACGGGTTTGTATACCTCGCCGTATGTATTTGATTTTAATGAGCGAATAAGAGTGAATTCTCAGAATATTCCCAATGATGATTTAGCGGCTCTCATTTCCCGCATAGAGCCTGTAATAACCCGTCTTAATAAAAAAGGAGTTGTTATTACAGAGTTTGAAATAATTACAGCCGCAGCTTTGCTTTATTATAAAGAACAAAACTGCGACTATGTAGTTCTTGAGGTAGGTCTCGGAGGAAGGTTTGATGCTACAAACATTATAAGTAAACCCGAAGTCAGCGTAATAACCTCAATTTCTTATGACCATATAAATATTTTAGGCTCAACTATAGAAGAAATTGCATTTGAAAAATGCGGAATTATAAAAGAGAATTCACGGGTTGTAACAAGCTCGCTTCAAAATCAAGACGCTTTAAAGGTAATAAAAGATATTTCTTCACAGAAAAACGCCCAGCTTTTTATTGCCGATTATAACTGCGTTGAGATTCTGTCGCAAAGTATAAAAGGAACGGATTTTCTGTATAAAGGCACGCCTTACAGCATTTCTCTTGTAGGTATGCACCAGATTGAAAACGCCGTTGCCGTTATTGAAGCGGCAAATCTTATCAAAGGCGTAACGCTAACTAACATTCAGAACGGAATAAAAAACACCGTTATGAAAGCCAGAATGGAGCTTATAGGCGAAAATATTCTCATTGACGGCGGTCATAACGAGGAATGCGCCGAGGCTCTGAAAGCTGTCATAAAAAGCTATCTGTCAGATAAAAATATTACTGCCGTAATCGGTATGATGGCTGACAAGGAATGTGAAAAATATCTTAAAAATATTTTGCCGCTTTGTGACAGTGTGGTGTTTACAAAGCCTGACAATCCACGCAGCGAGGAGCCTGAAAAATTGGCGGAAAAAGCAAAACTGTATATTAAAAAAATAGCTATTGAAAACAATCCGAAAATCGCTTATTATAAGACCATAGAGCAGGCTGAATTCACCCTGGTTTGCGGCTCGTTCTATCTTATTTCAGATATTTTTAATTGATGTGAGGTAATTATTATGACAGACTTCTTTGAAGACAGAATGGCAGTCTTTTTTGACAACTTCAGAAATTACGCTCTTACCTATGAAAAAAAGCTTGAGGGCTTTATGTATAAGCCCTGCGGCTATAAGAGCGACAACAAGCTGCCGAAAATTGACGCAAGCTTCCGTGAATTCGGCGCTGATGAGCGTTGGGGCGGCAAGCAGGATGAGCATGCATGGTTTTTTAAAAAGCTTATAATTCCCAAAGAGCTTCAGGGTCAGAATGTTGAAATTGAAATTTCCACGGCTTCGGAGCATTCATATTGGGACGCAATCAACCCTCAGTTTATAGTTTATCTTGACGGCGTTCTTGTTCAGGGACTTGATGTAAATCACCGTGAAATATTCCTTGACAATGCCAAAAAGAGCTATGAGCTTTATATTTATGCTTATACAGGTATGAACGGCGACGGGCTTCTTGAATTCAATGCAAAAATGCGCACTTATGACGAGGCGGCAAGAAAGCTGTACTATTCGCTCAGAGTACCTTTTGAGGTTTGTCAGTATCTCAATCCTGAAGAAGACCCTTACATCGATATTGAAAATTATATTATAAATGCAGTTAATATGCTTGATTTGAGAGTTCCCGGCTCAGCTGAATTCAAAAAATCCGTCAAAGCTGCACAGTCATATCTTGACAATGAATTTTTCAAGGGCTATTGCACGCCTGAAAATGTTAACGCTATCTGCATAGGTCACACGCATATTGATGTTGCGTGGCTCTGGACTCTTGCGCAGACAAGAGAAAAGGTACAGCGCTCATTCGCAACCGTAATAGCGCTTATGAAAAAGTACCCCGAGTACAAGTTTATGTCAAGCCAGGCTCAGCTTTATAAATATCTTAAAGAGGAATGTCCCGAGCTTTACGAAGAGGTAAAAGCTATGGTCAAGGCAGGCCGTTGGGAAGTTGAAGGCGCAATGTGGGTTGAGGCTGACTGCAACCTTTCTTCAGGCGAAAGCCTTGTAAGACAGATTTTGTACGGTAAGAATTTCTTTAAAAAGGAATTCGGCGTTGACAGTAAGGTTTTGTGGCTTCCCGATGTTTTCGGTTACAGTGCGGCGCTTCCGCAGATTTTAAGAAAAAGCGGCGTTGACAAGTTCGTTACATCTAAAATCGGCTGGAACGAAACCAACCGTGTGCCCTATGACACATTCTGGTGGAAGGGCATAGACGGAACCGATATTTTTGCATATTTTATGACTGCTCAGGACAAGCACAGAGGCAGACCTGTTACAACAAGCTCAACATATAATGCAAAGCTTAATCCGAGTCAGCTTCAGGGCGGTTACGACCGTTATCAGCAGAAGGACATAAACAGAGATATTATGATAACCTTCGGCTACGGTGACGGCGGCGGCGGACCGGTAAGAAAGGACCTTGAATACTACAACATCCTTAAAAAAGGTCTTACGGGCGTACCTAAGGCAAAAATGGAATTTGCAGGCTCAATGCTTGAAAGAGTTAAGAAAAGAGCAGAGAAAAATCCCAAAACTCCGACTTGGGTAGGCGAGCTTTACCTTGAATATCACAGAGGTACATATACCTCACAGGCAAAAAACAAGAGAAATAACAGAAAGTCCGAGTTCCTTTTTGAAAACGCCGAGATGCTCAGCGTTATGAATGAAAAACTGAACGGCGCAGATTATCCTGCCGAAGAGCTTGCTCAGGCTTGGGAAGTTATACTTTTAAATCAGTTCCACGATATTATACCCGGCTCGTCAATTAAAGAGGTTTACGAGGTTTCATCAAAGCAGTATGAACAGCTTAAAGTTCTTGGCAACGAATTAACCTCAAACGCTTACAGCAGTATTATTGACAATGTAAGCTCAGACGGCGGCATTATAGTATTCAACCCCAATTCATTTGTCGGCAATTCTACTGTTAAATATAATAATAAAACATATACCGTTACCGATATTCCCGCAAAAGGCTACAAGGTAATCAAAAAGCCTGAAATCAAAGGCAGGGTAACAGTAGGCGACAATTATATTGAAAACGATTTCTTCAAGCTTGTGCTTGACAAAAACGGCACTTTTACCAAGCTTTTTGACAAGCGTAATTTCCGTGAAATACTTAAAAAAGGCGCAAGAGGCAATGTAATTACTGCTTATGAGGATTTTCCGAGAGATTATGACAACTGGGAAATCAGCAATTATTACACCGACAAATCATGGGAGGTTGACAAGGTTATTTCCGTAAAGCCTGTTTCAGACGGCGCAAGAGCAGGACTTGAAATTAAAAAGAAATTCCTTTCAAGCACTATTGTTCAGACCGTATGGCTTTATGACGATGTAGAAAGAATTGACTTTGACACCTATATTGACTGGAAGGAATCGCACATTATTCTTAAAACAGCCTTCCCGTTGGATATAAATGCCGATAAGGCGACATACGACATACAGTTCGGCTCTGTTGAAAGACCCACTCACTACAATACAAGCTGGGATGCGGCAAAGTTCGAGGTCTGCGCTCATAAATATGCCGATTTGTCGGAATACGGCTACGGCGTCAGCCTTATAAATGACTGTAAATACGGTCATGCAATACACGACGGCGTAATGAGCCTTACAATGCTCAAAAGCGGTACATATCCCGACCCGACAGCAGACAAATGCGAGCATTATTTCACATATTCGCTTTATCCTCACGCAGGCGATTATAAGCAGGCAGGTACAATCAGGCAGGCTTATATGCTCAACTGTCCGTTGACGGCGTTCAAGGCAAAGAAACAGCAGGGTAGTTTGCCGAGTGAATATTCGCTTCTCAGCATTAAAGATGAAAATGTTGTAATTGAAACCGTTAAAAAGGCAGAGGACGGCGACGGCGTAATTATAAGAATGTATGAAAGCTTTAATAAGCGTACCGATACCGAATTGAAGCTCGGCTTTGATTTCAAGAGCGTTACGCTTTGCGACCTTATGGAAAAGGATGTCAAAACTCTTCGCACAAAGGACGGTATCATCCCCATAACCTTAAAACCGTTTGAGATTGTAACTATTAAGGTTAAGTAATTAAAATATTAAATTTAAACTATAAAACGAAAAGCACTGCTGATGCAGTGCTTTTTCTATAATTTAAAAAATTCGCTACGCAAAAGATGGACTATGCCGGTTCAAGTCCAGCCGTTTTCAAAAGATAAAAGCAGTACAGTAAAATAACTGTACTGCTTTTATGGTCGGAGCGACTGGACCTGACAGACTCGCTTCGCTCGCTGTCAGCGGCAACAATTTTATGTCCCTTTTGCTTCGCTTCGCTACGCAAAAGATGGACTATGCGGTTCAAGTCCAGCCATTTTCAAAAGATAAAAGCAGTACAGTCAAATAACTGTACTGCTTTTATGGTCGGAGCGACTGGACTTGAACCAGCGGCCTCTTGGTCCCGAACCAAGCGCGATACCAAACTTCGCCACGCCCCGTTAACCGTTATTTTTTAACGCTTGCATATTATAATATAAAGACAAATTAAAATCAAGTGTTTTTTTATCTATTTTTTTATTGTATTAAATTTTTATATATGATATAATCCTTAAAACCAAAAGATTTGTTTTTGGAGGAGAAAATGAAAAACAAGCAGATATTAAATTTAGTAATAGCCGGTTTCTGCCTTGCAGTTGCAATGGTGCTTCCGTTGCTTACGGGCAATGTGCCCACCATCGGCAATATGCTTTGTCCTATGCATATTCCCGTTTTGCTTTGCGGCTTTTTGTGCGGTTGGCAGTGGGGACTTGCAGTAGGCTTAATTGCTCCCATACTCAGAAGCTTTATTTTCGGTATGCCTCCGTTATACCCCAATGCGTTGGGTATGATGTTTGAGCTTGCAGTTTACGGTCTTGTCGCAGGTCTTATGTATCAGAAGCTTGCTAAAAAGCCCGTGAATGTTTACATAACCCTGATTGCTGCAATGATTTGCGGCAGAATTGTCTGGGGCATAGCCCGTTTTGCAATGTTCGGGCTTGTAGGTACTGAGTTTTCATTCAAAGCGTTTTTAAGCGGTGCTGTGCTTACTGCGTGGCCGGGAATAATACTTCACATTCTCATTATTCCGCCTATTGTAATAGCAGTCGAAAAAGCTTTTAAAGGCAAGGAATTGTCGTAACTTTAATTACAGATTATATCCGGTAACCAGGTACATACGGTTATCGGATATTTTTTTAATGTTTTTAAGCGAGGTGAAATTCTCAGCCATATCGTCAATATCGGGCAATTCAGCCGAAACATCAGACGGTACATACTTGTGGTGGCTGTTAATCATATCTCTGCTCATACCGTGGCATACGGTAATTGAACCGCCGTCTTTCAAGTACTCTGACAGATGATTTATAAGCTGTTTTACATCAGCAAAATGCGGTATGGCATTATAAATAACAATACAGTCAAATTTTTTGCCGAAATCGTATTCGTCAGCGTCGCCGCAGATAATTTCAACATTGGGACGGCTGAATTTTGACTTTGCAATTTCTGTCATTTTAGGCGAGATGTCGACAGCTGTAACAGAGCGTACATTTCTGTTTAAATAGTAGGGAATAAGCACGCCCGTACCGCAGGCAACATCAAGAATATCTTTGTCTTTATCTATTCCCGCCTCGTCAAAAATGCGGCTGACTATATCGTCAAAGATAATCATTTCCGCATCCCAGGAGTCAGCGTGTTTGTCGAAAAATTCAATTACTTTATTCTTGTTCATTTTCTTGTGTTTCCGTTATTATTTCATTTTCGTCAAAGGCTTTTTCAATGTCTATTTCAAAGCAGTCCTGCTCGCTGTCATCCTGCAAGACTGAATCATCACTCATAACGCATTGTGTGACATCAGTCTGAATATTGTTTTTTTCATCTTCAACCAACACAGTGAACTCTTCATTTTCAAGGTTTTTCCATCTGTTTATAACAGGCTTGTTGCGTCTGCGTATAATAACAATTAAAGCAATAATAACCGTTACTGCAGAAATAATTGAACCTACTGTCAAACCGATTGATTTATATTTTAATACAAGAGTATGCTCGCCCTGCGTAATATTGAAGCCGAGCAAAGCGTCTGAAATCTTAAATATATTATCACGGCTGAGCTGTTTGCCGTCAATATAAATGTGCCAGTTCTGGTCATACGGAATTGAGGTGAACACAGCGCAGTCTTTTTCTGCTGTCATTGTACCCGAAAGAGTAGTGTCATTGTATGCGTTTATATTGAATTCACCGGGCTTTAAGTATTCATAGCCTTCCTTGAATTTTGTGTGATTAACTGTATATGCGCAAAAATCAAGATTTCCCGTATTTGAGCTGTCTTTGATGTCAATATCAACAAATATTGTTTCGCCCGCATTCATTACTCCTAAATCGGTTATATGAGGCTCATCAAGCGAGTTTATGGTTTTGGTATACATTGCAGAGGAAACTGTAATGCTGTCAAGATTTTTGCAGTCAGCGTAGATGTAAACATTCTGCGTTTCTGACGGCGTTATTTCAAAGCAAACGCTGCCGCTTAAATTGTCAATTTCCTTTGAATATTTGTAACTGCCTGTATCAAACTCACCCTCAAAGAACGGAGCTAAATTTGTGTAAGTAGCGTCTTCAATTTCCAATCTTTCAAAAACTCCGTCAACACCGCTTGCAGCTCTGAAAAGCTCTGACTGTGCAACTATGGGGTTGTCAAAGCTTTCTGCCTGCCAGTTGCAGATTTCGGCGTTTGCGGCAAATGCAACGGGAAGATAGTAGTTGTTTTCATAAGCTGTAAATCTGTTTTCGCCTATAATTTTTGTGTAGTAATTACAGCTTAAATCGTCTGAAGTATTGTCAACAATATATTTAAGGCCGAAAAATGTGTTGTAGACAGGCGTCTGCGGCATATAGGTGTAGCTGTTTATATAATTGCCGTAGAGACCGACCTTTTGCTGAAGGTTAGCCACTTTTTCATACGCCATTGAGCTGAAGGTAGATGCACCGTTGTAGTTAAACCAGCAGGGGTCCATTCTTGTGCGAAGGTCGGTTAACTCCATTCTGTAAAAACCGTTGCCGTCATACTCGTCAATAGCCTTTTTTGTAGCTTTGAACTCGTCATAGTCAACAGTGTAATTTGTCTTTGACTGATTCATTGAGTAATTGTTTGTGTCGGCAAGCGCAATTTCAGACGAAACACAGCACAAAAGAAGAATTGCCACTGCAGAAGTCTGAAACTTTTTGTTTCTGAAAAGATTTAAAACAATAACATAGCCTACTGCAAAAACAAGGCTTAAAACCAATGAAATATCACCGATATTTTTAGAGGTGATTTTTTCTGTTAAAATTATAAAGAAAACAAGACCGACACCGACGCTGAGTATCTGCCGTGCAGTAAATTCTTTTATATTTACAAATGCCTTATATGCCATTATAAGAAGCATAAAAACATACATAAACGAGAAGCGGTAGGGCAGGTCATTCGGAAAATGAAAACCGTGCCAGACAAAGTTTAAAATATTTATATCAAAGCTGAAATAGAGAATTGCGAGTATTCCTATATTTATGACCTTTTCCTTAACACTGATTTTTTTGCTGTAAATATACAGCGGAACTAAAATCAGTGTGATTATACCGCAGTATACATTGGGAAGCACAGTATCGCCGCTGCTTCTTATAGTAGCGTCAGGTCCTGCAAGGTGATTTGCAAGAAAATCAAATGCAGTGAAGTATTTAACTATGGTTGAAGGCGCATTTCCGCCTGTGGCAGAGCTGCCGGAAAGAATTGTAATAAGCGGTACTATTGCAACAGCGGCAAGCAGTCCTGCGACCATAGAAAACAGACCGAATTTTAAAGCGCTTGAAAGGAAAACAGAGTTTTTAAATCTGCCCTTAATACTCTGATCGGGGTTTTCTGCAACAAATTTTTGAGTAAGCGTGTAGTTCTGAAAATAATAACAGAAATAATATATAACCGAGAAAATACAAATCATATATGCCATATAGTAATTGGCAAATATCATAACGGCAAGACTTATGCAGTAAAGCGCAGGCTTGCCATTTTTTACAATTTTCTCAATTCCGAGAATTATAATCGGGAACAGAACCATAGCGTCAAGCCACATAAGGTTCCAATAGTATGCAACAAAATAACCGCTGAAAGCATAAAGCACGCCGAAAGCGGCGGTGGAGGCATCGCTCTTTTTATATGAAGCTTTTAAATAATAGGTAAATGAGCCTGCCGAAAGAATAGCCTTAAGCATAATAAGGCAGGAGATAGCCTCTGTGATATTCTTATGACCGAAAATAAGTATTATCAGCGTAAGCGGGCTTGAAAGATAATTGAAGTAATTACCCAAAAAGCTTGAGCCTAAGCCGGAATTCCATGAATAAACCAGCGACGAGCCTGATGTGAGTCTGTCATAAAGCTCTGCAAAAAGAGGACCGTACTGATGGTATAAATCCATCCTTAATATTGTCATATCTCCGTAAGGTACAAGATTGTAGCAGAAAGCGACAAGCTGTGTGATAATAAAAGCCACCAGACATGATAAAAGTATATATTTGTTTTCGTTGAAAGCCTTTACAAACAGGCTTTCATCTTTTTTTACTGCATTCTCGGGCATCGTTATTTCTCCCTTAAAAATATTACTTAAGATTTTAACATAAATATAAATCTCTTTCAAGTGCATAGGAATATTTTAGGACAAGTCACAATATATATTTGCGAGGTGAAAAAATGAACACGGTACAGCTTAATTCTTTTAATAATGTGTTGACCTTACTGCCGTTAAACATTAAGAATTATATTTTCACTTTGCCTGAACAGACAAAGCTGAGTATAAAGGAAATCAGGCTCAGAGCAGAAAAGCCTATAGTTATTGTTACAGAAAAGGGCAGTTCTTTTTTAACGGCAAATTCAAAAACAACTTACATTTATTCTTCTTCATTACCAAAGGTAAGCTTGAAAGACCTTACCGAAATTGTTAAAAGAGCGTGCGATTATTCTGTTTATTCACATCAGGAGGATATTAACTCAGGCTTTCTGACCGTTAAGGGCGGACACAGAATTGGCTTGTGCGGTACAGCTGTAATTGAAAAAGGAAAAATTGTTTCTGTCCGTGACATAAATTGTGTAAATATAAGAATTGCCTCGCAAAAATTCGGATGTGCAAATGAAATTGTAAAAAATGTGTTTTTCCCGGGGCTTAAAAACACGGTTATTGCAGGACCGCCTATGTGCGGCAAAACAACAGTGCTCCGAGACCTCGCAAGACAGCTTTCAGACGGGGAAACAGGCAATTATTATAAATGCGTAATAGCTGATGAAAGAAATGAAATTGCCTGTGTTACTAACGGAATATGCGGCTGTAATGTCGGCAATAACACAGATGTTTTGTCTGCTTACAGCAAGCTTGACGCTATAAATATTGCGTTAAGAACAATGTCGCCTGATATAGTTTTCTGTGATGAAATTGCCAATGCAAACGAGGTAAAAGCAATTATTAACGGCATAATGTGCGGAGTGAATTTTGTTGTTACGGCACATTGCGGCGATTTTGAAGAGCTTAAAACCAGACCGGCAGGCAAGCTTTTATTAGACTCAGGCTTGTTTGACTGCTGTATTATGCTCGGCACTAAAGAGAGAATAGGAAAAATTGAAAAAATTATAAGCATTAAAAGTGATAAAAATGAAAAATCTCGGTCTGATAATTACGGCAATAATTATAGCTTTAACGGGGAATTACTTAGCCGTGCAAACTGAAAAAAGAATTAAAACGCTTGAAAAATGTTTACTTATGATTAAAAGTATAAAGGCTCAGATAAGCTTTTCAAGAGTGCCGGTAAATAAAATTATTGATAATTTAATTACTGAAAAAGAGCTTAAAAGCTTAAGATTTTTAAAATCAGTAAAAAATCAGCTTAATTCAGGTGCTTCGTTTTATTCGGCTTGGAAAATTTCTGTTGAAAACTTTGTAGGCGAATGCGGATTCAGCGGTGAAGATGCGCAGGTAATTACAGGCTTCGCAGAGCAGCTTGGCGGAACGGATGTTAAAAATCAGCTTGAAAACTGCGACACTTATGCAGAAATACTCTCATTAAAAATTGAAAATCTGAAAGCAAAATCGCAGTCAAAAATAAAAATTTACAACAGCCTCGGTATTCTTGCAGGCGCATTGGTAGTTATTTTATTTATTTAGCGGAGGAAGTATGGAAATAAGCCTTGTTTTAAAAATTGCAGGAATCGGTCTTATAGTGGCAATTCTTAATGTAATACTTTCAAAAAACGGCAGGGATGAATATGCCATGCTGACAGTTATAGCAGGCGTAATAGTAGTCCTTTTGATGCTTATACCGCAGATGTCGCAGCTCGTAGACACAGTTAACTCCGTTTTTGATTTTTGATTATGCTCAAAGTTATAGGAACAGTAGTAATAGTTTTATGCTTGATTGTAATATTAAAGCCGTTCAGCTCTGAGTATGCATACCTTGTGCGTCTTGCGGCTGTTTGCGCTGTCTTTACAGGCGCAATAATTGCATTCGATAAAATAATCATTTATGTTCAGAGTATTTCTGATGTTTCCGATGTCAGCTCGGCTTACATAAAAACCGCTTTGAAAATAACGGCTGTATGCATTATTTGTCAGCTTGCGGCAGATATTTGCAGGGATTGCGGAGAAAACGCCCTTGCGTCGCAAACCGAGCTTTTCGGCAGGGCTGCCGTGCTTTTTATATCGTTACCCGTAATACAAACCATTTATGAATTTGCAATAGGCTTAATAAAATGATGTGTAAAAAAGCTTTAACAATAATTATAGTTTCAATATCGTTTTTACTGCTTTTTTCGTTGAATACATTTGCATATGAAGGCAATTTTTCTGAAATTTATGACAGCGCCAATGAAGCAACGCAAAATCTGTTGGAAGATATTGGAATTTATGATGTTGATTTTGAAGGACTTTTAAATCTTTCACCGAAAAGTGTACTTGATGTAATATTCGGCGTATTTAAAGGCTCATACAAAGCACCTTTTGAGTGCGCAGGAGTAATAATTGTAATAATAGTGATTTTTTCTTTGCTTGACAGCTTCTCGCAGGACGGCGTAAAGAAAACTCAATACTATGCATTTTTTGAAAACGCTTTAATTCTGATTACGTTTTTGGTTCCGCTGTCTGAGCTTATAACATCTGCTGTTTCCGTTATAAAAACAGTTTGCAGCTTTATGCTCGCTTTTATTCCTGTTTATACGGGAGTTATTTCGGCAAGCGGACAGCCGTTATCCTCGTTTTTATATAGCTCTGGACTTTTAGGCTTTGCCGAAATTTGCAGCGTAACGCTTGCAGACTGTATCATACCGGTGTTTTCAATAGTTACAAGCATAAGTATATTTTCTGTTTTAAATAAAAATGTCGGACTTGAAAGTTTAATAAATACTGTCAAAAGGGTTATCACGGTAGTAATTTCTATAGCAAGCTCTTTGTTTGTAGGCTATGTAAATATAAAAACACAGCTTGCTTATTCTGCAGACAGTTTATCCATAAAAGGCATTAAAATGCTGTCGGGTTCGGTAATTCCCGTTATCGGCAGTTCGATAGGCGAAGCCTTGAACTCGGTAATTGGCGCAATGTTACTTGTAAAATCAAGCCTTGGTGTATTTGCTGTAATTGTTATTTTACTTGTTTGTCTGCCGACCTTAACGCAGGCGCTTATATGGTATATTTCTCTGAATGTATGCTCTGCAGTAAGCGATGCTTTGAGCTTAACTGACGCATCAAAAGCTTTAAAGATTATGTCACAGCTTATTTCAATGCTTTGTATAGCAGTTTTGCTTATAATGCTGATTTTTATACTGACCACAGGAAATATGATTTCGTTGAGAGGATGAAAATGGATTATATAAAAAGCTGGGCTGTAAGCTTAATCGGATTGCTTTTAATAACGGCTGTACTTAAATATTTAATGCCTTCGGGGTCGGTCAAAAAAAGTGCAGACACGGTTATATCAATAATGGTTCTGATTATGCTTATCAGTCCGTTGGGAATACTCAAAAATACAGAGCTTTCGCTGCCTGAAATAAGCTTTAATTTTAACGAACAAAAAGGCGATGAGCAAGTATACAGTTCGGCTGTCAAAAAAGCTGTTGAACAGGCGCTTGACAGCAAACAGATTGTTTATAAATCGGTCAATGCCGTAACAGAAACTGACAGCGAAGGTTATGTTGTTATAAACAGAGTTGAAGTTGAGCTTGATAATACTGAGGACGCACAAACAGCGCTAAAAGCTATTGAAGAAGAAACAGGAATTGAAAGGGAAGCGGTACATATCTATGGTTGAGCTGTTTAATAAATTTAAACTTGTAATCAAAAAGGATAAACGGCTTATAATTCTGCTTGTATGCGGTTTAATCGGCATAAGTCTTATTGCTTTTTCAGAGCTGTCATCAAAGCCTGAAAATGAAGAAAAAATAAATACTGCCCAAAACACATACACTGATTATGAAGAAAAGCTTGAGGAAAGACTTTGCGGTATCATTTCACAGATAAGCGGTGTAGGTAAGGCAAGCGTCATGGTTAAAACCAAGGGCACGGAAGAGAGTGAGCTTGCACAGAATGTTTCATCTGACAGAAACGCTCAGGGTGATATTAAAGCTGAAAATGAATATGTAATTGTAGGCTCAAACAGTAATGAACAGGGTGTTCTTATAAAAAAGAATTATCCTGAAATTCAGGGCGCAATTATAGTTTGCGAGGGCGGAGATGATGTAAAAATTCAGAATGAGGTTGTAAACGCCGTTTCTGCTTTGCTTGGTATAAGCAAAAATAATGTTTCGGTGATGAAAATGAAATATACGGAGGAAAAACAATGAGCTTTACATTCAAAAGAAAACAGTTGGTATTTGCAGGTCTGGCGCTGTCGCTTGCGGTTGCAATTTATGTTAATTGGTACTACACAAGACCGACAGAGTTATCGGAAATTCAGACAGAGACAACCACTCAGACAGAGCAGGTGAATCTCGGTGATGCGCAGTTTGTAAACGCAACGCTTGACTCAAATTATTTTGCACAGGCACAGCTGAAACGCTCGCAGGCGCAGGACGAAGCAAAGCAGTCGCTTGAAGAAATATTAAACAGCAAAGATGCTGACGGGCAGTCAAAGCAATCTGCCCAAAAAGCGTATGAGAAGCTTGTAAACTGTATTGTATTACAGCAGGAAACAGAAAATCTTATAAAGGCAAAAAGCGGAGGTGAAGTGCTTGTTACTTTAGGTGAAACTGCAGAGATTATTTTGCAGAAAGGTACTCTCAATGATGAAATACGCTTGCAGATACAGGACATAATTTCAAAGAAAACTGATATTTCTTCAGAAAAAATTACAATCATTGAAGCAAAATAGTTGTTAAATTAAATTTTTATGGTATAATATACATAATTATATAAGTTATGGTGGTTATTATGCGTTTTAATAAAACTGCTTCAAACGGTGTAATTATATCTGATGATGTCATTGCTTCAATAGCTATGAGCGCTGCAAAAGAGGTTGAGGGCTTCGGTTCTTTCTCACCGAGAATACCCGACATGCTCACTCAGGTGCTGCCTAAAGCTATTTCACCGTCAAGAAAATCCGTTAAGGTATATAACGCTGACGGGGATTTGACAATTCAGCTTTATATAAATGTCAAAGACGGCTCTGATGTTAATAAGGTGTCAACCGATATTATGAGCGCCGTTAAAGACTCTGTGCAGAATATGACAGACAAAGCCGTTTCAAAGGTTAATGTCTGTGTGCAGGGTATTGATTTTTGCGAACCTAATGAATTGAACCGAAATTCTTAAGTTGTTAGGCTCTCATATGTATTTTGAGAGCCTTTATTTTTGGAGGATGTATGACAAGAACACAGGAAAGAGAACAGGCGTTCATAATGATTTTTGAAAAGGCTTTTAACAGCGATGTCGGTCTGGACGAGCTGTTTTCATACGCCTATGAAACAGGAAGCTTTGAAAAATCAGTTTTTTCGGAAGCTCTGGTAAAAACAGTATTTGAAAATCTTGATGCTATTGATGCAGTAATTGAAAAGTATTCAATAGGCTGGAAGATTTCAAGACTTCCCAAGGTTACGCTTTCAATTTTAAGGCTTGCTGTTTGCGAGATAATGTTTGTTGACTCAATACCTGAAAGCGTTTCCGCAAATGAAGCTGTCGAGCTTGCAAAGAAATATGCTACCGAGGCTGATGCTTCTTTTATTAACGGAATTATCGGTACATATTTAAGAGATAACAAGTCAAATGAGTAATTATCTTGGCTTTGATACAAGCAATTACACAACTTCGGTTGCCTTATATGACAGCGAAAGCAATAAGATTATTCATAAAAAACAGCTTCTTCCCGTTAAAAGCGGTGAAAAGGGTTTAAGGCAGAGCGATGCTGTATTTCATCATACCGTACAGCTCCCCGAGCTTGTTAAAGAGCTTTTTTCGGAAAATAATTCAAAGCCTGACGCTGTCGGCGTTTCATATGCGCCTACAACCGAGAAAGGCTCGTATATGCCGTGCTTTTTAACAGGTATTTCTGCCGCACAGTCCGTTGCGAGTGCAAATTCAATACCTCTTTATAAATTTTCGCATCAGCAGGGGCATATCGCCGCAGTTTTGTTTGCAGGCGGCAGAGAAGATTTGTTAAATAAGAATTTTATCGCTTTTCATCTGTCGGGCGGCACAACACAGGGCTTGCTCGTAAAGCCGGACAGAGAAACGGTTTTTGATATAAGCCTTGTGTCCGACTCTCTTGATTTAAAAGCAGGACAGGCTGTTGACAGGGTAGGTCTGATGCTCGGGCTTGATTTCCCTTGCGGCGCTAAGCTTGATTTGCTTTCTCAAAGGTCTGAAAAGATTTACAATATAAAACCGTATATAAAAGACGGCTGCTGTTCTCTTTCGGGTGTTGAAAACCGTTGTAAAAAAATGCTTGATGACGGTGAAAAAGCTGAAGATATTGCACGGTTTTGCATTATGAGTATAATTGCAGGCGTTGACAAAATGGCGCAGTCGCTTATAGAAAAATACGGCAATTTA
>ONBD01000099.1 GCA_900315985.1 uncultured Eubacteriales bacterium | reverse complement strand
AAGCAGGGCAATTACCACTGCAATCACCGTTTTAATTACGCCGTGGCCGTTCTTTCTTCTTTCGTTTTCATTTCTGTTAGTATCCACAATATTTACCTCCCGATAAAAATGAATAAAAAAAGTGCGCAGCCGAAGCCACGCACAAAAAACGCATAACTCCAACTGTCGCCAAACATAACTAAACACATTGCGCATAGAACTAAGCATGTGAATAAAGAGTATGCATTTTTATCAAGAGATAAAAAGACACACTTAGTGTATGCGCTGAAACACAATATATATTTAGTTATATTTGGCAACTTCATTTTAACATTATAAATAAAAATAGTCAACAAAAAACGGGCGATTCGTGAATCGCCCCTACAATGAGTGTGAGGTACCCACACCCCGTTAGTCTTGTATAATCTTGAGAAATGCCGAGAACGCCATCCCCTGCAGACCCGTTTCAGACCGAATATGCAAAGAGCTCAACAAATCCCGATTCAGATTGCAGAAACAAAAAAGGACAGGCAGGCTGCCTGTCCTTTTCACTGTTTATACTGTTTATTATATTTACTCAATAGCCGCTTTTTTGGTGTTTACGGCTTTGATTTTTTTATAAATGCTGTCATCAAACTTCTTTTCCCTGTCATAAGTGTAAAGTCCGTTCTGCTCCTGCTCAATATCGTAAAGCTGAGTGTAACAGAAACCGCACATTTTCTTATTATCAAGTAAAACCTGTGTAAGTCCGCAGTAACGCTCGCAGAATTCCTCGGGCGTCCTTACATCAACTCCGTAGCCCCAAGATTTTATCTTCTTGTCAGACTCCCATTTTATGCCGCCGTATTCGCTTATGAACACAGGCTGACCCCCGTATTTCTGCCTGCCGGGATTATCGTTAAGCACATGCTCGTACAGCTCGCCTTTGGTTATGAATTTGTCATAATTCTTCTTAAAAAACTTGGGGTCATAGCTGTAATCATGCAAATCGTAAATATCGGTTTTGACATGGAAATTGCCGCTTGTGTCAATACACGGACGGGTAAAATCGACACTCTTTGTGAAATCGTAAACCGTCGCAAGAAGCTCGTCATACTGCGGTCTGCCGTGATAATCCCATGTTTCATTGAACGGGCACCAGCCGACAAGCGCAGGGTGATTGAAATCCCTGTTGACAGCTTCCTTCCACTCTGCAAGAAATACAGCTACGCTCTTTGGCGAGGAATAATCAAGTCCCCAGTTGGCATATTCACCCCATACAATGTAGCCGAGTCTGTCAGCGTGATATAAAAATCTCGGGTCAAACACCTTCTGATGCAGCCTTGCCCCGTTAAAGCCGAGAGCCATACTTATTTCTATGTCATTTACAAGCGCACTGTCATCGGGTGCGGTGTAAATCCCGTCCTTATAAAAGCCCTGGTCAAGTACAAGACGCTGAAATACGCTTTTTTCATTTATAAGGAATTTCATGCCGTCAAGGCGTACATTGCGTAGTCCGAAATAGCTGAGCACCTCGTCCTTGCCGAAACGAAGCTTCAAATCGTACAATCTGCCCTTGCCGACCTCCCACAAGTGCTTTTCGGACAGCGGGATTTTGAAAAATCTCTCGGAAAATGCCTTTGCGGCTTTCGCCTCGCCTACCGTTTTTCCGTCATAAAGCACCTCGCAGGTGAAATCCGCCCTGCCTGCAAAATCGGCAAGAATTGTTACCGAGCAGTCCTGCACATCGGGGTAGATTTTAAAGTTCTTTATATGATTTTCGGGTACATATTCAAGGTAAACAGTCTGCCATATGCCCGTTGTTCTTGTGTAATCGCAGCCGTGGCTCTTTTTCTGCTCGGACTGCTTGCCGCGCATTACCATAGCCGCTTTGACATTGTCCTCGCAGAGCACGAAAATCTCGTTATCGCCGTCGGTTACAAGCTCTGTAATATCAAAGCAAAAGGAGGTGTAGCCGCCACGGTGTCTGCCTGCGCATTTGCCGTTTACAAGCACGGTCGTCAGGTAGTCAGCCGCACCGAAATGAAGCATTACTCTTTTGCCGCTTCGTTTGATGTTTACAAGCCTTCTGTACCATACAAGATTTAAAAAATCGGTATAGCCTATGCCCGAAAGCTTACTTTCAATACAAAAAGGAACATTGATTTTGTGCGTGTATTTGCCTTTTTTGCGAATTTGTTCTGCCCTTTTTGAGTCCGAAGAAAACTTAAATCCGCTCTGTGCTTTTTCAAAGCCGAATTCCCACTCGCCGTTAAGGCTCTGCCAATTCTTTCTTGCAAACTGAGGATTGGGATGCTCGCTTGTTTTAAACGTCATGATACTGCCTCCTTGTTTATATTGTTCAGCCTCATAATATCACATAAAAACGGGATAAGCAACACGCTTATCCCGTAATTTGAAATTATTTTTTTATATTATATAATTCCGCCGAATTTGAGGAAAACAGGAGCGAAAACAAGCGACACAACCGTCATAAGCTTAATAAGTATATTGATTGACGGACCTGATGTGTCCTTGCACGGGTCGCCTACCGTATCGCCTACGACAGCCGCCTTATGAGCCTCCGAGCCCTTGCCGCCGTTGTTGCCGTCCTCAATGTATTTCTTTGCGTTATCCCATGCGCCGCCTGCGTTAGACATAAAGATTGCAAGCAATACGCCTGTTACGAGTGCGCCTGCAAGCATACCGCCCAGAGCCTCAACACCGAGCAGAATTCCCACTGCAAGCGGAACGAGAACAGCCATAATTCCCGGTACAAGCATTTCCTTGAGAGCCGCTACGGTTGAAATCGAAACGCAGGATTTGTAGTCGGGCTTGCCCTTGCCCTCCATAATGCCCGGAATTGTTCTGAACTGACGGCGTACCTCTTCAATCATCTTGTTTGCCGCCTTTGAAACGGAATCCATAGTAAGAGCCGAGAAGATAAACGGAAGCATACCGCCGATTAAAAGACCTATTGTAACTCTGTAATTGAGTATGCTCAGTCCGCCCTCGCCCGAAAGCTCGCTGAAATTGATGCCTACTGCCTGAGCGTAGCTGAAGAACAGAGCCAGAGCCGTAAGCGCCGCAGAGCCTATTGCAAAGCCCTTGCCCATTGCCGCCGTGGTGTTGCCGACAGCGTCAAGCTTGTCTGTAATTTTTCTTACAGACTCGTCAAGTCCGCTCATTTCTGCAATACCGCCTGCATTGTCAGCAATCGGTCCGTAAGCGTCAACCGCAACGGTTATGCCCGTTGTCGAAAGCATACCGACAGCCGCAAGCGCAATGCCGAAAAGTCCGCAGAATTTATATGCTGCAAAAATGCCCACGCCTATAAGTAAAATCGGAACAACAGTTGAGCGCATGCCGACAGCCATACCGCTGATAACCGTGGTAGCCGCACCTGTTTCGGACTGGTGAGCAATTCGTTTTACATACTTATAGTCGCCAGAGGTGTAAATCTCGGTTGCGATACCTATTATAAGACCTACAACAAGTCCCGTTACAATGGCTATTGCCTGATTGAATGAGTCAAAGAATAATTTGCTTAATGCAAATGCCGCAACAGCTACAAGAGCCGCCGAAACATATGAGCCTGTTTTAAG
>ONBD01000020.1 GCA_900315985.1 uncultured Eubacteriales bacterium | reverse complement strand
TTTTGTGCAGGGCATTCGGTGTCAGCGAAAGCGATATAAAAATCAGCCTGCCGTATATCAGAGTGCTTGGCTTTAATGAGAGCAGAGCGTCTGTGCTCGGCAAGTGCAGTAAAGCTTGCCGTCTGCCCGTTGTCAGCACATATTCGGAATTAAAATCACTCGGCAAGCAAAATGCCGACAGAGTGTTCAGTCTTGAATGTAAAGCGTCTGATATTTTCACACTCTGCAATAAATCCGCCGAAAAATGCGGCTCGGAGCAGGAGTATATGCTTGTGAAAATCAAATAAATTGCATTGAATTTGTGATATGTAATACTTTCGTTGACCGTACAGCAAACTAACCGTAGGGGCGATTTATGAATCGCCCGTTATTTTATCGCAGATTTTACTCATTATGACATTTGCATTTGTATTTGAAATGAATATTTTTGCAGGAAATCTTGCAAAAATATTTAAATAGGTTTATAATACTTTTACTATTTTATTATTTCTGTAAGGATTGTGAAAAATGAAAAACAGTTTGCTCTCCAAGCTTGAAAGAAATACAGCCTCATTCTCAAAGGGGCAGAAAAAAATAGCCGCTTATATTATGCAGAATTATGACAAAGCAGCATTTATGACAGCCTCTGCCTTAGGTGAAAAGGTAGGCGTAAGTGAGTCAACGGTTGTGCGCTTTGCCTCGGAACTTGGCTTTAAGGGTTACCCCGAATTTCAGAAGGAAATTCAGCAGATGATAAAGTCCAAGCTTACTGCCGTTCAGAGAATGGAGGTATCCGAAAGCCTTATCGGTGACGGCGATGTCATCAGAAGCGTGCTTTCAAAGGATATTGAGCTTATAAGGGAAACTGCCGAAAAAACCTCGAAGGAGGATTTTAAAAGGGCAGTCGAAGCTATCAAAAAAGCAAATAAGATTTATATATTAGGTGTTCGCTCATCAGCGGCACTGGCTTCTTTTTTAGCGTTTTATTTTAATCTTGTTTTCGACAGCGTTGTGCTTGTAGACACCTCAAGCGCATCCGAAATGTTTGAGCAGATGTTCAGAATAGGCGAGGGTGATGTCTGCATTGCCATAAGCTTTCCCCGTTATTCAAAGCAGACGGTCAATGCTTTGAGATTTATTGCAGACCGCAAGGCAACAGTAATTTCAATAACCGACAATGACGCTTCGCCTATGGTGCCTTATACGGACCATCTGCTTGTGGCAAAAAGCAATATGGCTTCTGTTGTTGATTCGCTTGTTGCTCCCTTAAGCCTTATAAATGCGCTTATCGTCAGCGTTACTTTAAGCAAAAAGGATGAGGTTTACAACAACTTCAACGAGCTTGAAAGCATTTGGGAAAAATATCAGGTTTACGAAAAGGAAGATACAGGCGCAGATGAGTAAGGTTATAGTTGTAGGCGCAGGTGCCGCAGGCTGTGTTGCGGCGGCATATGCCGCAAAAAACGGCAATGATGTTTTACTGCTTGAAAGAAATGACAAAATTGCCCGTAAGGTTTTAATTACGGGTAAGGGCAGGTGCAATGTTACCAATGCCGAAAACGATACGGACAAGCTCATTTCAAACATTTCCCATAACGGCAGATTTCTTTACAGCGCATTTACACAGTTTTGTACTCAGGACACAAGAGAGCTTTTTGAGGGCTTGGGCGTGCCTCTTAAAACCGAAAGAGGCTACCGTGTATTTCCGCAGAGCGACAGGGCAATGGATATTGTCGACGCTCTCAACAGGTTTATAACACAGAACGGTGTAAAGAGAAAAAAGGAAAGAATAACCGATTTGATTATAGAAAATGAAGCGGTTAAGGGCGTTGTCAGCGAAAGCGGCGAAAGCTATTATGCCGACAGCGTAATAATTGCAACAGGCGGTAAATCCTACCCGAAAACAGGCTCAACGGGCGACGGATATAAATTAGCCGGGCAGGCAGGGCACAGCATAGTAACTCCGAGACCTTCGCTTGTCGCCTTAAAATGCCGTGAAGGCTTTTGCTCGGAAGCTATGGGACTGTCGCTTCGCAATTCGGCAATTAGAGTTATTGACACCAAAACGGGCAAGCAGATATATTCCGACTTCGGCGAAATGCTCTTTACACATTTCGGCGTATCGGGACCTATGATTCTGTCAGCAAGCGCTCATATGGACAATATGGAGCCTGCCCGTTATGAAATTTACATTGATTTAAAGCCTGCCTTATCAGAGGAAAAGCTTGATTTAAGACTGCAAAGGGATTTGCTTGAAAGCTCAAACAAGCAGCTTTCAAATTCTCTCGGCTTGTTATTGCCGAGAGCTATAATAAATCCCGTAATAAAGCTTTCGGGCGTAAAGGCATCAACCGTTTCAAATCAGATAACAAAAGAAATGCGTCAGAAAATTGTGCACACAATCAAGAATATGAAGCTGACGGTGCTCGATTTTGAGTCGATTGATTCTGCCGTAGTAACCTCGGGCGGCGTAAGCTGTAAGGAAATAAATCCCAAAACTATGGAGTCAAAGCTCTGCAAGGGACTGTACTTTGCAGGCGAGGTAATTGATGTTGACGCTTATACAGGCGGGTTTAATCTGCAGATAGCTTTTTCGACGGGCTTTATAGCGGGTTCAAGTCAGCCTTAAACTGACTTGAAGCGATATAAATTCCTAATGAAATTTGCGATATAACTGCGTTGCGATATATTCTTTATAATGCGATATGCCCTTACGGGCGTGAAACGAGGAATTTATAGCATATCGCACGCAAACGAAGCGAGCGTATATCGCATTTGTTTTTCAAATATATCGCATCGCCATAAGGCGATATATCGCAGAAAGGAATTTTAATGAAAATGGAAGGAAAAACCATTAAAGAAATGGCAGTTGAATTAACTGTAGAACTTACTGAGCTTTGTGATATAATTGATGCAAAATCAATTTATAAAAACCAACTTCTTCGTTCTTGTTCATCAATTGGTGCAAATGCACACGAAGCAAAATATGCACATAGCAGAGCAGATTTTATCAGTAAGCTGGAAATTTCTTTAAAAGAATGCTATGAAACAGAATATTGGCTTGAGATTCTTTTTAAAGTTCATTCTCTTTCTGAAGAACAGTATAAATCCGTTTTTAATAAATGCGGCACATTCGCAGAAAACTCATTGCATCAATAACTACCGCCAAGAAGAACAGGACAGAAAAATGAAAAACAATTATATTGACCACGGCAACAGCTTTGACTGGGGCAAAGCTTCTGAAAATTATGCAAAATACCGTGATATTTACCCCGAAAAAATGTATGACGAATTTCACCGTCTCGGCTTTGCTCACAAAGGCGAAAGAAGCCTTGACATAGGCACGGGTACGGGCGTAATACCGAGATTTACGGCGCATTTCGGCGGCGAGCTTTACGGCATAGACATAGCTGAAAATCAAGTAAAAAAAGCCTGTGAGCTGTCCGAAGGCTTATATATAAATTACCGTGTCGGCACAGCCGAAAGCATACCGTTTTCCGACAGCTTCTTTGACGCTGTTTCCGCAGTTCAGTGCTGGCGTTATTTTGACAAAGAAAAAGCTGTTCCCGAAATTCGCAGAGTCTTGAAAACGGGCGGAATTTTTATAATTGCATATATGCAATGGCTGCCAAAAGAATTAAAAATCATTGACGAATCCTTAAAGCTTGTAAAAAAGTTCAATCCCTCTTGGGACTGCTTTGGCGACAGAATTGATGTCAGTAACAGCACGCTTCAATTAGACGGCTTTAAGAAAAAAGAATTTCTTGAATTTGACTGCGATATTCCGTTTACATATGACAGTTGGAACGGAAGAATGACAGCCTGCCGTGGTATTGAGGCAACGCTTTCAAAACAAGAGACGGAATCTTTTTCAAAAGAACATCTTGAATTGCTGAAAGAAATAACAAAAGACAATTTTACTCTCAAGCATCAAATTGCGATTTTTTGCTTTGAGAAAATACAGGAGGACTAATATGGCAGAGAAAACAGTATTAAGTGTTGCAATCGACGGGCCGGGAGGCGCAGGCAAAAGCACAGTTGCTAAGGCTGCGGCAAAGGAATTGGGACTTATTTATGTTGATACGGGCGCTCTTTACAGAGCAGTAGGCGTGAATGCTTTAAGAAATAAGCTTGACACTAAAGACGAAAAAGCTATCAAAAAAATGCTTAAAACTACAAATGTTGAGCTTAAATATATTGACGGCGTTCAGCATGTATTCTTAAATGACGAGGATGTTTCCACGGAAATAAGAACACCCGACGCTTCTATGGCGGCGTCTGATGTGTCTGCAATTCAGATTGTCCGTGATTTTCTTTTTGACACACAGAGAAATATTGCAAAGAAAAACAACTGCATTATGGACGGCAGGGATATTGCAACCGTAGTGCTTCCCGACGCACAGGTTAAAATTTTTCTTACCGCATCTGCTGAGGTCAGAGCGCAGAGAAGATTTCTGGAGCTTCAGCAGAAAGGCTCGACAGACACCTATGAAAAGGTGCTTGAAGAATTAAAGCAGAGGGATTATCAGGACTCGCATCGTGAAATTGCGCCCTTAAAGCCTGCCGAGGACTCAATAATTGTCGACACAAGCGAAATGCCGCTTGACGAGTCAATCAGGACAGTAGTCAATCTTATCAAGGAGAAAATGTAAATTGAAATTCGACTTTTCAACAGTGAAGGAATATAACACCTACAATGCAGTAAGAGGTCTTGCAAAAACCGTCTGCAAAAATAGGTGGAAGATAACATATTTAGGGCAGGAGAATATACCTGAAAACGGCGGCTTTATCATAGCCTGCAACCATCAGGATGCGCTTGACCCTCTTGTAATAGCCAACGGCTGCCCGAGAGTTATACATTTTATGGCTAAAGAGGAGCTTTTCAAGAACGGACTTGTTGCCCGTTTCCTGAAAAGATTAAACGCTTTTCCCGTTGTAAGAGGCTCGGGCGATATGTCTGCGGTGAATTATGCCATAGACATTGTTAAAAACGGCTGGGTTCTGGGAATATTCCCCGAGGGTACCCGTTCCAAGGATTACACACCAATGAGGGCAAAGTCGGGCACGGCTTTGATTGCAAAGCAGTCAAAGGCTGATGTTCTGCCTGTTTCAATCTATACGGATGAGCAGTACAAAAAGGGTACAAGGCTTACAGTCCGTTTCGGCAAAATTATTAAATATGAAGAGCTTGGCTTTGTCGAGGAGCATTCACCGAAGGAACTCAGAGCCGCTTCTAAACGAATTATGGGCGACATTGTCGCTCTCTGGGAGGAAGGACATTGCGAAAAATAACACTTGCAAAAACTGCGGGCTTTTGCTTCGGCGTAAACAGAGCTGTCAATCTGTTGGGCAAAATGGTTGATGAGGGCAAAAGCGTCTGCACCTTAGGTCCTATTATTCATAACCCGCAGGTAATTGCCGATTTTGAAAACAGGGGAGTAAGAATTATTGACTCTCCCGAGCAGTGCAGCAAGGACGATGTGCTTGTTATAAGAACTCACGGCATTACAAAAGAGCTTCTTGACGAGGTAAAAAAAGCTTCGCCCAATTATTGCGATGCCACCTGTCCCTTTGTGCAGAAAATTCATAAAACCGTCAGTGAAAATTCAGACGCAGACAGCGTAACCCTAATAGCAGGCGACAAAACTCACCCCGAGGTAATAGGCATCAGAAGCTATTGCAACGGCGAGTCTTTTGTCTTTAATTCCGAGGAAGAATTGGATGAAATTATAAAATCAAACCCTGATTTAGATAAAAAACATCTAATTTTGGTCGCTCAGACGACTTTTTCAATAAAAAGTTTTGAAAAATATGTAAAAAAAATAAAAAATTACTATACAAACGCCATAATTTTTGATACAATATGTAATGCTACAGAAGAAAGACAAAAGGAAGCCACTCAGCTTTCGCTTGAAAACGATGCTATGATTATCATCGGAGGCCGTCAAAGTTCTAATACGGCAAAGCTGAAGGCAGTGTGTGAATTCAATTGCCCCACTTTTCTGATAGAAACCGCCGGCGAGCTTTCCGGAATTGATCTTTCGGGCTTTGAGCGTGTCGGGGTTACTGCCGGAGCTTCAACTCCCGACAGTATAATTAAGGAGGTACTGAAAACCATGAGCGAAAAATTAGAACAAACAAATGCAAATGCAGTAAAGGAGGAGTCAACAGTGGCTGAAGATTTGTCTTTTGCTGATATGCTTGAAGAATATATTGACGAAAGCACCGAACAGAATGTTGTAGGCATCGTTGTAGGCGTTTCACCAAGCGAAGTTGAAGTTGAAATCGTTGGCAGAAAGCACACCGGTTATGTTCCCGAGAGCGAATTCAGCAATGATCCTACCATTGACCTGACAAAAGAAGTAAAAATCGGCGATAAGTTAAATCTTATCATCATGAAAACAAATGACGCCGAAGGCACAGTTATGCTTTCAAAGAAGCGTTATGATGCAGCTAAGGCTTGGGAAACCATCGCAGAAAACACCGACGAGGCTGTTGAAGGCAAGGTTACAGGCGTTGTAGGCGACGGCAAGGGCTTGTTCGTACAGTACGGCGGCATACGTGTGTTCATTCCCGCATCACTTGCAAAGTTTAACCGCAACGATGCTCTTGAAGATATGGTCGGCCAGACCGTTAAATTCAAGATCCTTGAGGTTGACAAGAGAAGAAGAAGAGTTGTAGGCTCAATAAGAGCTGCTAACAGAGATATCCGTAAAGAGCAGGCTGAGGCTCTCTGGGCACAGCTTGAAGAGGGACAGAAGTACACAGGTACAGTCCGTTCACTCACAAAGTACGGCGCATTCGTTGACATCGGCGGCGTTGACGGTATGATTCACATTTCAGAGCTTTCATGGACAAGAATCAAGCACCCGTCGGAAATCGTTAATGTAGGCGATACCGTTGAGGTTTACATAAAGGCTCTTGACAGAGAAAACAAGAAGATTTCTCTCGGCTTCAAGAAGGTTGAGGACAACCCGTGGGAGATTCTCAAGCGTGACTATCCCGTTGGCTCAACGGTAAATGTTAAAATCGTAGGTCTTACCACCTTCGGCGCATTTGCAAACATCATCCCCGGTATTGACGGTCTTATTCACATTTCAGAGATTGCACATTCACGCATCGGCAACCCTGCAGATGTTCTTAAGGTTGGTCAGAGCGTTGATGTTAAAATCCTTGATATTGACTTTGACAAGAAGCGTGTAAGCCTTTCAATCAAAGCTTTGCTTGATCCTCCCGCAGTTGAAGAAGCTCCTGCTGAGGAAGCTGCTGCTGAGGAAGCACCCACAGAAGATGTTACTCCTGCTGAAATTACAAAGGCTGAAGATACAGTAGTTGCTGACGGCGCAGAGGCTGTTCCGGTTGAAGAGGTAGCCGAGGCTGCTGCCGAGACAGTTGAAGAAGCTGCTCCTGCAGAGGAAGCGGCTGAAGAGGCTGCTGAGGAAGCAACAGAGGAATAATTTAACTAAATTATAAGGGGGATAGGTGAAAGTTTTTTCGCTTATCCCTTTTTGCTTTTTAAAGAGGTGCTTATGCTCGGAAAAATTATTTCTGCGGCTGTTCTTGCCGCAGGCGCAGTAACTGCAGGCGTTATTGCCAAAAAGAAAAACAGCGATTTTTGCCCTGAATGTGATATAAAAAAAGCTATTGCCAAGGCTCAGCTTCACACAAAGTCAGGCGAAAGCTATAACAACGGCGTTGCGCTTACTCCTCCAATGGGCTGGTCAAGCTGGAACACATTCGGCCCTAAAATAAATGAAAAGCTTATAAAAGAAACTGCCATGGCTATGAAGGACAGCGGTCTTTTGGAGGCAGGCTACAATTATATCAACCTTGATGACTGCTGGCACAGCTCAATGCGTGACGAAAACGGCAGGCTTCAGGGCGACCTTACAACCTTTCCTAACGGAATAAAAGCTTTGGTAAAAGAGCTTAATGAGCTTGGCTTTAAAGTCGGCATTTATTCCTCCAACGGTACCCTTACCTGTGAGGATTTACCTGCCTCTTTAGGCAACGAGCGAATTGACGCAGAAACCTTTGCCGAGTGGGGAATTGAGTATTTTAAATATGATTTTTGCCATAACAAAGCCATATCGTGTAAAGCGCCGCTTATCGAGCAGATTGTAATTTCGAGTAAAGACGGCTCGGTTGAAAAGGTACTTAAACCCGAAAATGCAAATCTTTTCGGCACAGCCGCAATACTGCATGACAGCAAGGGCAGTTATATAGGCAGACTTGACAATGCAACGGGAAGCGTATCTTTTAAGGCAGTAAATCTTCCCTGCGATGACGAATATATTGTTACCTTTATAATCAAAAAAAACGGCGACAGCGAAAAATTTGCAACTGTTACCGTAAATTCTGCTGACGAATACAAGCTTACTGCACCGCCCACAAAGGCTTGGAGCAGAGACGCAAGAGTTCAGCTTTATATAAGCTTTAAAAAGGGCGACAACATAATTGAAATCAGAAACCCGATTGGCTCCAAAATGGACAGCGCCGCAAGACAGTATATAAATATGGGAAAAGAGCTTAAACGGGCCACAAAGCTTTACGCCGAAAAAAACAATGTACCCGAAAAGCCTATAGTGTATTCAATATGCGAGTGGGGCAGAAACAAGCCGTGGCGCTGGGGCGCACAGGCAGGCAATCTCTGGCGCACAACACCCGACATAAAGCCGATATGGGCATCGGTAATCGGTATATATGAGGTAAATGTCAGACTGTACAAATACTCAGGACCCGGTGCTTGGAATGACCCCGATATGCTTGAGGTCGGCAACGGAAAGCTTACTTACGAAGAAAACAAATCTCATTTTACTCTCTGGTGTATGATGGCGGCGCCGCTTATTTTGGGAAACGATATACGAAAGCTTATTAAATCTGACGGCACGGCTGACGAAAACAACAAAACCCTTCAGATTGTAACCAATAAAGATTTGATTGACATTGACCGTGACCCGTTAGGTGTTCAGTGCAGAAGATTCAAGACAAATCTTATATCGGATGTACTTCTCAAACCGCTTGCAAACGGGGACACGGCTGTATGCTTTTTCAATAAGACGGATTTGCCGACTGCTGTAAAGGTTTCGCTCTCGCAGGTTGTAAATCAGAATTATATAACCATGCAAAAAGCAGATGAATATAAATATACTGACCTCTGGACCAAAGAGGAAAAAATAACCAAGGACGAAATTGCCTGTGAGGTCGCTCCTCACGGCGTAGCGGTATTCAGGGTAAAACCGTTTTAAGAGGTGTTGTTATGCTCAGCAATAATAACAGGGAAAAAGGCGTTTCCCCATATGTTTCGCCGGATCTGATTGTTGAAGAAAACAAGGAAATCAAATATGACGAAATCGGCGACATAAAGGCTGTTGTTGACAAAGCACAGCTTGAAAGCAGACTTAAGCAGGGCGAGAAGGACGCATTCTGGCAAATGTTTAAAAAAGCGTGTATTTATGTTGCCCTTTTCGGTCTGGCTTCTGCTGTTGTAGGCTTTCTTCTGAGTCTGCTGTAAAATATAAAAATTGGTGAAATAATGAAGGTTAAGCTTTATACTTTAGGCTGTAAGGTAAATCAGTACGAAACACAGGAAATGACCGAGGACTTTATAAAGCACGGCTTCGAGGTTACATTGTCAGACAGCGAAGCTGATGTATTTGTTGTAAACTCCTGTACCGTTACAGCTCAGAGCGATAAAAAAACAAGACAGCTTGTACGCCGTCTAAAAAGAAACAATGAAAATTCAATAGTGGTGCTGACGGGTTGTATGCCGCAGGCTTTTCCCGAGCTGTCGGGCAATCTGTTGCAGGCAGACATTGTTATAGGCAATAAAAACAACACGCAGATTATTTTAAAAATCAATGAGTATCTTAAAAGCCATTCCCGTGTTGTAGATATCAGCCAGCATGTTTCAGGCGAACTGTTCACAGGCGAGCCTATAAAAGATTTTAATGAGCGCACAAGAGCAATTATAAAAATTGAGGACGGCTGTGACCGCTTCTGTTCATATTGCGTTATACCTATTGCAAGGGGCAGAGTCCGTTCGAAGCCTATAACCGATATTAAATCCGAGGCTGAGGCTCTGGCAAAGGCAGGTTACATTGAGGTTGTGCTTGTGGGCATAAATCTTTCAGCCTACGGTAAGGACACGGGCGAAAGCTTTGCATCGGCAGTTGCCGCCGCATGCGAAAATGAAGGCATTAAAAGAGTCCGTTTAGGCTCATTAGAGCCTGACCATATAACCGACAGTGTTATTTCGGAACTTTCAAAGCTTCCGAAGCTCTGTCCGCAATTTCACATTTCGCTTCAGAGCGGCTGCGACAAAACTCTAAAACGGATGAACAGACACTATACCGTCGACGAGTATCTGGAGCTTTGTAATAAGCTCAGAAAAGCATTTCCCGACTGTACGCTTACAACTGATGTTATGGTAGGCTTTGCAGGCGAAACGGAGCAGGACTTTGATGATACTATGGCTTTTGTCAGAAAAGTCGGCTTTGAAAAGGTGCATATATTCCCGTATTCCGTCAGAGAGGGCACAAGAGCCGCAGAGTTTGACGGTCAGGTTGAAAAATCCGTAAAAGAAAAAAGGGTAGCTCTTCTCATGGAGCTTACCGATAAAATCAGAGCTGAGTTTTTAAGCGCTCAGGTGGGTAAAACTGTTGAAATTATACCCGAAACAAAGCAGGGCAGTTACATTTTCGGCTACACGGCGAATTATACGCCTGTGCTTGTAAAGAATAAAGCGCTTGAATTCGGCAGCTTGGTAAAAGTAAAAATAATCTCTGCAGACAGCGAATACTGTTATGCAGAATAAAGGAGCAAAACTTTGCGAATTGTTATTAAAATCGGCACAAGTACTTTGACTCATGCCACGGGGCATCTTAACATCCGACAGGTTGAAAAAATCTGCAAGGCAATAAGCGACATTAAAAATGCAGGGCACGAAATAATACTTGTGTCCTCAGGCGCAATAGGAATGGGTGTCGGTAAGCTCGGTCTTGTTGACAGACCTGACGATGTTTCCACAAAGCAGGCAGCCGCCGCAGTCGGTCAGTGCGAGCTTATGTATGTTTACGATAAGCTTTTCGGCGAGTATAACCATATAGTTGCCCAGCTTCTTATAACGGGCGACGATATTGAAAACAGCAGCCGCCACGAAAAATTCAGCAATACTCTTTCAAGACTTCTGGAGTTACGGGCAATACCTATTATAAATGAAAACGACACGGTATCTACCGAAGAAATTGTTATAGGCGACAATGACACCTTGGGCGCAATAGTCGCAAAGAGTGTAAATGCAGATTTGCTTATAGTGATTTCTGACATTGACGGGCTTTACACAAGCGACCCGAGGCTTGACCCCGACGCAGAGCTTATAAGCGAGGTAACAGACCTTGACGAGAGCAAATTTGCGGCAGGCGGTTCGGGTACCAAGCTCGGAACGGGCGGAATGGTAACCAAATTTCAGGCGGCAAAAATCTGCTCTGAATTCGGTTGCGATATGATTATAATCAACGGTAAAAAGCCCGAAAATATATATGATGCAGTTGACGGAAAAAAAGTCGGTACAAGATTTAAGGTGAATAAAAATGTTTGATATGAACGCTATGCTAAGCCTTACCAAAAATGCAAAAAGCAGTGTTGCGGTGCTTGACGCAGAAAAAAAGAACGCCGCTTTAAAGCTGATGGCGCAGGCTTTGCTTGATAATGAAAGTGAAATTCTTTCCTGCAATGCCGAGGATCTTGAAGCGGCGAAAGGGAAAATCTCCGAAGTAATGTGCGACAGACTTATGCTCAATCACGAGCGTATCGCCGCTATGTCAAAGGGTATAATTGAGGTCGCAGAGCTTGATGACCCTGTCGGCAAGGTGCTTGACACTCACACAAGAGGGGACGGGCTTAAAATCACCAAGGTATCTGTGCCAATAGGTGTTATAGCAATCATTTATGAAAGCCGTCCCAATGTTACAAGCGACGCCGCAGCTTTAGCCATAAAAAGCGGAAACGCCTGTGTGTTAAGAACGGGTAAGGAAGCCTTCAGGTCTGCAAATGCAATAGTAAACGCATTAAAGCAGGGCTTAAAAAAAGCAGGAATTGACGAAAACGCTGTTAATCTTGTCAAGGACACATCCCGTGATAGCGCAAATGCTCTTATGACGGCTAACGGTTATATTGACCTGCTTATTCCGAGAGGCGGCGCAGGGCTTATAAGAGCCTGCGTTGAAAATGCGACTGTTCCCTGTATTGCTACGGGTACGGGCATTTGCCATGTTTATATTCATAAGAGTGCTGATATTGATATGGCTCTCAATATAGTTGAAAATGCAAAAACAAGCAGACCCAGCGTGTGCAATGCAGAGGAGGTCTTGCTTGTTGATAAAGCTGTTGCAGGTGAATTTTTACCGAAGCTTAAGCAAAGACTGGTTGATGACAGAATCAAAAATTCTCTTATCCCCGTTGAACTTCGGCTTGACGAATATGCACAAAGCGTTGTTGACGGCACTCCTGCAGGCGAAAATGATTTTGATACTGAATTTTTAGACTATATTCTTGCAGTTAAATGCGTTGAAAATGTTCAGGAGGCTGTAAAGCATATTTCTGCACATTCTACGGGGCACAGCGAAGCTATTGTCTGTAAGGACAGCGAAGCGGCAAATATATTCACTTCTCTTGTAGACAGTGCGGCGGTATATGTCAATGCTTCAACCCGTTTTACTGACGGCGGCGAATTCGGTTTGGGCTGTGAAATGGGTATATCCACCCAGAAGCTTCATGCAAGAGGACCTATGGGCTTAAAGGAATTGACCACATATAAATATGTAATTTACGGTAACGGAAATATAAGATAAGGTGATTTTATGAAATACGGCTTTATAGGCTGCGGAAATATGGGCAGCGCACTTGCGTCTGCGCTTTCAAAGTCAGGCAATGAAATTCTGCTTTCCGACCACACAGAAAGCAAGGCGCTGCAGTTAGCGGAAAAGCTTAACTGCAAAGCCTCTCAAAATGTTGACATTGCAAATGAATGTGATATTATTTTTCTTGCGGTAAAGCCTCAGAGCCTTGAAAAAACTGTCAGCGAAATCAAAAGTATTATTTCTGACAGAAAGCCTGTCATAGTTACAATGGCGGCAGGCGTTAAATTAAAAAAAATAGAAAGCCTTGCAGGCTGTAATCTGCCTGTAATAAGAATTATGCCTAACACTCCCGTAGCTGTGGGCAGGGGAGTTGTGCTTTACTGTTACAATAATCTTGTTGACGAAAATACGCTTTCAAATTTTATTAAAGATTTATCGTTTGCAGGCGCATTTGAAAAGCTTCCCGAGTCCCTTATGGACATAGGCTGTGCCGTTTCGGGCTGCGGTCCTGCTTATATGTATATGTTTGTTGATGCAATAGCAAATTCTGCCGAAAAAAACGGGCTTGACAGAGAGCAGGCAGTAAAGCTTGCGGCTCTTACTATGTCGGGCGCCGCAGAAATGGTTTTACAGTCAGACAAAACACCCGAGGAATTAAAAATTGCCGTTTGTTCACCCGGCGGCAGTACTATTGAGGGCGTAAAGGTGCTTGAAAGCGAAAGCTTCAAGAAAATCACCGAAAACGCTATTGATGCTGCTTATAACAGAAATGTCGAGCTTGGCAAATAATTATTTACAATTATTTAATTTGACTATTTTATTTATAAATGATAATATATTTTTGAATTAAGATTTTTCGGAGGGCAAAATGAGCTTGAAAAAGGTTTTATCTGTGTTTTTATGCTTTGCAATGCTGTTCGGCGTAATTACATATTATAATTTAAAACCTGAAGCTGCTTCGGCAATGACCGTTACCACAGACAAGAGCGGTCACGTTGAGGTCGGCGATACTGTAACTGTAACTGTTGCCGTGCCGGCAGGCTTGAGTGGTGCTGACTGTGCTCTGACCTTCAAGAAAAACACTTTCAGTATTGAAAGCTATACTGTGGGTAATATTAAAATGATTGGCTCTGTTGAAACACCTCAAACTAACAGAATACGTTATGCAGGCGCTGCAAATGCAGGAGTTGCGGCAGGTACTCTTTTTACAGCAACGCTGAAGGTTAATGTTGCAAATTCAAAATTCTATGTAACAATGAACGAGGCTTTTGACGCTAACGATAATGAGGTTACCTTCCCTCAGGTGACAATTACTGTTGCAGGGCATGACGCAGGCACATGGAAAATAACAAAGCAGGCTACAAGAACGCAAGCTGGCGAAAAGGTACGCACCTGCAGCTGCGGCAAAGTGCTTGAGACGGTTATAATTCCTATTGTCGGCTCTGTAAAAGGCGATTTAAACCTTGACGGCTTTGCAACTCAGTCTGACTATACTGCCATTAAGCAGTATATGAACGGTAAAATTGTTCTCAACGGTGAGGATTTTACTATATCCGATATGAACAATGACGGCGCAGTAGATGCCTTTGATATGTTTTATCTTGACGAGGTTATCAAGGTCGGCATAAACGAGGATTTTGAATATGCCGTTGCAAACGGCAATTGCGCTAAAATCAGCGGCTATAATTCAAGTAATGCCAATGTTTCAATTCCTGCAAGAATAGGTTGCTATACCGTAACCAATATTGACAACTATGCGTTTAAAAACAATACTTTTATTAAAACGGTTACGCTTTCCACGGGTGTAAAAACTATAAATTACGGCGCTTTCCTGAATTGTACGGCGCTTGAAACCGTCGTGCTGTCAGGCACCGTAACAAGCATAGGAACTTATGCTTTCAAGGGCTGCTCAAGTCTTAACTCTATTACAATTCCGGCATCCGTAACGAGTATTAACGCAAACAGCTTTTCAGGCTGTAATAATCTTACTATTTACGGTGCGGCAGGCTCATACGCCGAAACCTACGCAAATAATAACAATATAAGCTTTACGGCTATATAGTTACTGAATAAACAAAAAATCAGACGGGAGATTTAATCTCCCGTCCTTTTAATTTTCCTGTGATAAAGCCTGCCTTATATCGTTGCCCATAAAGCAAAGCCTGTAATATGAATAGAGAATTCTTGAAGCAATGCGGTTATTGTATTTGCTTTCAAGCTCGTCTGACTTTATGTTAGAGCTGATAATTGTCGGCAGGTCTTTGGCTAACCTTGTGTCAATTATATTGTAAAGCTCTGCAACTGTGTATTGTGTAACAAATTCTGCGCCTAAATCGTCAAGTATAAGCAAATCGCAGTTTAAAAGCTTTTCCTCGGTTGTGCCGTCTGGATTTTCGCTTCTGCCGAAATGCTCCCTTTCAAGCATATTAAAAAAGTTGTGGGCAGAGCCGTAAATAACATTATAGCCTTTTTCAATAACCTTTCCTGCAATCGCAAGCGAAAGGTGCGTTTTGCCTAAGCCTGTTTCACCGAACATATAAACGCTCGGGAAGCCCTTGCCGTCGAATTCCTCAGCATAATCCTTGCAGTAATTTAATATCTTCTGCATATGCGCTCTTTTAGCTTCGTCATTGTAAAGCGATATATCGAACTCATCAAAGCTCGAAATTTTAAGCGAGGTTTTCTCAGCAAGATCTTCATATGAAAGCTTTTTTAAAAGCTCCTCGTAACAGCTGCAGACAACTCCGTCAACATAGCCTGTGTCCTTGCACTTTGGGCAGGTGTAGTGAATATCAAGATAATCGCCGTCAAAGCCTTCCGATTTTAAAAGCTCTTTCTTTAAGCGTTGAAATTCAAGGTTTTTTCTGCTTAAAGAGTCTATGTATTCCCTCGGGTTTTCACAGCCCTGAACAGCCTTTAATATATCTGCTCCCGTTCTTGACATTTCAGCTTCAATTTCGGCAAGCTCGGGGTGCTTTTTTATGAATTCGGTATGTCTTGAAGCTGCTTCTTTTTCAGCCTTTTCCTGTCTTTGCTGTAAAATTGTATTTGCTTTGTCCACAACCTTGCGGCTATACTTCATCCTTAGCACCTCTTTTCGTCTTTCTCTTGAATACTATATCTTTATGTGTGTCCTCATAAACAGTTTTTTCAATGTCATATGAACGGCCGTTTTTGCCTTCTGCGGCTTTTCCTTCTTTAAAGGCTTTCTTGCTGTTTTCAACAGCTTCGGGTGTTTTAAGCCCGTTTTCGTTCCAGTTATGCAATATCTTGTTTGTATATGCAAATGAAATTTTACCTGTTCTTTCCACTGTTTCATTATAGGCGAGTACCATCATTTCAACAGTAAAGCCTGAACGGCGCCAGCTTATGAAGTAGTCCTGCTGTTTGGGTGTTGCGTTGGGTGCCGAAATACCCGTAAGCACGGCAAATTCTTTATAAATCTTCTGTGCCTCGTTGTGCTCGTCAATATATTTGTTCGCAAGCTCAAGTGTTGTTATATCCTTTTCATACCAGCTTTTGCCGACTGAAAGAATAAATGCGTTTGAAGCTTTGTTTAAGTCAACGCAATACTGAATGAGCGTCAGTATAACATCTGCCGACAGACCGTAGGTATCAATAAACATAATAATAATTGACTGTAAATCCTTGCCGATTGTTCTGCCGAGCATAATCTGTATATGATTTAAAAGGCCTTCAATTTCCTTGTCCTCGCTGAGTCTTGCGGCAATCTGCTCGCCCGTAGGTCTTGAAATTTCAATGTCAGGCGCTTTTTTAACCGTTTCCTTAACAGCGGCAGGGGAGGAAGTTTCGCTCTTTTCACCGCTTAAATATTTATCGCTCTGCTGCTCCGAGGGTACAGACTTTATTTCGTCAATAGCCGTAATAACAATTCCCTCATTGACCCAGAAATCAATAGCTTCCTTTGTGTCTGCAACAGACGAGCCGATGCTTTTTGCAATTTCTTCCATAGAAAAATTACCGCCTTGGTTTTTTGAAATCCAAAGCAGTGCCTTTAACTGACAAAAAGAAGCCAGCTTTATGTATTTGTCAACTATTACGCCCGGTATTGATGTCATCGAGCCGTAAAGTACGGGACTGATTAAATACATTTTTCTTTCCTTATATTTTTTTACGGCAGAAGCCGTTTAGTGAACATTCCTCGCATTTAGCCTTTCTTGCTGTGCAGACAGCTCTGCCGTGCAGTACGCAACGGTGGCAGAAATTATTGCTTTCATCTGCAGGAAGAAGCTTTCTCAATTCAGCTTCAACCTTTTTTGGTTCTTTTGTGTTAACAAGACCTATGCGGTTTGCAATTCTTATAAGATGGGTGTCGGTAACAACTGCACCGGGAGCGCCGTAAACATCGCCCATAATAAGATTAGCGGTCTTTCTGCCGACACCGGGAAGAGAGGTCAAATCCTCAATAGTGTCGGGAACCTTACCGCCGAAATCAGATTTTATTTTTTGAGCAATGCCGATAATGTCTTTGGACTTTTCCCTGTAAAAGCCGCAGGAATGAATTATATCTTCAATGTCCTTGACATCGGCATTGCAGTAGTCGTCAAGTGTTTTGTATTTTTCAAATAAAGCAGGGGTAACAAGATTAACCCTTGCATCGGTACACTGTGCAGAAAGTCTTGTAGCAATTAAAAGTTCAAAAGGATTATTGTAATCAAGTGAACAGAGAGCGTCGGGATATAAACCTTTGAGCGCTTCAACGCTTTTTAAAGCTAACTCTTTTTTAGTCATATTACTTTATATAATCAAGAGATTCGGGCAAATCAAGGAAATAATCTGCCGAAACATTAAAGTACAGGCATATATTTTGCAAATCCTTCAGAGATGGCTCTGAAAGACCTGTTTCAAGAAAGGAAACCTTACGCTGAGTCATACCCAGAACATTAGCTAAATCTGTCTGAGTAAGAGGGGGCAGCTTGGATTGCCTTAATTCTCTTAATTTCTGATTGAATGCCATATACATTACCCCTGTAACACAATGTAGACAAATTGTATCACAAAAAAAGAGCGCTTGCAATAAGCAAAATTCGACCTTTAGTTAAAAAATTTCTTAAAATTTTTGTGCAAGATTTTTTTTACACTAAATGTTGTATACCCACCTTATAAAATTGACAAAATATGACTTTTTTCTATTGTAAAATTTTTTTCTTTTGGTATAATAATATTCGAAAAAATTTTTAAAATTTGATTTTTTGGAGTTTAAAAATGAGCTTACGCTACAAAAAACTGCTGTTTTGTATAATTCTTTGCATAATACTTATATTTACTTCCGCTCAGCTAAGCTTTGCTTTGAATGACGGCGAAGCAGAAAGGCCGTCGGTTTACGATATTCTGACCGACGGTGAAAATGAGCTTTTATGCATATCAAAATACGGCAATATAGAAAGCTACCCCGAAAACTCGGCTGAGGGTATTGCATCAGCAAATGAACAGGGCGCAGACATTGTAATGGTTAGTGTTAAAAAGACAGCCGACGGCGTTATTGTACTGTTTAAGGATGACAACCTTTCAAGAATGTGCGCAGACGCTTCGGGCAGCAGCATAAATAAAGCTGTAAACGAGGTAAGCTTTGAAGAGCTTAAGGGTTATAATCTTAAAAACGGCAAGGGCGGTATCAATTCTGTAATAACGGCATACAGCGTACCGACGCTTGAAGATATAATCCGTGAATTTTCGGGTAAAGCCGTTTTGCTTATTGAAGGCGGCTGGAGTTTCAGGGATGAAATCAAAGAAATAATTTTCGCCAACAATGCAAGAAGCTCGGTAATTCTGCTTGCAGATAAGGCCGACAAAGACACGGCTCAATGGATAGCAGGCGAGGGTAAGGACTTGCTTGTATTTACCCACTATAACGGAACTGTTATCTGGAACAGCAGTGTGGCTGTAAAGCGTTCGGGGAATTTCGGTGCAAAGGGTATATTGCTTACAAGCGGAAATCCGTACTCTACAACATTTTCAAAATCCGTTGCAGGTAAAACAGGCAAAAACCTTAAAGCCGTTGCAGATATGACAGACAAAAAGCTGTGCGGCAAAAGGGAGGATACAATCACTTACCTTGAAGATATGACCTCAAGAGGCTTTTCGGTTTTTATAACTGACAATGTTCAGCAGTTTACGCTTTATAAAGAGCGCCTGAGCTTTTCAAGGGAAAGACTTGCAGGGCTGATTGAAAAAGCAAATAATGCCGATTTAAGCGCCTGCAGCGCAAAGGTGGCTAACAGCTTTAACAAGCAGGTGAGCGCAGCTTCAAAGCTGCTTGACACAAGCGTATGCGCATTAGAGCTTGATAACTGCTGCACAGCGCTGAATACTGCAATTCTTGACCTGTCAGACAGCGTTAAAAGCACAAAGGGCGACCTGACTGTAAGCGCAGGCAGAATAATTGCAGCAGTTGTAATTGTAATTGCATTTATAGCAAGTGAAATAATATTTGAGCACTACAAAAACAGAAATATAGCTTTAAGACATCAGGGCAAGCTCAGGAAAAAGCGAAATAAAAAAGATATAGAATTACCTTAATAAATAATAGTTTATTGCACTTGCAAAAAGCATAATGATTTGGTACAATAAATCGGTAAGGCTGAATATAAGCTTATACTTTTTAACAAGGAGAAAAGAATATGGACAATCAATTCTTTTGCGCAAAAGAAAACGGCAAATTGCATTATCCGCATACCATATTGACCGGTTTCGGCTTTTTGGCGTCTTCCATTGCGTGGGCTATCTACGATCCGTATATAACCAAAATACTCAACAGGCTGCTTAATGAAAGCGCCATCATCACTCAATGGAGTGTAAAGCTCAACGAAATGTTTCCTGCACTTGCAAAATTTGCAGCGGCAAACGGCGAGGATGTTGCTACGGCGGCAGGCGGTATTACACTTGTACCGTTGTTTATAGGCATCATTATGACCTTTGATAATATTTTTGGCGTTATTTTCCAGCCTACATTCGGCAAGCTGTCAGACAATACACATTCCCGTTTCGGCAAGCGTAGACCTTATGTAATTTACGGCGCACCGATTTCAGCTTTGCTGTTTGCAATTATTCCTATTATAGCAATAAAACTCGGTTCTTTACCGCTTACTATGCTGTTCATCATTTTGTTTGTGTTTGTAATGTCGCTGTGGCGTGCCCCGGTTGTTGCGCTTATGCCTGACCTGACTCCTAACGAGCTGAGAAGCGAAGGCAATGCAATAATTAACCTTATGGGCGGCTTAGGCGGAGCAATCGGTCTTTTTGCAGGCACAATTGTTACGGTAATTTACTGTTCAATAACCGGAGCTGATTCAAAAGCTGCCGATTGGGATGAATTTGTTACCTTCCCTTATGTTTTCCTTTTAGGCTCAGTTGTTATGATAATCGGTATGCTGGTTGTTCTTTTCTTTGTAAAAGAGCCTGACAGCAGAGTTGTTATTCAGGGTGAGTTAAATCAGTCAGCTGATGAGGCTGCAAGAAGAAAGGCTGAGAAAGAAGCTGCAAAAGCGGAAAGAGAAGCAAGAAAAGCAGAAAAACTTTCCTCAGGCGAAAGAAGAAGTCTTGTGTTTATGCTTATGGGCCTGTTTTTCCTGTTCTGCGGCACAAATGCGGTAACTACTTTCTTTGCATTGTTTGCTGCTGAAATTCTCAATAAGACCACGGCTCAGGCAACAATTATGACAACTGCCTTTGCTGCAGCGTCAGCAGTAGCCGCAATTCCTGCAGGCTGGCTTGGCAAAAAATTCGGCCGTAAAAAGACAATAATCAGCGGACTTCTGATTTTCATTGTAGCTTTCGGCGCATATCTTATTACTCAGAATATGGGCATTAACTCTATGAGCGGTATTCTTATCTGGGTAGCACTTATAGTAGGCGGTGCCGCTAATATGATGATTACCGTTAATACTCTTCCTCTTGTACTTGAAATAGGCGGACTTGATAAGGTAGGAACATTTACCGGCTACTACTATACTGCAACATTTTCCGCACAGATTGCGACACCTATTATTTACGGTATAGTAAGAATGTTTACAGGTACATATATGTCGCTGTTCTACTATTGTCCTATAGCTTTCCTGCTTTCGCTTATTTGCATACTTGTTGTTAAACACGGCGAGGCTATCCCTCAGGAAGTCATTGACAAAATCAAGGACGAAAACGAAGACTGATTTTTATAAGCAAATATTTACAGGGCGCTCTGCAGGGCGCCTTGTTTTTTTGTTAACCGTTTCAGAACTTGTACATATGATAAAGCAGGGGAGCAATAACAGAAAAAGGAGAATTAAGCTTGAATAACAATCGTACCAACGGCACGGACAACAGTCTTGCCGAGAGCGAATACTTCGGCGTAACACCGTTACCCGAAACAGTTACAACAACTATGGCTTATGTACCGTTTCAGACAAATACAACCGAGTACACACCTGAAACAGCACTTAAAAACGGGACGCTTTTTGCCGATTTGAACAAGCCGTTTACAGGAGGTAAGGGAATATGAACAACCGCCGTAAAATGCTTTTAAGACTTTCACAGCTGCAGTTTGCCGCCTGGGAGCTTCATATGTACCTTGACACACATCCTGAGGATTCACAGGCTGCAATGCGCTATGAGCAGTTCAGCTTTGAATACAAAAGGCTTTTGAGAGAATTTCAGGAAAAATACGGACCTATCGTCAAGCCTGCCTACGGAAACGAATGGCTGAACGGCCCGTGGCCATGGGAAATTACAAAGGAGGGTGATTGCTGATGTTTCAGTATGAAAAGAAATTACAGTATCCCGTAAATATCAAAAACCCTAATCCGAAATATGCACAGATTATAATCAGCCAGTACGGCGGTCCCGACGGTGAATTAGGCGCATCTCTTCGCTACCTTTCACAGCGCTTTTCAATGCCATATAACGAGCTTAAAGGCTTGCTGACAGATATAGGCACAGACGAACTTTCGTTGGATTTTTTTTGATTATAAGCCTCAATTTCACTGCTTCCTGCGAGTATTCGTGCCGTCCAGACGCTCGGAATTGACTTTAAGTGAATATCCATTTTTCTGCCCTTGTAAACCACTATTTTGTCAATCATTTCACGCATAAAGGCTTCGTCCGAAACTGAGCCGTCCATAATTTGCCTGAGGTGTTTTTCTATATCCTTGAGTATTCTTCCTTTATCCGCAACATTCTGATTGTGGATTTTTTCTTTTTTTAGCCGTTCTGTCAGTGCTTCATATTCTGCGTTCAGGCGTTCACAGCCCTTTTTGTATTCTTCGGTTTCAATATCACCCGACAGACACATATCAAGCAGCTTCTGCTTCTTCTTTTCGGTCTTTGTAAGCTCCTTTTCATAGTAGGCTATGTTATCGTTGCTCGGCTCACTGTCAAGAACTGCTTTAACAGTTTTTAGCACCTTTTTAATGACTTTTTCTCTGCTTTTAAGTACATCTGTCATTATTCTGTTAAGTATATCCGTGATGTCCTTTTCGCTTATAGAGTTTGTAGTGCATCCGATTGTTTCGCCGTTTTTATCCTTGCGCTTTGAACCGTTCTTCTGCGATTCAATACATACCCATTTGTTGGTTTTCTTTCCGTTTTTTATGTATTTTGTTGTTCTTGTGAAGGTTGAACCGCACTCGGCGCATTTGATTTTGCCCGAGAGCATATATCTGTTTGCAAATCCTGCCTGATTGGGTGTGCTTTTCTTTCTGCGCCGTTCTATTTCGAGCTGAGTCGCTTCAAACATTTCTCTTGAAATAATCGGCTCATGATGATCTCTTATTACAACGAATTCAAGTTGCCCTTCGTTTTTCTTTTTGGAGTGGGAGAGATAGTCGGGTGTGTAGGTCTTTTGCTGTATGAGATCTCCGCAGTATTTTTCGTTTTTCAGCACACGCAGAATTACCGTATATGACCATTTCTTCATATAGGTTGAGGTTCTTATTCCTTCTTCTTGAAGCTCCTTTGCGATCAGGTGAGTGCCTTTTCCTTCTACAAAGAATTTGTGGAATATAAGCCGAACTGTTTTTGCGCCTTCTTCGTTAATAATAAGTTTTCCGTCACGAACATCATAACCGAGCATATCTCTGCCGAAAACCTTGCCTTGTTCCATCATTCTTCGCTGTCCCCATTTAACACGCTCACTTGTCTTTCGGCTTTCTTCCTGCGCTATTGAGGACATTATTGTTAAGCGTAATTCTGCATCGGGATCAAGCGTATTTATGTTATCGTTCATAAATATTACGCCTATGCCCAATCGCTTCAGCTCTCTGGTATAACCGATACTGTCAAGCGTGTTTCTTGCGAATCGGCTTATCTCCTTTGTGATTATGATATCGAAGTTACCTCGCTTGGCATCCTCAATCATCTGATTGAAGGCGTTTCGCTTTTTTGTGCTTGTTCCGCTGATGCCTTCGTCAACATAGATTTTAGAAAGCTCCCACAGGGGATTGCGCTTTATATAGTCATTGAAGTATCTTTGCTGACTTTCAAGCGAATTTGCCTGATCGAGGCTGTCCGTTGATACACGGCAGTAAGCGGCTACCCGTTTAATTTCGCTATCGAATTTATACATTTTTTTCAACTCCTTGTTGTTTTCTTAAACACACATTATATTCAGAACTTTTAATAAGTCCAGCATTATTTTTCGGTGCGGCGAGGGGAGTCGCCGCACCTTTTTAATTATTGCTTTTCAATGTATCGCTCGTATTGACTCTGATTTATTAATCCGTTTTTCAGAAGTGAAACAAGCAATGCATTTTCAATTGTTTTTTCCAATAAGTCATTGTTAACATTTTCGGTATAGTTTTCGTTTTCATTTTCAAAGATGATTTTGGTTTTCACTCCAATCGCCTCAACGAAAACTATGCTCTGTCAACTTGTACTTATGCTATCAACGCTCCTTTCATAATGAAACTTGTTTTTCTTGAAAATATGTTTTTCATATTTGCTCCTTACATGCTCTGCGTAAAGCCGTCCTTCTGACCTTGCGCTCGGCGTTTTTCAATTTCTTTTCTTGATAGTTTGTAATGCTTTCGGTTAGGATTGT
>ONBD01000038.1 GCA_900315985.1 uncultured Eubacteriales bacterium | reverse complement strand
GTTCCGCTTGTAAGTCTTATCTTTAATTTACCGTCGGTATCAATGCTGATATTCTCTATACCTACGCCGTCATTACCATTTATTCCGTTAGTGCCGTCAGTTCCGTCAAGTCCGTTCTGTCCGTCTGCACCCTTGAGAGAATCAAGCCATTCCGCTTCTGTGCCAGTAAAGCCGTTATCTACGGCTACCTGATATGCGGATTTGCCGTCAGCGCCGTCTGCACCGTTGATACCTGCTATTGCGCCGAGATTTATTTCGCTTCCGTCGCTTAAATTGATTATGAATTGATTCGTATCGTCAACATATACAGAGGTTACGCCTGTACCGTCCGAGCCGTTCTGACCGTCAACGCCGTCTTTTCCGTCCTTGCCGTCAGCGCCCTTTGCGCCTGTCGAGCCATCTTTCCCGTTTACGCCGTTAGCTCCGTCTTTTCCGTCTGCGCCTTTAGGTCCTCTGACCGAACCGAGGTTGACCTCTGTGCCGTCGGACAGCTTTATGATAAGATTATCGCCCGAAAAATATGACGATTTAATTGTTGCTGTGTTTTGGGAGTTGTTTTCAACTGACTTTACCCATTCGCTTTCAGTTCCCGTATAGCCGTTGTCCTTGGCTATTTCGTAGGCTAGATTTCAGCCAGTCCTGCAGAGAGCCGTCAAAGCCGTTCTGCACCGCCAGCTCATAAGCCGAAAGACCGTTCGGAATATTTGAAGCGGGAACGGCTGCCTTCTTTACAAAATGATTTGCCACGCCTGCCGAGATGCCGAACATCAGAAGCAGGGCAATTACTACGGCAATTACCGTTTTAATTGCGCCGTGACCGTTCTTTCTTCTTTCGTTTTCATTTCTGTTAGTATCCACAATATTTACCTCCCGATAAAAATGAATAAAAAAGTGCGCAGCCGAAGCTACGCACAAAAAACGCATAACTCCAACTGTCGCCAAACAATTTTCCAAGTTTCCAAATAAAAAGAAGCACCTGAAACTAAAGAAGTATGCATTTTTATCAAGAGATAAAAATAGTACTTCCCTATTTATTTGGAAATATTCAATTTGGAAAATTATTTGGCAACCTCATTTTAACATTTTACATTATATATGTCAATAAAAAACGGCCGGAGCACATCTGACGGATGCTGTCCCCTATGTCACTGCGCAACGTCTCCCCACACTGTGAGGAGTCACCACAGCCCTACAAATTAAATCCGCCTGTATTCCGACCTGCATTAAGCAATGAATACTGTCTTACTGTTTGTTACAAAAACACTGCAGAATACCCCGAGTGAACACCAAAAAGCAGGATTGAAATCACTTTCAATCCTGCTTTTTCTGTCAATAAAAAACATTCTTTTTTACAGAAGGATTATGTTATGCGCCTTACATTCGTAACCATAATCGGTGCAGTTATTCTGTAAAGGTTCAAAGCTTTACTGAGGTTTGACTGGAATGTGTCCTTTACTGTCTTGATTGCCTTCTGCGTTTCACGCAGTGTAAGCTTGCTTGAGTAATCCTTTGGGTAAATCACAATCATTTCTCCTTTGATTTCTGAAACGCCGCACCTACAAAGCCCTTGAAAAGCGGATGCGGTTTGTTGGGCCTTGATTTGAATTCGGGGTGAAACTGAACACCTATATAAAACGGTCTGTCAGACAATTCAACTGTTTCTACGAGCTGACCGTCGGGCGAAATGCCGCTCAGGGTCAAGCCGTTCTGTCTGAATGCGTCACGGTAAGCGTTGTTGAATTCATAGCGGTGGCGGTGGCGTTCGCTTATTTCAGTCTGCTCATACAAGGAGCGTATAACGGTATTTTCGCCGAGAACGCACGGATATGCACCGAGCCTTAAAGTGCCGCCCTTATCTATTTCATCACTCTGACCCGGCATAAAGTCAATAACCTTATTGTTGCTCTGCCCGTCAAATTCGCCTGAATTTGCGTCTGCAAGAAGCAGAACATTTCTCGCATATTCTATAACGGCAATCTGCATGCCGAGACATATTCCGAAATAGGGAATATCGTTTTCTCTCGCATACTGTGCGGCAAGTATCATACCCTCTGTTCCCCTGTTGCCGAAGCCGCCGGGAACGATAATACCGTCAAGATTTGAGAGAATTTCACCTGCATTTTCCTTTGTAATTTCTTCGGAGTCAATCCAGCTGATTTTAATATGCGTGTTGTGATAATAGCCTGCGTGTCTTAATGCCTCTGCAACAGAGAGATAAGCGTCATGCAGCTCAACATATTTGCCGACAAGACCTATATTTACCGTATTGGGCCTTGATTTTATTTTTTCTACCAGCTGCTCCCATTCCGTCAGGTCGGGCTCGGGGGCATCAATGCCGAGTTCACGGCAGACAATGGCGGAAAAATTTGATTTTTCAAGCATCAGCGGCGCTTCGTAAAGATTGGGAAGAGTAATGTTTTCTATTACACAGTCGGGCTTGACATTGCAGAAAAGCGCAATCTTGTCAAAGATTGACTTTTCAAGAGGTTCGTCGCAGCGAAGCACAACTATATTCGGCGCAACTCCCATTCCCTGAAGCTCTTTTACGGAATGCTGTGTCGGTTTTGTTTTATGCTCGTCCGAGCCGCTTAAAAACGGCACAAGAGTTACATGAATAAACAGACTGTTTTCTTTGCCTACCTCAAGAGAAATCTGTCTTATCGCCTCAATAAAGGGCTGGCTTTCAATGTCGCCTATGGTGCCGCCAATTTCGGTAATTACAACATCTGCGTTTGTCTTTTTGCCGACACGGTAAACGAATTCCTTTATCTCGTTTGTGATGTGCGGAATTACCTGAACCGTAGAGCCGAGATACTCTCCCCTGCGCTCCTTGTTCAGCACATTCCAGTAAACCTTGCCTGTGGTAAGGTTTGAGTATTTATTCAGGTCCTCGTCGATAAATCTTTCATAATGCCCGAGGTCAAGGTCGGTTTCGGCACCGTCATCGGTAACATAAACCTCGCCGTGCTGAAACGGGCTCATTGTACCCGGGTCAACATTTATATAGGGGTCAAGCTTCTGCGCCGCCACCTTAAGTCCTCTTGATTTCAGAAGTCTGCCGAGCGATGCCGCAGTAATTCCCTTGCCGAGTCCGGAAACTACGCCGCCCGTTACAAAAATATATTTTGTCATAAAATCACCTCTGCAAAAATCAGTCCCACGAAGTTGTATTCTGTGAATACTCGCAATTATCAGCTGCACCTGAGGTATTGTAGAAATAATCCTCTGTTTTAATAAATTTTTTGTCCTCGTAAACTTCTTCAATGATAATCATTTTTGCGTTAAGCGGAATTTCAACAGATTTTAACATTTTGTTACCTCCCGAAAAACGAGCGAAGGACGCCACTGATGTTTCCACCAATGACGCCCTTGCCCTTTGGATTGTATATACTATGACGGGGTTGTCAATAGTACCTTTTTATACGACGCCCTGCGCTATCATAGCGTCTGCAACCTTTTCAAAGCCTGCTATATTTGCGCCTGCAACATAATCGCCTTCAAGGTTGTATTTCTTTGATGCATCGTCGATATTGTGATAAATGTTGACCATAATCTCATTAAGCATTCTGTCAACCTTTTCAAATGACCAGTAAACTCTTTCGGAGTTCTGGCTCATTTCAAGAGCCGAGGTGGCAACACCGCCTGCGTTTGCCGCTTTGCCGGGAAGGAAAAGCACGCCGTTCTTTTGCAGGTATTCGGTAGCTTCTCTTGTGGTAGGCATATTAGCTCCCTCGCAAACAGCAGTTACGCCGTTTGCAACAAGCTGTTGCGCATCCTCAAGGTGCAGCTCGTTCTGCGTTGCGCAGGGCAATGCAACATCACACTTAATCTGCCATACGCCTCTGCCCTCATGATATTCTGCCGAAGGTCTTGCTGCTGCATACTCGGTAAGACGGGCACGCTTGACCTCTTTAACCTCTTTGAGAAGCGCAACATCAATGCCGTCGGGGTCATAAATCCAACCCGTAGAATCCGAAACGGTTACAACCTTTGCGCCGAGCTGCGTTGCCTTTTCAACAGCATAAATCGCAACATTGCCCGAGCCTGAAACTACAATCGTCTTGCCTGCAATATCAATACCGTGGCATTTGAGCATTTCCTCTGTTATGTAAAGCAGACCGTAGCCTGTTGCCTCTGTTCTTGTAAGTGAGCCGCCGTAAGAAAGACCTTTACCCGTAAGAACGCCCTCGTATCTCTTCTGAATTCTCTTGTACTGACCGAACATATAACCGATTTCTCTGCCGCCTACGCCTATATCGCCTGCGGGAACATCGGTATTTTCGCCTATAACCTTACAAAGCTCAGTCATAAAGGACTGGCAGAACATCATAATCTCCCTGTCGCTCTTGCCCTTAGGGTCAAAGTCCGAGCCGCCCTTGCCGCCGCCTATGGGAAGACCCGTAAGCGAATTTTTGAAAATCTGCTCAAAGCCCAAAAACTTTATAACCGAAAGAGTTACGCTCGGGTGTAATCTCAGACCGCCCTTATAAGGACCGATTGCAGAGTTGAACTGAACACGGTATGCACGGTTAACATGCACCTGACCGTTGTCGTCAATCCACGGAACACGGAAACGGAAAATTCTTTCGGGCTCTACAAGTCTTTCGAGCAATGCAAGCTTTCTGTATCTCTCCTCATTAGCCTCAATAACGGGACGAAGCGAATCAAAAACCTCACTTACAGCCTGCAGGAATTCAGGCTCGTTACCGTCTCTTTTCTTTAAAAATTCCATTACCTCGTCAACATATGCCATAATTAAAAACTCCTTTTGACAATAAAAGAAAAGACGCCTTCAGTGCAAATAACAAAACACTGAAGACGCCGTTGCCTTCTATTTAATTTATGCGAATATGTTACACCTATATTTTTAATTTGTCAACACTTTTTTCTTGACAGCAAAAAAATGTTAATGTATATTATTTGTATGAGCAAGGGCGTTCATTAAATACGGGTATTCCTGCGTTTAATGAGCGCATTTTTAGTTTGAAAGAAGGCATTTATATGAAATATACCAAAGATGAGGTTATGCAGTTCTGCGAGGAAGAGGATGTCAAATTCGTCCGTCTTGCGTTCTGCGATGTTTTCGGCAAGCAAAAAAACATTTCAATTTTAGCCGACGAGCTTCCCCGTGCGTTTGAATACGGCATAACCATAGACGGCTCGGCAATTTCGGGCTTTGGCGGCGAGGTACATTCCGACCTGTTGCTTCACCCCGACTGCGATACGCTGTGCGTGCTTCCGTGGCGCCCCGAGCACGGCAAGGTTGTAAGAATGTACTGCTCAATCACCTACCCCGACGGCAAGCCCTTTGAGTGCGACACAAGAGCAATCCTCATAAAAGCAGTTGAAAGGGTAACAGAGCTTGGCTATGAATTCCGTTTCGGCGCAGAGCAGGAATTTTACCTTTTCAAGCTTGACGAGGATGACGAGCCGACCGACACTCCCTATGACAGCGCAGGTTACATGGATTTAGCTCCGCAGGACAGGGGCGAAAACATACGCCGTGAAATCTGCCTTACGCTCGAGCAGATGGGCATAAAGCCCGAAAGCTCGCATCACGAGGAAGGACCGGGGCAGAATGAAATTGACTTCCGCTATTCCGACCCGCTGACAGCCGCCGACAATGTAATGACCTTTCAGACGGTAGTAAATACTGTTGCAAAACGGAACGGTCTGTATGCCGATTTTACCGCAAAGCCGCTTGAAACCCTGCCGGGCAACGGCTTTCATATAAATTTTTCGGTTCTGTCGGAAAACGAGTCAAATATAATGCCTTACACAATAGCAGGAGTGCTTGACAAGGCAGTTGAAATGACGGCATTTCTTAACCCGACTGAAAAATCGTATGAAAGACTCGGCAACAACAAAGCGCCGAAATATGTTTCATGGTCGAGCGAAAACCGTTCGCAGCTTGTAAGAATACCTGCCGCCTACGGCGAGTACAAAAGAGCTGAGCTTCGCTCACCCGACCCGACTGTTAACCCGTATATAGCATTTGCGCTGATTATTTACGCAGGGCTTTACGGAATTGAAAACAAGCTTGACCTGCCGTATGTAGCCGATTTTAATTTATACACGGCTGACGAGGCAGAGCTTGCAAAATTCAGAAAACTGCCCGCAACGCTTGACGAAGCAAAACGGATTGCGCTTGAAAGTCAGTTTATAAAAGAGCATATTCCCGAAAAGATACTTGAAATACTGAAATAAGCTTTTATTAAAATTATTTAAAAAAGGAGGGAGCATTACGGAACTCGAAGAACGGATTTACAGCGTACTTGTTGTGTCATCAAGTGAAAAATTCAACAGCGACACCCAGTCAATGCTCCCTGAGGCAGTATACAGCCCTGTGCTGTTTGTAACCAACATAAGCGCCGCTAAAAGAGCAAAGACTCAAAGACATTTTGATTTTATTATAGTAAATTCACCGCTGACAGACGGCTTCGGAACAGAATTTGCCATAGACTGCGCTGAGGCAAAAAACACGGTGGTGTTACAGCTTGTCAAAGCAGAGCTGTACGATGAAATATACTCAAAGGTTTCGCCCTGCGGTGTTTTCACGCTGCCGAAGCCTATGTCAAAGCAAAGTATGATAAACGCTCTGCATTGGATGATAACCGCCAAAGCAAAGCTTGAACGGCTTGAAAGCAAGGCGGTGTCAATCGAGGACAAAATGCAGGAAATAAGACTTGTCAACAAAGCAAAATGGCTGCTTATTGATAAAGAAAAAATGCCCGAGCCCGACGCTCACCGCTATATTGAAAAGGAAGCTATGAACCGTTGTGTGCCAAAGCGTACCGTAGCTGAGGAAATAATCAAAAAATATTCACACTGAAAAACGCCCTGCAAATGCAAGGCGTTTTTTTACTGATTTACTGCTTCAAAATGAAGCTGTGTACTCTGAGCTGCGCTTACCGAAAATACAATAAATCCGTCCTCTGCCCCGACGAATTTAATATTATCAGTTTCGGCAAAGCTGCCGTTTTCATAAATCACGCTGTCATTGAGCTTTACTGTCTGCCCGTCGGAATACGGCAGATATATAATTGCTTCTGTTTCGCCCGGCACAGACGCATCAAGTGTGAATGAGCTGTCGGTCTTTGTTTCGGTTACATTTATATAACCCTTGACTGACGGCACAGTGCATTTTACGGTGTCGGGCGCAGAAATCTGCGGTTTTATAACAAACTGCGTATAACCTGCCTGTGTCGGTCTTATGCCTGCAAAATATTTGCTCATAATAACCAGCGGACCGCCTGACCATGCATGGTTTCTTGTGCCTGTATGCTTTGACCATTTTTCCCAGAGCGTTGTGTCGCTGTCAGATATCATTTTTTCATATCTTTTAAGCATTCTGCTTTTTGCAGTATCGTATTTACCCATCTGGCACAGCGCTTCAAGCACATAGTATTCCATATAAGGACTTGAATTTTCCGTGCTTTCAAGAACAGCTGTTATTGTTTCGTATTTGTCTTCTTCTGCCAAGCCTGAAATGACCGCAAGCGCATTTGCCCTGTCGTCGGGTGCTTTAACATCTTCACTCTTATAGCCGTTTTCGGTCCAGAGAGATGCATAGCCTGCCTTGATTTCATTCATTTTTGTTTCAATTTCGGCTGAGTCCTTACCAAGCACCTGCGCCATATTTTTAATTGCAGAGAGCGCATAGTAATACCACGCATTTTCAATAGCAGTTGTATCGGCATGCTTGCCCCAGTCCATCCAGTCCCATGAGCCTTCACGGTGCTGCGCAAGGTGATTTTCGCCTATTGTCCACAGGTTTATATAATTTACCGACGCATCATACACGCCGTTGAGAAAATCTCTGTCGCCCGTGTATAAATAATATGTCCGGAAACCGCATATGCCTGCAAGCTGCTGTACGGGCAGTTCATATAATTCCTCGCCTATCGGCACGACGGTCTGCAACACATTTGTATTTTTGTCAATATGGCCGAGCATTGACGCTACGCCCTTCTGATAAAGCAGATAGGAATTTGCATCAAGAGCGTACATCGACATTGCCATTTCGCTTGTGACATCGCCCCACCACTGTGCTCTTTCCCTGTCGGGACAGTCCATAAAATTGTCCCGCATTGTAACATAAAGCGTGCGAAGCGATTTCTGCCAGAGAGTGTTAAGCTTTTCGTCTTTGCACTCAAACAAGCCTGAAAATGCCGTGTCATAGCCCGTTTCTCTGTACTTTAGTTCAAGTATTTTTACGCCCGACGGAATTTCATAGGTGATGTGCTGACCGTTAAACCAGCCGAGTGCCTCAAATTCCTGCTCGCCGTCTTTCGTTATGTAAACATTGCTGACTGCGCCGAGCCATGTGTTTTCGGTAAAAATTCTTATCTTTTTGCCTGACGGTGCTTCAATTTTAAGGTACGGCGTGCACTGCGCATTATAGGGCATTTCAAGCGTAATCAGCTTTTTGCTTTTAAAGGTCTGACCCTTGTAGCTGTCGGAATTCAGATAGTCCTTTAAGCCGTAATCCTTTAACATAGGTATTCCCCGTGGATACAGCTTGCCCCACGGCGCACAGCCGCCCTTGCCGTTTGCGGTTGCGTTTTCCCAAAGGCTGTCGTCAAAATCAGGGGAAAGCCAGTCGCCCAATTCCTTTGTTGCGTCATAATAAATGTTGGACTCGGGCAATCTGAAATTCGACTTTGAAGCGAATTTTTTATTAAGATACGCCGTATTTCTGCACGCCTTCCAGCTTTGGTCGGAAATTATACTGCCCGCTTCAAAAATAAAGCCTGCTTTGCCGCTGTCTGTGTATGAAAAATTCTTATCCTTGCCCCAATACCAGACAAGTGCGCAGATTACATTTTTGCCGTTTTTAAGATAAGGCGCAATTTCAACTTCGTCATAGTAGCTGTCCTCTGCCGTCGGTCCTCTTTTGATGCCTCCGTCAAAAACAACTGCTTCGCCGTTTATATAAAGCCAGTATTTTGAGTCGGCAGAAATATATGCAGTAAGCGTTTCGGGTGCTTGGGTAATTTCAACTGTTTTTCTCAGGCACATCCACACATTTTCTTCACTGCCGTCGGAATTGTCCCATATATATTCAGCATTCCAATCCTCTTTCGGCGTTGTGTCAAGCTGTTTATATTCCGAAGTGCTTTCGGGAATTGTATATTCGTTTTTAAAATAAGACTGACTGCCTCCCCCGCCGAACAGTGCCGAAAAGAATGCAACAACAGCCATAAAAAATGAAATTACTCTGTTCATTTACTCTACCTCGTTTCGTTACCGCCTTTTTTGCAATCACATATTATATATTACCATATTTTTTCTGATTTGAAGCACTTAAATTTACACCCCGAAGCTATTGCCCCGGGGTGTGTTGTTTTTGTTACAGTTTTTATTCCGACAGCTTCAGCGTTGCGTTATAGTCATCAATGCCGTAATTGCCTGCCGTGTGTTTCATTGTTTCATAAAAATCAAGGCTGTTGCCCTGCGAGTCCTTCATTTTCTTGAAGAAAGGCTTAAGCCGTTTAAACACCTTCAACAGCAAATCGCCGCCCGGTGTGCCTTCGACATAAGGCTGATTACCCTCAAAAACGCTTCGTACCAGATTTACGGCAAACTCAACAAAGGAATCGTTTTTAATGCTCTTGTCGGCACTTGTCAGAAACAGGTGCGCAAACTGACCGACTGTCATTTTGTTGAGCTTTTTGCCGAGAAAGCTGAAAAGCTTTTCCTTTGACGGCGAGGCTTCAACATTTATCTTGTGCATAAACCGCTTCGGGTCATCTCTCATGGAAACAATGAGCGTGCGTATCATTTTTTCAAACTGCGCTATGAGATATTCCTTTGAATCAAGACCTTTTTTATCCCAGTCGAATTCGGGAGTGGGTATGCTCTTAATATCAACCGTATTTTCGTCCTCGATTGAAACAAGCCTTATAAACGACGGCCAGCCGATAACCGAGCCTGTGCAGACATCATAAAACAGATTGCCTTTGTCGGTTTTTGTAACATTTATGCTCTGATTGTGCATATGCCCCGTGAAAATAAGATGCACGCCGTTGTCTGCAAGTGTTTCAACAAGTCTTTTGCTGTCTGCCTGCCATGCGTCTTTAACAAGCGCAAGCACGGGCTGACCCGGCAAAACGGGATAATGCTCCATAGCTATCATCATCTGCCCGTCTGCCTGCGCCTTTTTTGCCTGCTGAGAAATCCAGCCGAGGAATTCGTCATCATAGGTGATATGCTTTTCGCCGTCAATATCATTGCCGATAACAAGCAGACGCACATCATCGGAAAGCTGTGCTACATAGGACAAATGCTCTTTATTAAAGGCAATGGCGTCGCCGAAGCCGAAATCCTTATAATAATCATAAAGCTCGGAGAATCTGATGCTCTCTATCGGGAAACGGCCGTTTTCGTTGAAGCCGAAGGAATTGTTGTCAAAATCATGCCCTGCAGTAACAACATATATTTTTTTACCGCTTTTCTCCTTGAAACCGTGTAAGAGCTTTGTGAAAGCCTCATGACATTCCCTTTCGCCCCAGAAGGTAAGGTCGCCTGCAATAAGCAGTATGTCAGCTTCATTTGCAGTTTCAAGGAATTTAAAGGTTGCTTCGTTTATGCTCTGTGTTTCTGCAAAGCATTTCTGCTCGCTTTCCATAAATTCTTCATATTCCCTGCCGTAAGCACCCAGCGAATTTTTGAAATAGTGAGTATCGGTTATAAGATAAAATTTTAATGGTTTCATAGCTTCCTCCCGATTACTGTCAGTAGCTTGTGTCGCCGTAAAATATTTTTTCGGAATAGTACCCGTGAAAACTGTTTTCTTCGCAGACAAGCGCATTTCTGTCGGAATTTTCCGAAATAATGCCGATATTCGGAGTATCCGATTTTTCAGGTGCAAAAAAGCTGTTGTTTACAACCTTTACACCGCTTACAGACGGCATAAAAATTATATAGCCTCTGCTTTTGCCGTAGCCCGACGCAGAGCCGTCAAAAATATTGTTGCTGATAACAATGTTTTCGTGACCGCAGTCATCGTGATGCCCTATTGCAGGAAAGCCGTCGCATTTGAATATATTTGACTCAATGCTTATATTCCTGCAGGCAGTTTTGTCAGGGCAGAATTCAATTTCTTTGCCGTCACAGTCATAGACAGGACCGTAGGAGCCGTCCTGCGCCTTGTCAAGCTGAAGCAATTCGTTTCTGAGCTCCTCACCCCTGTATACATATGTCTGCCCGTTGAAAAAGCAGTTTCTTACAACCGAATTTTCCGTGGAATTAAGCTCTATGCAATGCCACTTTGAGCAGTGCAAAAACCGACAGCCCTGAATGACAATATTGTTGCAGTGAACTGTATTTATAAGCGTTGACGGCTCGCTGAGATTTTTGTTACCGTCAAAGATACCGCCTGCAATAATAACATCATGAGTGCCGTTGTAGCCGGTCCACTCTTTTTCCGAGTATGACGCAAGCAGGTATCTTGTAACGGACTTGCTTTTGTCGCTTCTTAAAAGCCGTGCGTTGTCTGAAAAGCGCAGAATCTGATGCGAATAAAATACCAGCGCTGAGCTTATAAGGTAATCCCCGTCGGGAAAATAAACCGTACCGCCGTTTTTCAATTCATCCAAACATGCCTGCAACGCCTTGGTGTCGTCGTGAACGCCGTCTGCAAAAACGGCTTTGCTGTCAAGCACATTTATATATAACATTTTTACCCCTCTTTATTCGGTAACTGCCTGTGCATTTGCAAGCTCTTCATTTTCCTCGTGTCTTGCGGCACGCATTTCCTCAAGCTCTTTATACATCTGTGCCTTGGTTTCACCCTCGACATTATAGATGAATTTAAGCACAAGCGATCTTATTACGCAGCTCAATGCATAGCCGAAGAGCAGGAATGCGAGCAACCAGAGACAGGTTTTCATATAGTCAGGCTTTGCCTGCATGGTTTTTACGAGGTCGCCGACAGCTGAAGATTCATAGCCTACCCAAGCTATCATAAACGGAATTGCAAGGTCCTTCAGGTAGTTAAGCCCCTGCTGAATCCAACCGGGAATAATGCCCTGAATAGCTTCCATTCTTTCGCCCGTCTGCCATTCAAGATAATCAAAATACTCAACATTGAAGTGAGAGGTTGAAAGCTCCTGAACACCTATGCCTACGCCGAACAGGAAATAGAACACATAGAAGAATATGCTGTTCCAGCCCTTGAAGAAGAGAAGTCCCATTTTAGCCTCTGCAAAGCAGATAAAGAAAAGTACAAGAGCCGAGCAGACGGAGTACGGACCGCAGAATTTCAGAAGCTTTGTCGGCTCATATTTTTTTGAAAGCTTTGTTGTAATAAGGTTTCCGACAACCGTACCGATTGCAGTAGGCAGGGTCAGCAAAAGATTTTTTGACGAGCCTACGGTAATTGCGGCAAGCAGGGTTGAAAATTTGCCGAGAGCCGCAAGCACAGTCGCCCACTGAATATACTGATAAGCACGGTAATTTCTGTATTTAAACAGCGAAAACAGTGCCTTTGAAATTTTTACCTTTTCCTTTTTCGGAAGCTCTATTCTTTCATGGCAGAAAAGACCGCACATAAGATTGCCGAAGGCTGTAACAACAGCGGCTACAATAGCAAGCGTCATATACATTTTGTTTTTGTCGTCGCTGAAAAGCCCGTAAACAAAGGTTGCGCCGTAAGCTGCGCCGTAGCCTATATAGTAAGACAGCTGCCATGCCGTAGCAACAGATTTTTTCTCTTTGGGATTGGGAGAAATAACCTGAGCAACATTCTGACCGAAATTATTGAAAATATTAAATACAGTCTGACAGCAGGCAACTGCATAACGAAGCAGTATCATCTGCTGAACAGTCCAGCCCTTAGGCACCCAGAAATACAGAACGGTCATAGCGAATATAGGTACAAGGCAGATGATATACCAATGGCGGTATCTGCCCCAACGGGTTTTCCATTTCTGAACTATAATACCCGCAAGAAGTCCTACAACAATACTCAGCGTCGTAGTAAGCGTTGTCATACCTGCGCCTATTTTTGCAATAGTTGCCGAGTCAACGCCGACAGGTCCGTAATACAGCTCGTGCAGGAATGCCGTAGCAAGCGTACCCGTAAGAGTTGTGCCGAACATTCCGCCGATTCTTGCGAGCATAAGGCAGACATATTCAAATTTCGTAACATACTTTCCTTCGTTACCGGAAAGTGCGTTATCGGGTCTAACATCTGCGATGTTTTTTTCTTTTTTCATTTGTTTGCTTCCCTTCCCCTTTTTGTAAATCGGTTATTTCAATTATATATTAAAAAACTTAACAAAACAAGATTTTAAAGATAAAAGCTATGTATTATTTTATATTGAGAAGATATTATTTTTTTATTGAGTTATGCTCATATTTATTGTATAATCAAATCGGTTGATATTATTGCTCGGTTATATTTAACAGGGGTATTTATATGGATTTTAAAGAAGCGGTTAACCTGTACAGCCAAAATCCCACTGACGAAAATCTGTATTCTGTCGCAAACAAGCTTTGCGCTCAGCTGAAAACAGGCGAAAAGCTTCATATGCTTTCAGGTCAGCGCTTTTTTGCCCGTAACGGCTTTGACCTTATAACAAAAGGTCAGAAATACAACTGCCGTCCGTGCTTAAGCGGCGGTGTTAAAAGGCTCGGCATACCGAAGGTTGCCTTCTCTGACGGGCCGAGAGGCGTTGTTATGGGCAACAGCACCTGCTTCCCCGTTTCCATGGCGAGAGGTGCGGCTTTTGACGACGAGCTTGAATACGAAATAGGCTCTGCCATTGCAGATGAGGTTGCGGCGCAGGGCGGCAACTATTTTGCAGGCATATGTATAAATCTGCTCAGAAATCCCCGTTGGGGCAGAGCGCAGGAAACCTACGGCGAGGACCCGTACCTTTTAGGCAGAATGGGCGCAGCGCTTACTAAAGCCGTGCAGGACAAGGGTGTTATTGCCTGCCCCAAGCATTATGCGGTAAACAGCATTGAAAACATACGCTTTGATGTAAATGTGCTGTGTGATGACAAGACGCTTCATGAGGTCTATCTGCCGCATTTCAAAGCTTGCATTGACGCAGGGGCTATGTCAATTATGGGCGCATATAACCTTTTCAGAGGCGAGCACTGCTGTGAAAGCAAGTATCTTTTAAAAGATGTGCTTCGTGACGAATGGGGCTTTACGGGATTTACTATTTCCGACTTTCTTATGGGCGTAAGAAATGCGCCAAGAGCATTAAAGGCGGGTCTTGATATTGAAATGCCGCAGATAATGCACTATGCGACATTGCCGCTTGATTTAAAAACGAGCAAGGTGTCTATGGCTGATGTTGACGCTTCTGTTCAAAGCATACTCAGAGGACTTATAAAAATTACACCGAAATTAAAAAGCACGCCAAAATCGGTTGTTGCCTGCAAAAAGCATACAGAGCTTGCCAAAAAAGCGGCTGTTGAGGGCACAGTGCTTCTTAAAAATGACGGTATTCTTCCACTTTCAGAGGGTAAAAGGGTCGGCATTATAGGCAGATATGCAAATAAAATAAATGTAGGCGACCACGGCTCAAGCTCAGTAGCCGCACCGTATACGGTTTCACCTTACGAAGGCTTCTGCAACCTGTACGGCAAGGAAAATGTTGTACTGTGTGAGGGTACGGCTTTCTCTGCAATGTCAGGTGAGCTGAAAAAATGCGACGCAGTTATTGTGTGTGTCGGCAGTGACTATAAGCAGGAGGGCGAAAACCTTGCCAATTTCTCAAAGAGCGACAAAACCACGCAGAAGGCTATGGGCGGCGACAGGTATTCGCTTCGCATACCCGAGGAAGAGGTTAAGCTTATTCATTCAGCCTGCAGAGTATTTGATAAGGTTATTGTCAATATTATAGGCGGCAGCGCTTATATAATTGAAGAGTGGAAGGACGAGGCAAACGCAATTCTTCACTCATTTTACAGCGGTATGGAAGGCGGCAACGCACTCGCAGAGCTTGTTTCGGGCAGGGAGAATCCGTCGGGTCATCTTCCGTTTACAATGGCAAAGGACGAAAACGATTACCCCGAATTCCTTTTCCCGAGCGCAAAGACAAGAGATATTACTTACGGTTACTATCACGGCTACACTCTGCTTGATAGGGAAAATAAAAAGGCGGCTTTCCCCTTCGGCTTCGGTCTGTCATATACGGAGTTTGAGTATTCCGACATCTCCGCAAATGACTGCGGCGACACGGTTGAAATTACGCTGAAAATTCAGAACACAGGCAAGCGTGACGGCAAGACGGTTGTTCAGGTTTACGCAGGCGCTGAGGGTGATCACCCCGTAAAGCTGCTCAAGGGCTTTAAAAAGGTCTTTGTGCCCTCGGGCGAAGCTGTTATGCAGACGGTAGTTATAAATAAAAACGATTTGAAATTCTACGACCCTGACAGCAAGGAATGGTATCTTGAAAAGGATTACACCTTCTATGTCGGTCAGCACAGCGAAAGCACAGAAGCGGTGAAAATATGAATTACTACATAGGAATTGACCTCGGCACATCAGCCGTAAAAATGCTTCTGACAGACGGGAACGGTAAAATTGTCAAAACCGTTACAAAGGAATATCCTTTATATTTCCCCAAGCCGAATTGGTCAGAGCAAAACCCGGAGGACTGGTGGACCGCTGTGTGCAACGGAATAAATGAGCTGACCTGCGGACTTGATAAAGCCGAAATAAAGGGAATCGGTGTCGGCGGTCAGATGCACGGTCTTGTAATGCTTGACGAAAATGACAGGGTGCTTCGCCCTGCAATTCTCTGGAATGACACAAGAACAGGAAAAGAAACTGATTACCTTAACAGTGTCATAGGCAAAGAAAAGTTTCAGCAGTTGACGGGCAACATTGCATTTGCAGGCTTTACTGCGCCGAAAATTCTCTGGGTCAAGGAAAACGAGCCTGAAAATTTTTCAAAATGCAGAAAAATCTGTCTGCCTAAAGACTATATAAATTACAGACTGACGGGAGTGTTTGCAACCGATGTCAGCGACGCTTCGGGCACTCTGTATTTTGATGTTGAAAACAGAAAATGGTCAGAGGAAATGCTTGAAATAATCGGAATAGATAAAAATTATCTGCCAACAGTTTTTGAAAGCTATGAGGTTATCGGCAAAACAAACACACTCGGACTTGACTGTGATGTGGTTGCAGGCGCAGGCGACAATGCAGCCGCCGCTGTCGGTACAAATACGGTAGGCGAAGGGCAATGTAACATTTCCCTCGGCACAAGCGGTACGGTGTTTATTCCAACCGTGAATTATGTCAAAACTGCAAATCCTGCGCTTCACTCCTTCTGCCACGCCAACGGCAAATATCATCTTATGGGCTGTATTCTTTCAGCCGCAAGCTGTAACAAATGGCTCAACGAGGTTGTGTTTGAAAGCGATTACAGCATCAGCGCAGATTCTGACAGTGATTTGTACTTCTTACCCTATCTTTCGGGTGAGCGTTGCCCTCACAACGACGGTGATGTCAAGGGCGCATTTATAGGACTTACCCACGCAACAAAAAGAGAAGATATGCAACGCTCTGTTTTTGAGGGAGTTTCATTTGCAATTAAAGACTGCATAGAGCTTTGTCCCGAAAAAATAACAAAAGCCACCGTTTGCGGCGGCGGCACAAAAAGCAAAGCCTGGATGCAAATTCTTTCCGACATACTCGGCATTGAGCTGTCGGTAATCGATAATGAGGGACCTGCCTACGGCGGCGCACTTCTGGCGGCAGGCATTAAAAGAGAGCCGCAGATTAAATACAGCGTTTTGCCAAATAAAGCTTTGGCTGAAATATATGCAAAAAAATATAAAAAATATAAAATGCTTTATCCTGCATTAAAGGATTTTTACAAGGAGGACTGAAAATGAAAAACATACCCGATGTAAAGCTCGGTATAATTGCCGTAAGCCGTGACTGCTTCCCTATTGAGCTGTCAATTAAAAGGCGTGAGGCTATTGTAAAGGCGTATAACGGCGATATTTATGAGTGTCCCGTTACCGTTGAAAACGAAGCAGATATGCTCAAGGCAGTTGAAGATGTCAACAGGGCAGAGTGCAATGCTCTTGTGGTATTCCTCGGCAATTTCGGACCCGAAACACCCGAAACTCTTATTGCCGAAAAATTTGACGGCCCTGTTATGTTTGT
>ONBD01000103.1 GCA_900315985.1 uncultured Eubacteriales bacterium | reverse complement strand
TTTGGAGTTAAGTTTAAAGCATTTTGTCCTTTAATTCCTGCTTTATGCCGTCATACATAGGCATAACAACTCTGCAGCCTATAAGTCTTTTTCTCAATGCCTGCGGAAGACTGCCCGCAACATCGCCCAGACCGCCTGACGCCATGAACGGCAAGGCTTCGCTTGCAACATATAAAACCTTCATTTGTTTTCCTCCAATTTACATATTAGCATAGTCAACAATAGTGTTGTAGTAGTTGACAAGATTTCCCACAGCTCCCGAAGCTATAACTATAATCAGCATAATTATTATAAGTACAACGGGAAGAGCTATTGAAACGATTTTTGATATGATATATCTTTTGCGAAATCCGTTAAAGCTGTCCGAAAGAGCCTGAAGCTGCGCTCTCAAATCGGCTATTTCATCCTCAAGCGAGCCGTTTTTTACATTCTGCACCGCAGGGGAAGGGAAATTCACCCTTGCGCCTTGCGGCATAAAAGCATTCTGATTATTAACGGCAGGGGAGGTGTCAACCCCAAGGCTGTCAAGCTCCGCTTTGAGTAAGAGCTGGACCTTTTCGCTTCTTTTGCCGTTTGTGTTCATATTAAGAAGGCTCTTTGCGTCATTTTCAAAATCCTTCGGAGCCTTCTTTATAGACTCAAGCTGCTTTCTGCAAAAGCTGCAGGCTTTAATTTCTTCGCCCTGAAGGGTGTAGCTTTTTAATTCCTGTGGCTCTGTTTTACAGCCGCAGATTTCACAACGAAAATCCAATTAAATCACTATTCCTTTTCCGACATAAATCGGGTAATTTTCAGCGCCTGAAAGCGTCTTATTAGGCGTAATAACAGCGTTCTTGTCAATTATGGTGTAGTTGAGCACTGTGCCTGCGGCAACAAAGCTTTCCTGCATAATAATTGAGTTTTTAACAACTGCGCCCTTTTCAATTCTGACGCCTCTGAAAATAAGTGAATTTTCAACCTCGCCCTCAATAATACAGCCGTTTGCAACAAGCGAGTTTTTAACCTTTGAGGAAAGTCCGTAGGTAGCGGGCATATCGTCCTTAACCTTTGTGTAGATAGGTCTTTCTGAATTGAAAAGATGGTCGCAGTTTTCAGGCTTAAGAAGCTCCATATTTGCTTTGAAATATGACTTCATTGAGTCAAGCGTTGCTGCATAACCGTCAGCCTTGAAGCCGTACATTTTAAGCTTTGAAACATTTCTCTGAATAATGTCAGCTTCAAAGTTGGTGTAATTGTGGCTTACAGCCTCATTCATAAGTCTTTCAAGAAGAGATTTCTTCATAAGTATAAGGCTCAGGGAATAGTTGACATTACCGTCTGTAACGGGAGCTACCTCAACCTGTGTGATTTTATCGTTGCCGTCAAGCTCCATAACAATAAGGTCCTTGAGCTTGGGTGCTTCGCCGTTTTTATAAACAACAGTAATATCAGCGTCTTTAGCGGCGTGGAAATTAAAAAGCTCGTCAATGTCCATATTGAAGATGCTGTTGCAGTCGGAGAAAAGTACATATTCCTCTTTGCAATGACCTATAAAGTCCTTGACGCCCTTTAATGCTTCAATCTTATCGCTGTTGCCGCTTGCGGCAGCAGTTAAAAACGGGGGCAGTAAATGCAGACCGCCTGTTTTTCTTGAAAGGTCCCACGGCTTGCCGTTGCCGACATGGTCCATAAGGGACTGGTAGTTAGCTTTTGTGATAATGCCGACATTTTCAATGCCGCAGTTAACCATATTAGAGAGTGGAAAATCTATAAGTCTGTACCTGCCTGCAAAGGGGACAGAGCCCATTGTACGAAGACCTGTAAGCTCGGGTATGCACTCGTCATAAGCGTTTGAAAAGATAATTCCAACAATATTTTTGCCTGTCATATCATTTATCCTCCTTGCCTATCATAGCCTTGGGAGCAACCTCGCCGCCCTCGGCAATTTCAACGCCTGCGCCTACAACGGCTACGCCCCATTCCTCACGGTTTTCAACATCCTCGGGGCGTTTGCCTACCTTTGCGCCTGCGTTTATAACAGCGTCCTCGGCAATAATTGCATATTCAACATCAGCGCCCTTTTTAATTGTAGCGCCCGGCATAACAATTGAATAACGGACCTTTGCGCCCTCCTCAACCGTAACATTGTGGAAAAGCACGGAGTAGTCAACCTCACCGAACACCTTTGAGCCTTCAGCCACCATTGAATTCTGAACATCAGCCGTGTCTGAAATGTACTGCGGCGGAACAACAGGTGTTCTTGAATAAATCTTCCAGGTGTTGTCCGACAGGTCAAGGTCAACCTTCGGGTTAAGAAGGTCAAGGTTTGCTTCCCAGAGCGAGTCGATAGTGCCTACATCCTTCCAGTAGCCGTCAAACAGGTAAGCGAACATTCTTTCACCTGCAGAGTGCATTGCAGGAATAACATCATGACCGAAATCGTTTGAAGAATCGGGATTGTTCTCGTCATCAATAAGGTACTGACGAAGCTTTGACCATGTGAAGATGTAAACGCCCATTGAAGCCTTGTTTGAGGAGGGATTTTTCGGCTTCTCCTCAAAGCTTGCTATTGAATTGTCATCATTAAGTACCATAAGACCGAAACGGCTTGCCTCTTCCCACGGAACCTCGAGCATTGCAATAGTACATGCCGCATTGTTCTGCTTTGCATTAGCCGTGCCCTTGTACCATTCCATACCCTTAATCTGCTGATAGGGCGAGAGCATGTGTACGCCGCCGTCCTGACGGTCAAGGTCCCAAGCCTGACCGTTGCCGATATAATCGTTGAGTTCAAGCGGCTGATACTGTGTAAGTATGCCGACTGTCGAAATACCCGAGTTAACGCAGTTCGACAGCGGGAAATCAATAATTCTGTATTTGCCTCCGTAGGGTACGGCAGGCTTCGCAATGTTTTTAGTTAAAACGCCGAGTCTTGAGCCTTGACCGCCTGCTAAAAGCATCGCAATACATTCCATTTTGCGTGCCATAAAAATTCCTCCTTAATGGTAGAAAGTATATACATATAATTTAATAATTATTACAGCTTATCTCGTTTTCTTTAAATAAATTGTCGACATAGGGGGCAGGTCGAGCGAAATGCACTGTTCAAAGCCGTGCATATTTATGCTCTGAGTGGCAATTCTGTCTTTGTTGCCTCTGCCTTCGCCGCCGTATTCGGTGTCGTCGGAATTGAATATTACCTTGTAATATCCCTTCTTCGGAACGCCGATTTTATAATCCTGTCTTCCGACTGTGGTGAAGTTTGAAACGGCAATTATTTCCTTGCCCTTTTCGTCAATTCTTCTGAAAGCTATTACAGAATTGTCTTTGTCATCCGAAGAAATCCAGCTGAAGCCCTCCCAGGAATAGTCAACCTCCCACATGGGAGCATTCTTTTTATAAAATTCATTTATACTCTTGAAATACTGCTGAAGCTGACGGTGCTTGTCAAAGCCTAACAGCAGCCAATCCAAGCCTTTTTTGTAGTCCCACTCAATAAACTGACCGAACTCGCAGCCCATAAATATAAGCTTTTTGCCGGGGTGCGCCATCATATAGCCAATGAATGCACGGACAGATGCAAATTTTTCATCATAAGAGCCGGGCATTTTGTTTATAAGCGAGCATTTGCCGTGAACTACCTCGTCGTGCGAAATGGGAAGCACGAAATTTTCGGAAAATGCGTAGAACATTGAGAAGGTAATCAAATCGTGATTGAATTTTCTGAAATAACCGTCAAGGCTGAAATATCTTAATATGTCATTCATCCAGCCCATATTCCACTTGAAGTTGAAGCCTAAGCCGCCCATAAACACGGGCTTTGATACCATAGGCCATGAGGTGCTTTCCTCGGCAATCATCAGGGCGTAGGGGAATTCGGCAAAAACATTTTCGTTGAGCTTCTGTAAAAATTCAACAGCCTCAAGATGCTCTGCGCCGCCGTTTTTGTTGGCAACCCATTCGCCGTCCTTGCGGTCATAGTTAAGGTAGAGCATTGAAGCAACAGCGTCAATTCTGATGCCGTCAATGTGATA
>ONBD01000070.1 GCA_900315985.1 uncultured Eubacteriales bacterium | reverse complement strand
TCCGTTAGCCACAAAGTTTTCTGTATATGACCATGAAGTGAAGTAGGTTGAAAACCAGTTCGTTTTAAGCTCATCTCCGTTGGGAGAGCTGTCGCCGCCGTCGTTAACCTGACCTTGCTGAAGCGCCCATGAGAAAGAAGTAACCATATTTGCAAAGGTCTGATCATGTTCAACATGAGTGTCAACGAATGTGATATGAGCCTCATTTGCGAAATTATTCTTGTACGCATAGAAATTAGTCGTATAAGAAAATTCCTGATTGTCCTCAGTCTGCATAAACACATACTCTGTATCTGCAATAGCCATACTTACAAAGAATGGGCCATTTGTGTCGAAACCGTTTCTGCTGCTGTTAAGCACAGAAGAGGCATAATTCCATACGCTGGTAGCATAAACTCTGCTTGTCGCCGCTGTTGACACAAATGCCATCATCGGCAGCATACCGACTGCCATAAGCACGCTGAGAGCTATGCTTAAGGCTTTGTTTGCCTTGCTGTTTTTTCTCATTGATTTTTCCTCCCAAAGTATAAAATCCAAAATTATATGCCGGTTAAATTTTTAACAAAGTCAGTTGTGCCTCAACAGCACAGCTCGATAATTATAAAACAATACCATAAAACATGTCAATTATATACGCTTTGTTTTTTCTCGTCATTTTCACTAATTTGTAACGCCAATATATGCATTTAGCACAAACAATTGACAATTCAGTTGTAAAAAAGAGCAAAACCCTTTCACTGTTTATTCACATTCATTGTAAGATGAGTTTTTGTAAATCTTATGCTGAATTTATGAACAAATTTTAAATAATTGTTTTTTACCTGAGAAACAATAAAAAGCAGACTGTTTCAAGTCTGCTTTTTAATCCGTATTATTTTTTCTTGAAGCGGGCAGTTATAATTTCAAACGCTTCCTTGTAATTCCAGAACTGCATTTTCGGGAATATGTTTTTGAGCTTGTAAAACTGTGCCTTCTCGCCTGTCATTTTATTGAGAAGCTCCTCAATATGCTCGTTTGTTTTTAGCTTTTCCCATTGCTGTTCCGGACTTGGTATTGACTTGACCTTTTCGACAAACTCGTCAAGCTTCTCGTCGGTTCTGTCAATTTTTTGCTGGGCATTTTCAACCGCATAGTTCTGAATTTCCTTAAGGGATTTTATAATGTCCTTAAGGCTCTGGATTGTAAACGCCACATCAATTATAAGCACCGAGTAGATTATAAATGCCGCTATTGCCTTTGCAGTGAACGGTATTCTGTCGGTAACGCTCATAACGGCAGGCTGTATGAATTTAATTAAAACAGCTACTCCGCCGCCGAAAAGCAAGGAGCTTGCAAGGCAGATTCTGCCCTTTATATTGAAGCGCTGATTTGAGTAATCCCACCATTTTGCGTGAAAAGCCTTTTCCATTACATAGTGGGTAACATATTCAATGGTGTCGCACAGCACAAGTCCTGCAATAAAAAGTACAAAGAAATTTGTAATTCTGCCGTACATAATAAGCGTACAGACTACTGCGCCTGTGCCGTATATAGGGCAAAGCGGTCCGAATAAAAAGCCTCTTTTTACGGATTTTTTATCTCTCACGGCAAAAAGCAGGGTTTCAATTATCCAGCCCGAAACGCTGTAAAACACAAACCACAGAAAATAATTGATAATACTATTTAATATTTCCATGCTTTTTCACTTCCTTATCTATTTCATGGTAAACAGGCAGAAATCTTTTGCTCTGCCTGAACATATCCATACTCGTGCAGTACTTGTCAACCATAGTAAGTATCATGCCCTCACGGCTTTTAGGCGGCATTAAGTGCAGCGGCCACATATGAGAAAGAATCATATCGGTCTGTTTTTTGCTTAACTGCTCAAAATAAACCTGTGAATTTATGACAGCCATTTTAGGATGATACCACGCATGAAATTCGTCATGCTTGGTAATGTGCCAGTCATACAGATAAAAGTCGTGCAGAGCCGCAGCCCTTGTGGCTTCAATTACATCGCAGCCGAGCAGCGTACTGATTTTATAAGTCAGAAACGATACATACACGCTGTGAAAATGGCATGATATTATTTTATGATGATTAAAGCCACGCAGTAATTCGTACTTAGGATGATTGAGTATATCCCCTACCACACTGCAATAGCCTTCAATCCATTCCTTTTCATTTTCGACATTACAGTCAATTACATCTTCTAAAAAATCTTTTACGGACATCTGACACCGCCTATTGTATTTTGCTTGGACATTATACAACAAAAGACAGGTGTATTTGTTAACTAATAATGAACTTTTTAAAGCATTATGTACAGCAGCGCCATCATAAGCTCCTCCGAGGCTGCGTCGGATTTTAAAAGCATAAGAAGCGAAAAGAGGAGTGCTCTGTCAGGCTGTGAAAAAAGGTCAAAGTCGTTAACGGCTTCATTCCCCTGTACTGTCGGCTCTTCTTTTTTGGGCAGGTTTACGGGCAGCCTTACATAGTCCGCAGAGGAGTTGCTGTTGATATACGGCTTCAGGCTTTCGGCGGTTATGTAATTCTTTTCGCTTTTTTCCTTCCCGTCAGACAAATCCTCGCTGTCATTTTCAACCGCCTGCCTTGCCCTCAGCTGCATATTTCTTACCCTTTCAAGAGCCTTTTCTTGCATCATCTGAATTTCGTTAAAATCGTACTGCTTCATTTGAATAAACCTCTGAGCAACGGGAGTGAATCCATAAGCCTTAAAAACCTGACCGCTTCGTCAACCTTCTGGCGTCTTTCCTCGGACAGAAGCGGTCTTAACGACTTTAAAAAGGCTGTTTTTTCGTTGTCCTTGCCGAGTGCTGACGATAAAACGCCGAGCATATTGCCTGCGCCGCCCGAAAGCATTGAATTAAGAGCCGACAGGTCGGCTGTGCTGTTATTGGGCGCAGTTTGCTGCTGAGAAGCACCCGAGGTCAGATTTGCCGCAACGCTTTTCAGTCTGTTCATATCCTCCTCGGAAAGAGAGTTGAGAATATCATTTATGCCGTCCATCTTTATCACCTGTCAACCTGTTTAAAATGCTTTTGGCTTCATCTGAATTAAGAAGTCTGTTTAAAGCATTTTTGTCATGCATCAGCCTGTTAAGCTCATCTGTCTGCTTTGAATTGAGCTTGCTTTTAAGGTAATCGGCTAATTCCTTTTTGCTTTTTCCGCTTTCAAGCTCATTTTTTAATGCGTCTAAATCCTTTTCGCTTTTAATTGCAATCATCTCCCATATTTGATATACTGTTTATACAGTCTATGATTATACTGAGAGGTTTATGAATGAGAGCTTTGGTCATTTCCGACTCGCACGGCGACAACGGCACGGTAAATATGGTATTACTCAGGCACTCCACAGCCGATATGGTTATATTTTTAGGCGACGGCGAAAGGGATATATACACCCCTGAAAATTCAAGGCTTCTGATGAATAAAAGCCTTGTCGCCGTAAGGGGCAACTGCGATTTGTACTCAGACCTGCCTGACGAGGAAACAGTTTCGCTTGCAGGCAAAAAGATTTACTGCCTGCACGGGCACACTCTCGGCGTTAAGCACGGCTACACTATGCTTGAACAGAAGGCTGAAGCTATGGGCGTTGATATTGCAGTACACGGACACACTCACCTTGCGAGAGTCGAGTACAAAAACGGCATCTGGTATATGTGCCCCGGGAGCATACGAAACGGCGATTACGGAGTTATTGATATTGACGAGAAAACAAATACAATTCTTTGCTATACAAACTGCATTTGAGGGGTTAAGCTATGCTGATTATTAAAAATGCAAATGTGATACTTGAAAACGAAATAAAAAGGCTTGATATACTGATAAGCGGCGAAAAAATTGAAAACACCGGCGAAAGCATAAATTGTGAAAGCGCCGATGTTTATGACGCTGACGGCTGTTTTGTAAGCGCAGGATTTATTGACCTGCATGTTCACGGCGGCGGCGGATATTCGTTTATGGGTAATGAAAGCGACATACTTAATGCCGCAAAGGCTCACGAAAAATACGGTGTTACCTCAATTCTGCCGACTGCTCTTGCGGCGGATTTCGGCACGCTTGAAAATGTGTGTCAGAATGTCAGCAATGCCCAAAAGCAAAACCCCGGCATACTCGGCGTACACCTTGAAGGCCCGTTTCTTTCTGAAAAGATGTGCGGCGCACAAAGTAAAGATTTCCTTGCTGTCCCCTCTCAGACAGATTACAAAGAATTTCTTGAAAAATATAAATTCTTAATAAAGATGATGGGTATAGCTCCCGAGCTTGACGGGGCAACGGAGCTTGGCAGCAGTCTTAAAGATATGGGAATTGTCGCTTCAATAGCACATTCCGCAGGCGATTACGATACGGCTGTCAAAGCTCTTGAAAACGGCTTTTCCGATATAACTCACATTTACAACGCATGCACCTCCTGCTATAAAAAAGACGGCTTGAGATGTGCAGGCACGGTTGAAGCAGGTCTTGCAAATGACGGATTTACTGTTCAGGCAATAGCCGATCTGAAGCATCTGCCCATCGGAATACTGAAGCTTATTTACAAGGCAAAGGGCGCTGACAGAATGTACCTTATTTCAGACGGGCTTGAGTTTTCCGCAATGAAAATCGAAAACGGCGCAAGCGTTACCCAGAAAAACGGTGTTAGAGCTGTTTTTAAAGACGGAGCAATGTTTACCGCAGACAGAAAGGCACTTGCAGGCGGCGCAGGCAGCGGAATAGAGCTTGTAAAAAATATGCACAAAGCTGTCGGTGTAAGTCTTACCGACGCCGTAAAAATGATGACCCTTACCCCTGCAAAGGTTATAGGCGTTGACAGTCATAAGGGTAAAATTTCAGCTGGTTATGACGCAGATATTGTTGTATTTGACAGTGAGTTTAATATTAAATCGGTATTTGCTCTTGGAAAAAGGATATAAAAAAAGCAACCGTTTGCACTTCGGCAAACGGTTGCTTTTTTGTCAGTTATTTTTATGAACTGTTATTAACCTTTTTTCTTTACATTTTATCGGGTGTGGTGATTTTAAAGGCGGTCAGTATATTTACCATTACGCTTCTTACACATTTGCAGAGCGTAACTCTTGCCTGCATCAAAGCCTCGTCGTCAACTGCAATTTTGCACGCATTGTAATACTTATGAAACAGCGTTGCAAGCGTTACGGCGTATCTTGTTATTCTTGCAGGGTCGTAATTCTTAGCCGCAAGTATTATTTCGTCTGTGAGTGAGGACAAGTGCTTTATAAGCTCCTTTTCCTCAGGCTCTGAGAGCCTTGCAAGCTCGTACCTTGTACATTCACGAAGAGTTATGCCGTCAGCTTCAAGCTTTCTTAAAATACTGCAGATTCTTGCATTTGCATACTGGCAGTAATAAACGGGATTCTGCGAGGACTGCTCAACAGCTAAATCAAGGTCAAATTCCATCTGCGATACAGGCTCACGCATATTAAATAAAAATCTTACTGCGTCAATCGGAATGTCTTCAAGCAAATCGACAAGCGTAATCGCCTTGCCTGTACGCTTCGACATTCTTACAACCTCGCCGTTTCTTGTAAGGCGGACTAACTGCATAAGCACAACATCAAGTCTGTCAGGCTCAATGCCTATTGCCGAAAGCGCACCCTTAAGCCTTGCTACATGTCCGTGATGGTCTGCACCCCAGATGTCTATTGCCTTGTCAAAGCCCCTTGTAACGAGCTTGTTTTTGTGATATGCAATATCAGCTGCAAAATATGTGGGATTGCCGTTCTGACGGATAAGCACATCGTCCTTTAATTCAAGCTTTTCAATATCAGCGTCCGATTTGCCCTGCGCTTTGAGAGTTTCGGTCTGCACCTCAATATTCTTATACCAGAGAGCGCCGTCCTTTTCGTAGGTCTTGCCGTTGTCGGTCAATTCCTTTATAACCTCGTCGATAGCGCCCTTATGAAGCTCGCTTTCGTGGAACCACTTGTCATATTCAATGCGGTATTTTGTGAGGTTGTCGTGCATACTCTGAATGTTTTTCGGCATTGCAAAGCTGACAAGCGCTTTTCTTCTTTCATCCTCGCTCTTATCAAGGTAGCTGTCGCCGTAAAGCTCTGCAAATTCCTTTGCCCTTTCAATAATATCTTCACCGTGATAGCTGTCCTCGGGCAGCTGAACTGCGTCCTCGCCCTTATAGAGCTGCTGATAGCGGATGTCCAGCGACAGACCGAATTTTTCAATCTGATTGCCTGCGTCATTTACATAAAATTCTCTTGTAACGGCATAGCCTGCCATATCAAGAACACTTGCAAGGCAGTCGCCCAATGCACCGCCCCTTGCATTACCCATATGCATAGGTCCTGTGGGATTGGCTGAAACAAATTCAACATTTATCTTTTTGCCCTTGCCGTAATCGCTTTTGCCGTAGGCTTCGCCCTTGTCGATTATATCAAGCAATATATCTGCGTAGAATTCCTTTGCAAAGGTAAAATTTATAAAGCCTGCGCCTGCAACAGTACAACTGTCAAAATATGAGTCCGCAAGGTCAATGTGCTTTGCTATTGCGTCTGCAATCTGCTTAGGCGCTCTTCTGAATGCCCTTGCACAGACAAAAGCGGCATTTGTGGAGTAATCTCCGTTTGCCTTGTCCTGCGGTACCTCGACATTGAATTCGGGTACGGCTTCGGCAGGCAGTTCACCTGCGGCAATAGCCTTGCCCAGCGCTTCAAGTACAAGCTGTTTTAAATCTTCCTGAGTTTTTTTAACTAAAACTGACATTTTAACTCCCCGTCAATTCTTAATATTTACTGATATTTCAAGTATATTTCGAGCCGCAAAGCCCGAATTAAAATCTATATTGTATTCAAGTAAAACCGTAACGGCGTTTTCACCTTCGGCATAGGCTAACTGCACGGTATAAATGCCTACCGTCATATTGCCGTAAGGCGTACTGTACTCGCTGTTTGAGCGTTCGCCCTCTTTAAAGTACATTTCGGTTGTGATGTCGCCGTAACGGGTCATAAGCAATGCGCCGTCGCCCAGAGCTATAACCGTTTTGCCGCCCGTTACCGACTCATAATCGTCATACTCAATGACAAAGCCCTTATCCGTTTTTTTGAGAGTGCCTACTACTGACAGCTCGGTTGCGTCGGACTGCCCGTCAACAAACTGAGTACCCTTTATACTTATTACTGCTTCCTTTTTACTCATCTGCCGTTTTTCTCCATAGCAAGCGTGAACAGTCTGTCAATAAGCTCTGAATAAGGTATTCCGCTGTGCTCGCAAAGCTTCGGGTACATACTGATTGAGGTAAAGCCGGGCAAGGTATTTATTTCATTGAACATAACCCTGCCGTCAGCCTTGGTAACGAAGAAATCAACTCTTGAAAGCCCCGAGCAGCCGAGCACCTTAAATGCCCTGACAGCCTGCTTCTGTACCTCTTTCTGCTGAGCCTCGCTTATTTTTGCAGGTATGTAAAGCTCGCTGTTGTCATTCTCATACTTTGCTTCGTAATCGTAAAAGTCATTTGCAGGCTTTATCTGACCTACCGTCATAGGCTGTGCGTTATAATTGCCAAGAACGGCACATTCAACCTCATAGCCGTCAATGAATTCTTCGAGTACTGCCTTTCTGTCCTCTTTAAATGCTGTTTCCATAGCTTTTTCAAGCATTTTAAAATCTGCGGCTTTGGTGATGCCCACAGATGAGCCTGCATTTGCGGGCTTTACAAAAATCGGGTAGCCGAGATACTCCTCTGCCTTTTTAAGAAATGCATTTTTGTCTTTTCTGTAATCCTCTTCAATTACCGAAAGCCATTTTGCCTGCTCAATACCTGCCGAGTCCGCAAGGGTATTTGTAACCGCCTTATCCATACAGCAAGCAGAGCTTAAGGTGTCGCAGCCGACAAAGGGAATACCCGAAAGCTCTAAAAGTCCCTGCATAGTGCCGTCCTCGCCGTTCATGCCGTGAAGCACGGGGAATATGACATCAATTTCTGTTTTTTCAACGCCGCTGTCACGGAAAATAATAATTCCCTTATCGTTTCGGTCAGGCGAAATAACTGCCTTTGTGATTTTACCGCTGTCAAGCCATCTGTCCTCGGGCAAAAGCGAGGTATCGCCCTCGTATAAATACCACTCGCCCTTTGTTGTAATACCTAAGGTGTAAACCTCATATTTGTCCTTTGGTATGTTGTTGATTACATAAGAAGCGGAAACGCACGAAACAAAATGCTCGCTCGACACGCCTCCGAAAATTACAAGCGCCTTTTTCAAGACCGTCACCTCAAAAAACATATTATTATAATAATATCATATATGTAAGCTTTAATCAATTATAACTTTTTTTGAAATAAATAAATTTGAGTTTGTCGAGGTTATTGATTTTGGGATTTTACGGCGTATATCTACCGCTCCCTCCCCGAGGGAGCTGCCGAACGCAAGTGAGGCTGAGGGAGTTTTTTGTTGATTTTATTACTCCCCCAGTCATTT
>ONBD01000043.1 GCA_900315985.1 uncultured Eubacteriales bacterium | reverse complement strand
ACAGCTTTACAACGAAATCGGTAAAATTCTCGGTGTGAACAACAACAGAAAGGCAATACTTATAGGCGCAGGTAATCTCGGCAAAGCAGTTGCCACGCATATGTCTTTTGAACAAAGAGGCTTCAGCCTTATAGGTATTTTTGATAAGAACGAGGCACTTGCAGGTCAGCTTATAAAGAATATTCCTATAAGACATATTGACGGAATGTATAATTTCTGCAAGGACAACTCCCCTGTTGTTGCTGTGCTTTGTATTCCGAGCGACAGCGCAAAGGAAATTATTGACGAGCTTATTTCGTTGGGAATTAAAGGCTTCTGGAATTTCAGTCACTATGATATAGCCGCTAACTACCCCGATGTTGCTGTTGAGAATGTTCACCTCTCCGACAGTCTTATGATGTTAAGTTACAGAATCAACAATTTATAAATCAAAACCACCCGTCAAACAGGTGGTTTGTACAGACCCTAAAAGGGTCTTTTACAGGCTACATCTCAAGATGTATGAAAAGTCCGCCAATCGCATATTTTTTCAGGCTGCTGCTAAAGCAGCCTTTTCTTATGCCTTGGTATTCTTTTCACCCGTGAACAGGTCTATGTATTCCTAGAGGCTTATCTGGTCTTCCATCATATCTTCTCTAAGTTGATTTTGTATGTACTCTGTTATTTTCTTTTCGTTTTTGCCTACTGTGTCTACATAATACCCTCTACTCCAGAAATGGCGATTTCCATACTTGTACTTCAGATTTGCGTGTCTGTCAATATCATCAACTGCTTTTTCCTTTCAGATATCCTACAAATTGCGATATGCTTATTTTTGGCGGTATGCTCACCAGCATATGTACATGATCTGTACACAACTCTGCTTCTATTATTTCTAATCCCTTCTGTTCGCATAGTTTCCTTAGTATTACTCCAATATCCTTTCGGATATCTCCGTATATTTCCATCCTCCTGTACTTTGGTGCAAATACTATATGATATTTGCATCTCCAACTTGAATGTGATAAACTGTTTATGTCATCTTTCATGATGATGCCACCTTTGATAGTTTTGCGGTTGGCGAACCTGCTTTATTCTATCATAGCAGGCTTTTTCGCTAGAAGCTTTTTATTTCCACCAGCAGAGCCGGTGGTTGTCTGTCTCTTAAGAGCCAACTACAAAAAGGCACCGGACATGAGGTCCGGTGCTTTTTTTGATATGTAAAAACTATTATTCCTTTCATATAACAGAAACATTATAATTTTATTTTTTTATTCTTAGATTCCTTTTTTATTTGTTTTACTAACGAAACAAGCCACACCAATGTGATCAGCAATCCAAACAAACTTATAGCAATACTATATCTCAAATACGGTGTTTTATAATTAAATTCAACTGAATGTGTTCCGCTTTCAAGTTTTATTGCACTATATCCGTAATCTGCTTTAATGATTTCAACATTTTCGCCATCAACTGATGCAGTCCATCCATTTTCAAACGGTATGGCGACAAACAGCCAGCCATCATTATTATTTGTAATCGTTCCTAAAAGCTGTGAACTGTTTTTTCCTTGTTTGATATCAAGAGTATATACATTATTTTCATTGTTTGAGGCGAACTCATCATCAACAACGAGTGTTTTTAACAAATCAATGCTCTCACCGTTTGAAATCAGTCGATCATACTCATCCGTACTGATTGTATTAACAAAGAATCTGCCGATATTGTCACAAAGCTTATTTCGATATATTAAGACAGAATCAAATTCCCCAACAAACTCATATTCATTTATATCATCCAATTCCTCATAGGATAAAATATACTTAACACCAAGCAAAGAATTTATTTTAGCGTCATGATAAATTTGATTGAAGTTATTATAACCAGTTAATCCGTTAAATATTAATTCGGGGCATATCTTTCGTGCAAATTCAGCAACATTATAGTTCTGCACAGAATTATATGTAGAAATACTGTTATAATGTTCAATCATACTGTCATTAAACAAACAGCTTACATTATAAAATGTCTTTTCAATTCTGTAAAAACTACTGTCAGTTTCTTTAAGATAACTTAAGGCGGATTTTACCGGATCACTTTCATTTCCTGTATAGCTCCAGCTATGTACATCTGTTGCAATCCATCGGCAATTAGTAGTAACATAACACTCAAAATTAACGTTTGCAACAATAAGAGCTATAATTAACATTGAAGAAAAAACTCTTAATGTTTTGTTTTTAAATGTGCTTAAGAAAAAAGATATAAATGCAAAAGCAAAAATAACTATAAAACAAGCGTATAGCGAGTATTTTGCAACATTATATTTGTTACCTACATACTTGAATGAAAAATATAAAATCAAGGTAGATATAATTGTTGCTGCAAACAACTCAAAATATTTGTATTTTAATTTGTTTTTCAATATTTTATCAAAAACATCAGCATGCCAGAGACAAAATAAAGGCATTAAAACAAATGTATATCTGTCAAACGGATTTGTAAACCCGTTAAAAACAATTGAGATCAACGGATTAACAACAGAGTAGAGAACAATTAAAACAGTTCCTATACCTAATAAAGACTTTTTTGTATCTTTTTTGATATTAAAGACTGATTCCAGGAAATATATAATAATTACAAAAACATTAAGACTTGTAAAGAAATACTGCGGTGCTTCGTAGTAATTACGCACACCAGAATAAGCGACGGTTCCCATTATATTGTTTGAATACATTCTTAATCCGCTGGTCGCATTAGTTGCTAAATCGTGGAATGAAAAAATATTATTCACAATCGTAGCAAGATCTATCGTACCACCGGAAACCCTATCGCTGTTACTCAAAAGATATATTGCAGAAGGTATAAAAATAAATGCGGAAAGCATAAATCCTACAACAACAGCAGCTAAAATTATCAAAAGAGTTTTAATTGCATCTTTATATTGATTTACCTTATATAAATATATACTTCTTAATACAGTGTATATGCCAGCAAAAAGCAGTATCATATATCCAATATAATAGCTGGTGCATAGCGAAGCGCAAGTTGCAAATGCAACATATACAGCTTTTCGCCTGTCGGCAAAGGCAACTTCAATTGTCAGTAATAAAAGAATAATACAAACACTTGCTCCGCCGAAAAAATAATGTTGACCCCATAGAATCAAAAAACCATTAAAAGCATATGCGTAAGAAACAAGGATTTTTGGCAAAACAGAGAATTTAAAATGCGATATATATAGCCAGCAAAGACTTGCACACGTATATATTTTTAAAATTTGTGTAAACACAAGTAGATATTTAATTCCTTTTTCTCCAAATAAGAATGCTATGTAGGTAAAAATGCTCCCGACATCAGCCTGTCTGGTAAGAATATTGGTGCCTGTACCGTACTCAAATGTCCATAGAGTAAAATCATGAGTAATAATTTTATTTAACAGCGTATGAAAAAAAGGATAGTAAACATTTTCAGTATCACTGCCAATATCACAGTAAATGTAGCCCTGCCGTTCAAATATAAACTTATGAAATACAAAAATGACCGTAATAGACACCAAAAGTATTAAAAAAGCAAAAGGATGTTTTTCAATGCTTTTATTAATATTAAAAAAAAGATTACTTAACGGTCTATCTTTAACACATAATTCGCTATTTGTCATAATAATCACCTGTTAAAGCTATTATTTAAGCAAAACCTTATAAAATACTTTTTTACCCTTTTTAACTATAACATAACCCTTTTCAAAGTTAACCTTTGTCAAGGCATCAAAGGGTGTCTTTACCTTCTCGTCATCAACTGAAACGCCGCCCTGCTCAATAAGGCGTCTGCCCTCACCCTTTGACGAGATAAGACCTGCTTTGAGCATTATGTCATTAACAAGTATCTGACCGTCGGTAAAGTCTGCATCAGTCAATGCAAAGGTAGGCATATTTTCGGTATTGCCTGCGCCCGAGAACAATGCTCTTGCGCCCTCCTGCGCTTTTTTAGCTTCCTCCTCGCCGTGAACAAGCTTTGTAAGCTCAAAAGCAAGAATTTCCTTTGCGGTATTGAGCTGACTACCCTCCCATGATGCCATCTTTTCAATTTCGTCAAGAGGTAAGAATGTCAGCATTCTGATGCACTTAATAACATCAGCATCATCAACATTTCTCCAGTACTGATAAAAATCAAACGGACTTGTTTTGTTCGGGTCAAGCCATACTGCATTTCCTGCGGTCTTGCCCATTTTCTTGCCGTTTGAATCGGTAAGAAGAGTAATGGTCATAGCGTGAGCGTCTTTGCCGAGTTTTTTGCGGATAAGCTCAGTACCGCCGAGCATATTGCTCCACTGGTCATCGCCGCCAAACTGCATATTACAGCCGTAATGCTGGAACAGATAGTAGAAGTCATAGCTCTGCATAATCATATAGTTGAACTCAAAGAATGACAGACCTTTTTCCATTCTCTGCTTATAGCACTCGGCACGAAGCATATTGTTAACAGAAAAGCAGGTGCCTACTTCTCTTAACATCTCAACATAATTAAGGTCGAGAAGCCAGTCGGCATTGTTAACCATTATTGCCTTGCCTTCACCGAATTCAATGAATTTTTCCATCTGCTTGCGGAAGCACTCTGCGTTGTGATCAATATCTTCACGGGTAAGCATTTTTCTCATATCGGTTCTGCCAGACGGGTCGCCGATCATAGTAGTGCCGCCGCCGATAAGTGCAATAGGCTGATTGCCTGCCTGCTGAAGTCTTTTCATAAGAGTAAGAGCCATAAAATGACCTGCGGTAAGGCTGTCGGCAGTACAGTCAAAGCCGATATAGAATTTAGCCTTGCCTGCATTAACCATTTCTCTGATTTCTTCTTCATTTGTTACCTGCGCAATAAGTCCTCTTTGCTGCAGTTCTTCATAAATTCCCATTTATATTACCTCCGAATTATTTAGTTTTATGAAATAACCTTGGATCCTTTTCTACGATTACATTTCCAACAAAGCGTTTGCAAATTATCTTCTGTAGTTAATCCGCCGTTTGATATGGGATTAATATGGTCAACTTCTAGTAACAAATTAGGTTCCTTATAAATCGAATTGCCACATTCACAGCAAGTGTAATTGTCACGCTCTTTAATATAATTTCTAAGTTTAGTTGTCATTAATGCTCTTTGCTCTTTTGCAAGTGCATCTATGGATAATTTACTCTCCAACCTATTTATCAATTCTATAATATTCTCTTCAGACATAGGAACTGGAAATGTTCGCTGTGCTTTACCGCCTTCACTTGTATATGTAAATCTATACTCAACATTCAAGACGCTTTCATCAATTATTGTTAAACCTAATCTGGAATAAAATCCATCTTCGTCAATCTTCAAAATATACTCAGGAACATTTAGAAGATATTGTTTATAGTCTTTTTTATAATTTTCAATAATAATTTTAGCTTCATTTAGTGTTTCCAGTTCTTCAATTAAGACTCTAAGTTTGTTAATTTGATCAGGATATTGACTTCTATTAGGATAAAAATATTTAATAATATAATCTATCGGATTATTCTCAGCGCTTGCAAAAACTGATGATGACACTTCAGCAGTAAACGGAGTAATGCTTTTTTTATAAGGTCTAATATAATTGTTCTTATCTACAATTTGTGTTTCATTTCTAACAATTCTTTTACCAAACAATTGTGTTATAGCGTTGGCTTTTTCACTAATGTATTTATTAAACTCTTCTTGTGCTTGAATTAAAGATTTGCAAGTTTCTTTTATCATCTTAAACTCTTCAGAATTATAGTAATTTACGATCTTTTTATCAATTTCAGTAGTAATCTTAATTCTTTTATCAATTTCTGTAATATCTTTTTCAAGTTCAAGCCAAAATACAGAATCAGTAGTCTTTATTTTATAAATGTCGAACTTTTTTTCGTCTAGTTTTTTGTTTTTAACAAATACATAAAGATCTTTATTAAGAGATTTTGTTTTAAATTTATTTTTAGAATTATTTAAATATTTATCTAACGAATTGATACGGTTAATAAAAAAGTGTTTTTTGGCATCAAGCTCTTTTGTTTCTTTTTCTTTTACTAGCCTGTTATATTCTCCCTTAGACATTAAAAGTTCAGGTTGATTAACAAATTCATTAATTCGTGCAGGATTAATTTGAAGTATTCTTTCGCCTCTATTATTACCTGCGGGAGTAATATAAACGATTAAAACTCTATAATAACCTGCATTAAACGAATAAGTTACCAATTGACTCTTAACATACTCATATTGTGAACTCAACATATAAGAATTATATTTCAAAAAAGTGTTAATACTATCTTTTTTTCTAACTCTATCATCAATTATACTCTTTGCTTTTTCAAGAATATCATTTTCCTTAAAGAATTTAACATCAGAATAATTTTCTAATGCTTGATGACTTTTTACAACTACACGATAATCATATTTTCCTAATTCTAAGGTAGGAATTTGTAGTTCGTTCAATATATCACTTAAAAGTTTTTTTCGCTGATTTTTAGTATGTTCTTTTACTAAAATGAAAATCAAAACTACCAAAAATATAATAATAACAAGAACCATAAACAACACCTTATTGTCGTATACAAATTTAATAACAGTATTAACTACCGCAACTATCAAACCAAATATTAACAGTGCAAAAAGTCCTAACCCATTAAAGCCACTATTTTTTCCTCGACTTGACATATGTTAATTAATCTCCAACATAATAAAGAATTGACACAAAAAAGTCCCCTGTCATAAGACAGAGGACGCATTAGCGTGATACCACCTCATATTCGCTGTGCTTTCACAAACACAGCCTCAGCGAGTAACCGACATTACTCTGTACTGTAACGGGTACGCCCGTTTGCCCCTACTGCTGTTTCAGGGCAACGACTCGACGATGTATTTCACGGACACCCTGCGCTCTCTCACACCAACCGAAAGCTCTCTTTGCCTAAGGCAGTTCCGTTACTTCTTCGTGTCAACATCTTTGTATGTATTATACACATTTAAAATTATTTGTCAACTTTTATTTTGTGCGTCATTAAGCATGTGCTCTGCGCTGTCAATAAGCGATTGAGTAATTGACATACCGCCCATAATACGGGCAAGCTCCCGTTTCCTTTCGTCAAAGTTTAAAGCTCTGACACTAGTATAGGTATGCCCCTCTTTTTCCGCCTTTTCAATAAGCATATGTCGATCTGCATATGCAGCTATCTGAGCTAAGTGCGTAACGCAAATAACCTGATGCGAAGAAGAAACGCTCTTAAGCTTAATTGCAATTTTCTGTGCTGCGCTTCCGCTGACGCCCGTGTCAATCTCATCAAATACAAGAGTGCCGATGTTATCTTTTTCGGCAAGAACGCTTTTTATAGCAAGCATTATTCTTGACAACTCGCCGCCCGAGGCAATTTTGTGAAGCGGCTTGGGCGCTTCACCTGCGTTGGCAGAGAGGAAAAATTCAACAGTATCAATGCCGTTTTCGTTCAATTCCGTGGGATTGATTTCAACAAAGAATTTAACATTGGGCATATTTAAAAATTTTAACTCTTCACATACATTAAGACAAAAGCTGTTGCCTGCAAAAATTCTTGATTTTGAAAGCTCCTTTGCATTTTCAAAAGCAACACTGTATTTCTCTTTCAGCTCTTTTTCAAGCTTTGATTTTAATTCGTCGGCATTTTCAATGCTGTCAAGCTCGCTGACTGCATTGTTATAATACTCAATAATATCTTCTTCGGTTTTTCCGTATTTTCTTGACAAATCATGAATTAAAGCAAGCCGCTCCTCGACAAAATTGACATCTGACTCGTCAAATTCAAGAGAGTCAAGCACACTGCCGAGCTCATCTGCACAGTCACTTAAGTTATATGCGCTTTCCTCAATTCTTTTTGAAAGCTCGTTCACACTTTCGGGCATATCTGCACAGTTGTTCAATTTGTTGGAAGCTGCAAAGCTTAACGAAACAGCGCCGTCAATATCACTGTTGCCGTTCAAGGCTTCATACGCAGAATTAAGAGCCGCCGTAAGCTTTTCTGCGTTTCTGTAAAAACTCTGTTTTTCTTTAAGTGATGCGTACTCGCCCGGTACTATATGCGCATTTTCAATCTCTTTTATCTGATAGCTCAATGTGTCAAGTCTGCGCATTTTTTGCTCCTCGTCAACATTAAGCTTTTCAAGCGCCTTCAAGGTTTCTGTATATTCGTTATAAGACTCTCTGTATTTTTCAATAAGACCTGCATTATCAGCTATGCTGTCAATATAGCTCATATTAAATTCAGGATTAAGCAAAGCCTGATTGTCAAGCTGACCGTGAATATTAACAAGGAATGAGCCTAATTTTTTTAAGCTTGAAACAGTCACGCTTACCCCATTAATTTTGCAGTTGTTTTTGCCGTCAGCAGTTATTTTTCGTGAAATGATAATACTTCCGTCATCTTCGGGCAAAATATCAAGCTCGCTTAAAACAGAATTAACAGCGTCTGATTTGTCATAAAAAACAGCGCTGACGCTCGCAAAATCACAGCCTGTTCTTATAAGCTCTCTTGATGTTCTTTCACCGAGAACGGCATTTAATGAGTCAATAATTATAGATTTACCTGCGCCTGTCTCACCTGTCATTACATTAAAGCCGTCATTAAAGTCAATGACAGCATTTTTAATAATGGCAATGTTTTCGATTTGCAGATTAGACAGCATTATTAACCCTCACGCAAAAATTCTTCAATCTTATTTTTAAAATCTGAAGCAGCAGCCTCGGTTTTTAACAGAATAAACAAAGTATCGTCGCCTGCAAGAGTGCCGACTACCTCAGGGTAATTCAAAGCATCAATCGTTGCAGCTGCCGCATTTGCCGTACCTGCAAAGCACTTTATACAGCAGATGTTTCCGCCGAAGTCAACGCTAATTACCGACTGGGCGAAAATAGTATGAAATTTATTTATATGGTTTGAGTTCTGCTCGTTAATGGCATACTTCTGACCCTGCTTTGTCTGAACCTTTACAAGATGAAGCTCATTTATATCTCTTGAAACTGTTGCCTGCGTAACGGCAAATCCGTTTTCAACAAGCTTTTCCAAAAGCTCCTCCTGAGTTGATATTACATTTTCTTTAATAAGCTTTAAAATCAGTTCATGTCTTCTTTTTTTCATTTTATACTCTCCTCTGTGCAAGCTTGCTGTTAAGCACATCTATAAACGAATCGTTTTTAATTCTTATAAAATCTGCATAAGTCTTTGACTTTTCAATTACAATTTTACTTCCCGACGGAATAATAATTGACTCGTCGCCGTCGCAGGAAATACATATTTCCTCTTTTTCTTCGTCAGGGATTTTAACACAAAGCTGTGAGTCCGAGTCAAAAATTATTGAACGGGAAAACAGCGAATGAGTACATATAGGTGTAAGCACTATACTCTTGATTTTCGGGTCAACAACGGGACCGCCTGCCGAAAGCGAATATGCAGTAGTGCCTGTCGGGGTTGATATAATAATGCCGTCTGCATAATACTCGTTTATTCTGTCGCCGTCGCAGGAAACATTAAGACGAATCATTTTAATCATCTGCCCTCTTGCGATGACAATATCGTTTACACAGCAGTCCTCGGCAAATAAAAGCTTTTCGCTTCTGTCATATATCTTTACATCGAGAAGCATTCGTTTATCTGTTTTATAATTGCCGTTTATAAGCTCCTTCAGAAGCTCAATTTCATTATTCTCAACGCCTGCCATAAAAGCAAGATTGCCTGCGTTTATTCCTAATACAGCCTTTGAATACTTGCAGGCTTTTTTTGCGGCATGAATAATAGAGCCGTCGCCGCCGATAGCAATTATAATGTCAGCAAAGTCAAGAAGTTCGTTTTCTGGAAGATACCTTTCGCTGTCTGAAAACTCCCCTCTCAGACTTTCTTCAAAGCAGTACTCTACATTGTTCTCTTTAAAGAAATCACAAACCTTTAATGTAACTTCCCTTGCATTTTTTCTTGTTAAATTCGGTAAAAGTGCAAATTTCATATGCATTACCTCTTGTCCAACAGCTCGTGTGAGCTTTCAACAATAAAATCAATATTATCAACTGACTGAATTTTACTTTCAGCAGATTTTTGAATATACATAAGATATTCAATATTGCCCTCAGGTCCTTTTATGGGTGAAAAGCTTAAATTCAGTACGGAATAACCTGTTTCAAAAGCAAAGTTAATAATATTATTTACTACCTCTTTATGAGTTTCAATCTCTCTGACAACGCCTTTTTTGCCAACTTTATCTCTGCCTGCTTCAAACTGAGGCTTGATAAGACAGACAGCGCAAGCTTTATCATTTAAAAGCTCATAAAGCACGGGCAGTATTATTTTAAGCGAAATAAAAGACACATCAACGCTTGCAAAATCAAGCATTTCGTCAATATCGTCAACCGTCAGATAACGAAAGTTTGTCCTCTCCATATTTACAACTCTTTCGTCGCTTCTGAGCTTCCAGGCAAGCTGACCGTAACCGACATCAACTGCATAAACCTTTCTTGCGCCGTTTTGAAGCATACAGTCGGTAAATCCGCCCGTAGATGCGCCTATATCCATACAGACGCAATCATCAAGCTTCAGGTCGAATTCTTTAATAGCCTTGTCAAGCTTCAAACCGCCACGGCTGACAAAAGGAAGCTTGTCCCCTCTTACTTCTATTACATCATCCGCTTTAAGATTATAACCTGCTTTTGTAATCTTCTGCGAATTCACATATACCTGACCTGCCATAATAAGTGCGCCCGCTTTTGCACGGGAATCGGCAAAGCCCTGCTCAAAAATGGCAACATCCAATCTTTTATCTGTCTTAGCCATTGTCATTCTCCGTACAAATTCTTATCATAGACTCCGTATCAAGCGAATACTTTTCAAAAAGCTTTGAAACAGGCGCATGCTCAACAAATTCCTCGTCAACAGCTGTCAACTTAAATTTACCCTTATAGCCGTTTTCATTTAACAGGGTTAAAAAGCTTTCGCCTATACCGCCTGATTTTATACCCTCTTCAAAGAAATAAATGTTTTCGGCATTGCATACAGTCTTAATCGCCTCTAAATCAACAGGCTTTATTCTGTTAAGCTTAAGTACTGCAAAATCTTTACCGTCTTTTTTAAGCCTGTCAGCAGCTTCAAATGCAAATGACGAAATTCTGCCGTAAGTTACTATATAATTTTTTGAATTTAGATTGCCGTAAATATCGTAATTATCACAGCTGAAATCAAAGGTTTCGGGTTCTTTTTTTTCAGTTCCTCTCGGATACCTTATAGCTATAAGCCCGTCATTATGATAAATTGCGTTTACAAAGCATTTTTTAAGAGACTTATATGTACTCGGAGAATAAATCTGAAGCTTTGGTATGCTGTTTAAAAATGAAGCGTCAAGTATGCCCTGATGTGAAATACCGTCCTCGCCGACAAAGCCTGCACGGTCAACAGCTATAATCATATGCTGATTCTGCATAGTGCCGTCATGCACAAGCTGGTCAAAACAGCGCTGTAAAAAGGTTGAATACACAGCGAATACAGGCACCATACCGCCCTTTGCAAGACCTGCAGAGAATGTAACAGCATGTTCCTCGGCAATACCTACATCAAAAAGCCGCTTCGGGAACTGCTCTGAAAACGGCTTCAAACCTGTACCCAAGGACATTGCGGCTGTAACAGCGCAAATTCTTTTATCTTTTGCAGCCAGATCGCACATAAGCTTGCCGAATTCCTCGGAAAAATTAGTGCCGCAGTAATTAGGCTCGCCCGTATTTATATTGAATTTAGAAATGCCATGGAATTCGCTCGGTGATTTTTCGGCAAAATCGTAACCCTTACCCTTAACGGTGTTGATATGTAAAAGTACAGGTCTGTCTTTAATCATTTTGGCAGTTTCGAGCGCTTCACAAAGCTGTTCAATATTATGGCCATCAATAGGTCCCATATATCTGAAGCCTAAATCCTCAAAGAAAGTGCTTTTATATATAAAGTTTTTAAATCTTGTTTTCAGCCTGTAAATCAGATTTGAAAGTCGTTTTCCGATTAACGGAATATGATTCAAAACCTTTTCTGTTCTTGCCTTTAATTTATAATACCTCGGCTTTGAACGGATAACGGCAAGGTACCTTGCGACAGAGCCGACATTTTTTGAAATTGACATTTCGTTGTCATTGAGTATTACAATCAGTCTTTTACCTACCCTGCCCGCATTATTAAGAGCTTCGTATGCAAGACCGCCCGTAAGCGCACCGTCGCCGATAACTGCCACGGTAGTATTTTTTTCATTGTTAAGGCTGTTTGCAATCGCAACACCTAAAGCCTGTGAAATTGAAACGCTTGAATGTCCGCTGTAAAAAATGTCATGTATACTTTCAGACGGCTTGGTAAAGCCTGAAAGTCCGCCCTCCTGTCTGAGAGTGCAGAATTCATTGTACCTGCCGGTCAGAAGCTTATGGGTATAAGCCTGGTGCCCGACATCCCAAATTATTTTGTCATAAGGAGAATTAAAAACCCTGTGCAAAGCTATTGTCAATTCGACAACGCCGAGGTTAGACGCTAAATGACCGCCGTTTTTTGAAACGGTATCAATCAGCACCTCACGGCATTCGCTTGCAAGAGCAGGTAATTCATTTTTCTGAAGTTTTTTTACATCATCAGGCGAATATATTTTATCAATATACTGCATTGCGCACCTCACGCAGTTGTAATTATTTGTTTCTGTTCGACAGCTTCAAGGCAAAATCCTTTAAGAACGCTGTATCTTCATTAAATACAGCCAAAGCATTTATTGCTTCATCAGTAAGTCTGCCGACCTCTTTTTTGGCATTTTCAATACCCATAAACGAAACATAGGTTATTTTATCGTTCTTAATATCACTGCCCACGGGCTTGCCTAAGGTCAGTGAATCACTTGTAACATCAAGTATGTCGTCAACAATCTGAAAAGCAACGCCTATGCACTCTGCATATTTTAAAGCGGCGTCAATTACAGCCTTGTCGTCAACATTAGCGGCATAACAGCCGAGCAATACAGATGCTTTAATCAAAGCGCCCGTTTTAAGTCTGTCAATGGTCTGAAGTTTCGGGAGTGAAGGCTCTTTGCCCTCAGACTGAAGGTCAAGCACCTGACCGCCTACCATACCGGAAATACCTGCAAGCTCAGCTAATGACCTGACAGCTTTAATTATATTCTCAGGCTTTACGGAATTATTCTCGCCCAAAGCAGTTTCAAAAGCAAGCGTCAAAAGTCCGTCGCCTGCAAGAAGAGCATATTCCTCGCCGAAATTCTTATGACAGGACGGCTTGCCTCTTCTGAAATCGTCATTGTCCATACACGGTAAATCGTCATGAATTAAAGAGTAGGTGTGAATCATTTCAACAGCGCAGGCAAAATTGACAGCGTCCTCTACATTACCGCCGCACGCTCTGCAGAATTCAAGAGTAAGCACGGGCCTTATTCTTTTGCCGCCGTTTTCAAGGCTGTAACTCATAGCGTCACGGATGTAATCCTGCCCGTCATTTACCTTATAAAGCTTTTCGCTTAATGCTTTGTTAATTATATCTATATAGCTTTCCAAAGAATAATTCATAATATCACTCCTGATTGTCTTCTTTTAAAAGCTGAGTAAATTTTTGCTCTGCTGTATTGAGCTTGCCGTTGCATATTTTTACAAGCTCAGTTCCCTTTTCAAAAAGAGAGATTGACTCCTCAAGCGAAACCTCGGAATTTTCAAGCTTTGAAACGATATTTTCAAGCTCTTTAATTGCCTGTTCATATGTTAACTCCATCACAATTTCTCCTTAACAAGACATTTAAGCCCGCCGTCTGAGAGCTTAACATTTATTTCGTCATTTACACTTACCTGTTTTTCGGATTTTACAATTTCGCCGTTATGATACACAGCGCTGTAACCTCTTGAAAGCACCTTCAAAGGACTTAAGGCATGAAGCTTTGAAACCAAGCCCGAAAATTCAAGCCGCTTTTTTTCAAGAATTCTTGTTTCGATGCTATTCAATGACTCGCAAACCCCGTCGAGATAAAGCTGTTTATATTCGATATTCTTATACGGATTTTTAATACAGGGCGAATTTTGTAAAAGCTTTATGCTCTCTCTTTTCCGACTTATCAAAGCCTTCTCACAGGTGTATAAGGCATTGCTCAACCTGTTTATATAGTTTAACTGTTCATCATAATCGGGTACGGCATATTCTGCTGCAGCTGACGGTGTTTCAGCTCTTAAATCCGCCGCAAAATCAGAAATTGTAAAATCTGTTTCATGTCCCACAGCAGATATAACAGGTATTTCGGAAGCATAAATCTCTCTTGCGAGCGCCTCGCTGTTAAACGCCCATAAATCTTCAATGGAGCCGCCGCCTCTGCCGACAATCAGAACATCAGCCGCTTTTTTCTCGTTAAACAGCTTTATTCCCTTTATAATCTGCGGTACAGCGTCCTCGCCCTGCACCTGTGCAGGATAAAATACGACCTCGCTGTATTTAAACCGTCTGCCGAGAATATTAAGCATATCCTGTAAAGCTGCGCCCGTCGGAGAGGTTATAATGCCTACTTTTTCGGGATATTGCGGTATAGGCTTTTTATGTTCAGGGTCAAATATGCCTTCGCCTGCAAGCTTTTCCTTAAGCTGTTCAAACTGCATTGCAAGTGCGCCTATTCCGTCAGGCTGCATATCGTCAACATAGAACTGATACTGACCTGTCGCTTCGTAAACCGACACTCTGCCTCGCACTATAACACGCATACTGTCGGCAGGCGTAAATTTAAGCCGTAAAGCATTTTGTCTGAACATAACAGCCTTAATGGTACTCTGCTCGTCTTTAAGCGTGAAATACAGATGACCCGAACGGTGATTTGTAAAATTCGATATTTCACCGACCATAAACACAAGCTGTAAATTATAGTCTGCATCAAGAATTGACTTAACATACTTATTAAGTTGTGTAACGGTTAAAACCGCAGGTTTGGCATCAAGCATATAATCAATCCCTATTATTCTTTAA